>NZ_JBSJYX010000025.1:0-68156 GCF_053711175.1 Kocuria sp. KH4
TCCCGGACTCGGGGTCCGGGACGCCCGCCCCGTGCGGCGCCGGCTCGCCTCAGCCGCGCCGCGACGCCCGCGCGGCGGCGACGACGCCCACGACGTCCTCGAAGAGCGGGTGACCGGGCTCCAGGCCGGTCAGCCGCCCCGCCAGGGCCTCGTCCGGGTCCGGCCCGTCCAGCAGCTGCGCGAGCTCGGCGGCCTCGGGGTCGTCCGGGGCGTCGAAGCGCAGGGCCGCGGACATGGCCTCCTGCAGGGCGGCGGTGCCCAGTCCGCGCTCGGCCAGCTCCGCGGCCGGCCCGGTGAAGCGCTCGTTCCGGCTCAGCTTGCGCAGCGGCGCCCGGCCCACCCGGTCCACGGTGTCCGGCAGCTCGGCGTTGGCGAAGCGGGTGAGGATCTTCTGCACGTAGGCCTCCTGCTCCGCGGGATCGAAGCCGTGCTTGGCCACCAGCAGCGCCTTGGTCTCCTGCAGCACCGCCTCGACCTTGGCCCGGATCCGCGGGTCGGCCAGCGCGTCCGAGAGCTTGTGCTTGCCGGCGGCGCGGCCGAAGTAGGCCGCCGCCGCGTGGCCGGTGTTCACCGTGAACAGCTTGCGCTCGATGTAGGGGCCCAGCGTCTCCACCCAGGTCACCCCGGGGATCTCCGGGACGGCGTCGCCGAACGGGCCCTGCTCGATCGCCCACTCGAGGTAGGGCTCCACCCGCACGTCCAGGCCCGCGCCCGGCTCCTGGTTCGGCACGATGCGGTCCACGGCCGTGTTGGCGAACAGCGCCCGGGCGTCGACCGCCGCGTCGTCGAGACCCTGGTCCCGGGCCGCGGCGCGCACCTCCCGCTCCAGGATGTCCGTGGCGTTGATCGCGTTCTCGCAGGCCATCACCGCCTGGCGGCCCGCCCCGGCCGGGCGCGCGGCCAGGCCCTTGGCGATGGCCGGGGCCACGAACCGCAGGATGTTCGGCCCCACCGCCGTGGTGACCAGCTCGGCCCGGCTCAGTTCGGCGACCAGCCCCGCCTCGTCCGCGGCGGAGTTGACCGCCCGGTAGCCCTCGACGACGTGGTCGCGGCCCCCCTCACCGGCCTCGTGCACCGTGTAGCTGGGGGTCGAGGCCAGCGCGTCGATCAGCGGCGCCGCCACGTCCGCGAAGACCACCTCGTAGCCCGCCTCGTGGAGCAGCAGCCCCACGAAACCCCGTCCGATGTTGCCCGCACCGAAGTGCACTGCCGTGCTCATGGGTTCACCCTTTCGAAGACGTCCATCACCTCGCCCACGGTACGCGCCGCCCGCGGACAGGACACCTGCCGGCGTCCCGGACGGCGTGGCCGCCGCCCCGGGGAGCCGGATTCCGGCCCGGGCACGGGTGCGCGAGCAGACCGGGGCCACGACGTGGCGCGTCGCCCCCCGGGGGCGACGGGCCGCGGGCGACACCCGGCGACATCTTCGACCCCGCCGGGGCCGCGGCGGGTCATCCGGCGGCGGCCCACCGTGACCGCACCGCGCGCGGGCGGGGCAGCGCGCTCCACACGGAGCCGACAGCCATGCCCACGAGCCACAGGCACGGGAACCACCACTGCCATCCGCCCAGGTGCAGGGCGAACCCCACGACGAGGACGATCGTCAGCAGCAGGTTCATGAACAGCAGCGTCATCTGGTTCGGCATGGCGGTCCCCCTCCGCTCGGCAACGTGCCTCGGGCATCCTGGCACGGGTGGACCGTCGCCGTCTGACCCCTCTTCCGGGGGCAGGCCGGGTGGCCGGACGCACCGACGGGGGCCCGGGCGAGCAGGGCGGGCCGCACGGGCCGGCGGAGCAGGAGCCGCACGACGCGCCGGAGGCACGGGGGGTGGGCGGCCGGGGCGGGCCGGCCCGGCTCAGAGACCGGTGAGGACGTCCAGTGCGCTCCGCAGCCCCTGCTCCCGGCGCAGGACGTGCCCCAACCGTTCGGCCTGCCCGGCCCGGGCCAGGGCCTCGCCCAGCGCCGGGACCAGCGTCTCCGCCGTCAGCCTCCGGTGGGGCACCGGGGCCGCCGCGATCCCCAGGCGGTGGAGCTGCCGCGCCCAGAACGGCTGGTCGGCGAGGAAGGGCACGACCACGGAGGGCACGCCCGCACGGGCGACGGCGTGCACGGTCCCGGCCCCGCCGTGGTGGACCGCCGCGGCGGCTCCCCGGAGCGCCGCGCCCAGCGGCGCGGAGGGCACGACCAGCACGTCCTCGCCGCGGTGCTCCTCCGGCAGGGCCAGACCGCCCCATCCGCTGAGCAGCAGGGTCCGCAGGCCGTGGGCGCGCGCCCCGGCCACGACCGCCCGGGCCCGGGCCTGCGCGTCGCCCGCCCGCATCGACCCGAAGGTCGCCACCAGGTGCGGTCCGCCGCGCACGAACTCGTCCACCGCGGGCTCCGCCGCGGGCCCCGCCGCCCCGTCGTGCCACGGCCCGGTCAGGTGGACCGCGGCCGGCCAGTCCGCGGGCCGCGGCAGCAGGTGCGGGCTGACCCCGATCAGCGTGGCCCGGGAGGGCGAGCGCGGCGCGGGGGCCCGGCCGCCGGGCAGCGCCGCGCAGGCATCCCGGACGTCGGCGCGGAACAGCCGCGCGGCGCCGCGGGGCACCGCGTAGGTGGCACGGTTGAACCGTCCGAGGTCCGCGCTGACCGTGGGCCCGCCCGGGGCGGAGAACTCGCGGGTGGGCGTGGCCACGGGGACGAACTCGCTCAGCACGCGCGGGACCCGCAGGGCGTCGGCCACCGCCGGGGCGGTGAGGACCAGCGGGTGGTGCACGACCAGGTCGGGGCCGAAGGCCAGCGTCTCGCGCACCGCGGCCGAGAGCATCCGCCGCATGCCGGGCCGCACCTCGGTGCGGTAGTGGCGCAGCGCCGTGCGCGGGGAGAGCCCGTCGGTGCGCAGCAGGCGGTGGAAGTCCACCCCGAGCGCCACGGTGTCGATCCCGGACAGGTCGGCGCCGGAGCGCTCCGGCACGCCCAGCCGGACCTCGTGCCCCCGGGCGGCGGCGTAGCGGGCCAGGGCGGCGAACGGCTCGACGTCGCCGCGGGTTCCGGAGGTCAGGAGCATCATGCGCACGCCCCCAGTCTGCCCGGCCGCACGGCCGGGCACGAACCGTCGCGGGCGCACCGTCCGTGCCGTGCCCGGCCCGGGCGCACCGTCCGGTCCGGAAGACCCGGCGGTGCCCGCGGCCACGTAGAGTGGAGGCCACCGGGGCCTCCCGGGTGCCCGCCGTCCGAGGAGGACCACCACCGTGCCAGCAGCAGGCCCCGCCCCCGCTCTCCGGCGGATGGTGCACATCTCGCGGCCGGTGCTCTGGATCAACACCCTGGGCCCGGGCGTGCTGGGCATGTGGCTGACCGGCGCGCTGCTGCGGTGGGAGGCGGTGCCGCTGCTGCTGTGGCTGACCCTGCCGTTCAACTTGCTGATCTACGGCGTCAACGACATCTTCGACCAGGACACCGACGCCCTGAACCCGCGCAAGGGGTCGCTGGAGGGCGCGCGGATCAGGTCCTCCGAGGTGCGCACGATCTGGCTGTCGGTGCTGGCGACCAACCTGCCGTTCGTCCTCTGGTTCGCCCTGGCCCTCCCCCCGGCGGCGCTGGGCTGGATCGCGCTGTACGTGCTGGTGTTCGTGTTCTACTCGGCCCCGCCGCTGCGCTTCAAGGCGCGGCCCGTCCTCGACTCCCTGAGCAACGCCGCCTACGCCTTCCCCCTGGTCATCCTGGCCTACGCGCTCGGGGACACCCCCGTGTGGCCGGCGGCGCTGGGCCTGATGGCCTGGAGCGTGGCCAAGCACGCGTTCGACGCCGTCCAGGACATCGAGGAGGACCGGGCGGTGGGCATCACCACGACCGCGGTCCGGCTCGGCGCGCGCGGCACCGGCTGGTGGAGCGGCGCGTGGTGGGCCGTGTCCGTGCTGGGCTTCGCGCTCGTCAGCGCCCCGGTGGCGGTGGTCAACGCGCTCATCGCCGGGTGGCTCGTGCTCTGCCTGCTGCGGGCCCCGTCACCGGCCACCGGCCACCGGCTCTACCGGCACTCCATCGCGTTCCCCTACGTCGCCGGCACCGTGGCCGGGGTCCAGCTGGCGGGCGCGCTGATCCTGGGACGGTACCCGTGAGCCGCGTGGTCGTGGTCGGCGGCGGCATCGGCGGGCTGACCGCCGCCGCCCTGCTGGGCCACGCCGGCCACCGGGTCACCGTGCTGGAGGCCGCCGACCACGTCGGCGGCAAGAGCCGGCGCATCGACCAGGACGGGCAGCGGACGGACACCGGCCCCTCGCTGGTCACGTTCCCGGGGGTGTGGCAGGAGCTCCTCCGGCGCCTGGACACGCTGCGCGGCGCGAGCGCCGGTGCCGGCGAGCCCGACGCGGCGGCGGTGGCCCGCCTGGAGCTGGAGCGGCTGCCCGACGTCGGGACGTACTACTACCGCGGCACCCGCAGCGAGCTGCCCGTGCCGCCGGGCCACCCCTGGCACGCGGCCTGGACGCGCTTCGAGGCCGAGCACGGCGGTCTGGGCCCGGACGTCACCCGGCTGCTCACCACCGCCCCCCTGGACCGCAGCGCCTATCCCGCGCTGGCCGCGCTCGGACGGCTCTACGGGCCGCGCCTGACCACCCGCAGCTACCTCGACGGCCTCGAGTGGATGCCGGAGGGCCTGCGCGAGGTGATCGCCATCCACACCCTCAACGCCGGCGTGAGCCCCGCCCGCACCCCGGCCCTCTACGCGAGCATGCCCGCGGTGATGGCCCGGGACGGGGTGTGGATCCCCCGCGGCGGGGTGTACGAGCTCGTGGAGGCCCTGGCCCGGCTCGCCCGGCGGGCCGGCGTGGAGATCCGCACCGGGGAGCCGGTCACCGCCGTCGCGCGACGGCGGGTCGAGACCGGCCGCGGCACCTACCGGGCCGACGCGGTGGTCAGCGGGGTCGACGCCCACCGGCTGGGCGGCCTCCTGGCCGGGCGCGCCCCCCGGCGGCCGCGCCGGCTCAGCTGCTCGGCGATCGCGATCTACGCCGTCCTCGACGCCGCGCTGCCCGAGGGCACGCCCCGGCACGGGGTCGTCCTGCCGGACCGCCCGGCGGAGCTCTACGCCAGCCTGGAGGCCGGGGAGGAGCCCGCCCAGACCATGGCCTTCGCGAACTACTACCCGGCCCACGGCGTCTACCCGAACAGCTCCCCCACCCTGGCCCTGCTCCTGACCGCCCCGGCCAACGGGAAGTCCTACACCCTCGACGACCCCTTCGTGGCCCGTGAGCTCGACCGCGTCGGCCGGGTCCTGGGGCTGCGGGCCCCGCTGCGGGAGCACTTCCGCCGCACGGAGATCCTCGACCCGGCCTCCTTCGCGGTGCACGGCTCGGCCCGGGGAGCGCTCTACGGGGCGGTGCGCCCGACGTGGCGGAGCGGGCCCCTGCACACCCCGTCCCACCGGAGCCTGCTGCGGCCGTGGCTGTGGCGGGTGGGGGCCTCCGTGCACCCGGGCGGCGGGCTGCCCGCCGTCCTGGGCGGGGCGATGATCTCGACGGAGAAGCTGCTGCAGCACCTGGGCCCGGCGGCCTGAACGGCGCGCCCGGCGGGCACCGCCCGCCCGGGTCTCAGGTCCCGCAGAACGTGGTGTACGGACCGAAGTCCTCCGCCGCGGGGGCGGCGTAGCGCTCCAGGCCGGGGCGCTCGTCGTACGGGGCGGTCACCGCCTCCAGGAGCCGTCCCAGCGGCTCGAGGTCGTCGTCCTCGGCCGCCGCGAGCGCCTCCTCGACGAGGTGGTTGCGCGGGATGTAGACGGGATTGGTGCGGTCCATGGTCTCGGGGTCCGGGCCCAGGGCCCGCCAGCGCTCGGCCCAGCGGTCGAAGCCCTGCAGGTCGAGCACCAGGTCCCGGGCGGGCCGGGCGTCGCCGCGGGCGGCCGCACCGAGGTGGCGGAAGAAGGACGTGTGGTCCACGTGGTTGGCCTGGAGCAGGGCGAAGAGGTCGTCGGCCAGCGCGGAGACGACGTCGGTGCCCAGTCCCGCGGGCAGGCCGAGCTTGGCGCGCAGGCCGGCGGTCCAGGCGGCGCTGAAGTGCCCGGCGAACGCGCCGAGCGACGTCTGCGCCAGGCCCACCGCACGGTCCTGGTCCTCGTCGAAGAGGGGCAGCATGGCCTCGGCGAGCCGCGCGAGGTTCCACTCGGCCACGACCGGCTGGTTGCGGTAGGCGTAGCGCCCGCGCTCGTCGATCGAGCTGTAGACCGTGGCCGGGTCGAAGGCGTCCATGAAGGCGCACGGCCCGTAGTCGATGGTCTCGCCCGAGATGGTCATGTTGTCGGTGTTCATGACGCCGTGGACGAAGCCCACCAGCATCCACTGCGCGACCAGGGACGCCTGGGCTGCGACGACGGCCTCGAACAGGGCGAGATGGGGCTGGTCGGCCGACGCCGCGTCGGGGTAGTGCCGGTCGACGGCGTGGTCGGCGAGGCGGCGCAGGAGCCCGAGGTCGCCGGTGGCCCGGGCGTATTGGAAGCTGCCGACCCGCAGGTGGCTGGCGGCCACCCGGGTCAGCACGGCTCCCGGCAGCAGGCGCTCACGGCGCACCCGGCGTCCTGTCGCCACGACGGCGAGGGACCGTGTCGTGGGGATGCCCAGGGCGTGCATCGCCTCGCTGACCACGTACTCGCGCAGCATCGGGCCGACCGCGGCGAAGCCGTCGCCGCCGCGCGCGAACGGCGTGCGGCCGGAGCCCTTCAGGTGCAGGTCGCGCACTCGTCCCCCGGCGTCGGCGATCTCGCCCAGCAGCAGGGCGCGGCCGTCGCCCAGGCGCGGGTTGAAGGAACCGAACTGGTGCCCGGAGTAGGCCTGCGCCACCGGGGTGGCGCCGTCGGGAACGGCGTTGCCGACCAGCAACCGCACGCCGGCCGGGCTCTCCAGCGCGGCGGGGTCGAGGCCCAGCTCGGTGGCGAGGGGTTCGTTGAGCACGAGCAGCCGGGGCTCGGGCACCGCCTCGGCGCGCCAGGGCACGGCCAGCTCGCCGAGCTCACGGGCGAAGCGCCCCTCGAGGGTGACGGTCGACAGCGGAGTGATGGTCACGCTGTCGACGATACAGGGGACGGCGGACAGCGGGAACGGCGGTCCTGTCCGCGGTCGCACGGCCGGTCGCCCGGGCAGCGGCCCCGGGGCCCCCCGGCCCCGACGCCACCTCCGGCCCGGGCGGGTCGCCCCGGAGCACGCCACCCCCGAGGCCTTCCGGCCTCCGGCGATTCCCGGGCCCGCGGTCCGAGCCGCACACCACCATACTGCTCAGTACGCTTAGTTGCATCTTCGCGGCGGACGCGCAGGCGTGATAAGGACGCGCCCGTGCCCTCCGTGCCGGAGGACGCCGCCGCGGCGGCGAGGCGCACGGCCGCGAATGGCCCGGAAGGAGAGCTCCGCACCCCCGGAGGAGCCGCTGCGAGCAACCGGCTGCCGGCCCGTCGCACGGGACCCGGGCGCCCTCCGCACCGGCTCACCTTCCCACCACGTTAGAGTTGACCCAGACTTCGCGGGGCACTTCCACCCCGCATGCGAGCCGCGCTCCGCGCGAGCCGGCCGCGCCACCGTGCCCGCACCGACCATGAAAGCGTGATCCGTTGACCGATTCCTCCCGTTCCTCCCGTTCCTCCCGTTCCTCCCGCTCTTCCCGTTCCCCCCGCTCCTCGCGCAGGCCCAAGTCCCCGCCGCCGCTGCCCGCCGGGGGCCTGCGGGTGACCCCGCTGGGGGGCCTGGGCGAGATCGGGCGCAACATGACCGTCTTCGAGCACGCCGGCAAGCTGCTCGTCGTCGACTGCGGGGTGCTGTTCCCCGAGGAGCACCAGCCGGGCATCGACGTCATCCTGCCCGACTTCACCTCCATCCGGGACCGGCTGGCCGACGTCGTCGGCATCGTCCTCACCCACGGGCACGAGGACCACATCGGCGGCGTGCCGTACCTGCTCAAGGAGCGCCCGGACATCCCGCTGATCGGCTCCGAGCTGACCCTGGCGTTCATCACCTCCAAGCTCACCGAGCACCGGATCACCCCGAGGACGGTCCACGTGGAGGCCGGGGACCGTCACCAGGCGGGCCCCTTCGACTGCGAGTTCGTCGCGGTCAACCACTCGATCCCGGACAGCCTGGCCGTGGCCGTCCGCACGGACGCCGGGCTGGTGCTGCACACCGGGGACTTCCGCATGGACCAGTTCCCGCTGGACGACCGGATCACCGACCTGCGCCACTTCGCCCGGCTGGGCGACGAGGGCGTGGACCTGTTCCTCACCGACTCCACCAACGCGGAGGTCCCCGGGTTCACCACCTCGGAGCAGGAGCTGACCCCGGCGATCGACCACGTCTTCGCCACCGCGCCGAAGCGCATCATCGTCTCCAGCTTCGCCAGCCACGTGCACCGGATCCAGCAGGTCCTCGACGCCGCCCACGCCCACGGGCGCAAGGTCGCCTTCGTGGGCCGGTCCATGGTGAAGAACATGGGCATCGCCAGCGAGCTGGGCTACCTGAAGATCCCGCGCGGGCTGGTGGTCGACTTCAAGAAGCTGCACTCCATGCCCGACGCGAAGGTCACCCTGGTGTGCACCGGCTCCCAGGGCGAGCCCCTGGCCGCGCTCTCGCGGATGGCCAACGAGACCCACCAGATCCAGCTCAACCCCGGGGACACGGTGCTGATGGCCAGCTCGCTGATCCCGGGCAACGAGAACGCGATCTACGGGATCATCAACAAGCTCACCGACCTCGGCGTGAAGGTCGTGCACAAGGGCAACGCCAAGGTGCACGTCTCCGGTCACGCCTCCGCCGGTGAGCTGGTCTACTGCTACAACATCGTCAAGCCCACCCACGTGATGCCCGTGCACGGGGAGTCCAAGCACCTCCACGCCAACGCCGCGCTGGCCGTGCGCACCGGCGTGGACCCGCAGAACGTGCTCATCGCCAAGGACGGCAGCACCATCGACCTCGTCGACGGCCGGGCCCGGATCTCCGGGCAGGTGGAGGCCGGTCTGGTCTACGTCGACGGCCACACGGTGGGCAAGGTCACCGAGGAGACCCTCGTCGAGCGGCGGCTGCTGCAGGAGGGCGGGGTGGTCACCGTCGTGGCCATCGTCGACGCCGACACCAACGCGCTGGCCGAGCCGCTGGAGTTCATCGCGAAGGGCTTCGTCCACGACGAGCACATCTTCGACAAGGCCGCCGAGAAGGTCGAGCACGCCCTGGCCCGCCCGGCCACGCAGAAGCTCGAGGACCTCGACGAGCTCGAGTCGCTCATCGGCGACACCGTGGCCCGCCACCTGGAGCGCGCCTACCGGCGGGCGCCGCTGGTCACCGCGGTGGTCATCGACGCCTGATCCACACCCCTCCGGCCGCCCCGGCGGACCTCCCCGATCCTCCGGGAGGTCCGCCGGGGCGGAGCACGTCGGAGGGCCGTCCGCCCCGGCGCCAGGGCCGGGCCCGGCGCCGGTCGGCGGGCTCAGGCGTCGACGGTCCGGGGTGCCGGGCGGGCGGGGCGGCCCAGCTCCACCGTGCGCCGCACCGACCAGCACAGCAGGAGGACGAGGAGCGCGTTGCGCACGGTGAGGACGGCCGCCATCACCGGGTGCGCGTGGATGAGCGGGGTGTAGAAGAGCGGGTAGATCACGAACGTGGTCACCGCGATGCCCATCAGCAGCGCCGCCGGGGCCCTCCACCGCCGGGGGTCGTGCACCAGGCCGACCACGACGACCGGGGCGAGCCAGATCATGAACTGCGGGGAACCGACCTTGTTGAAGACGATGAACACGGTGGTCATCATCAGCGCCCCCTCGTAGAAGAGCTCCTCGCGCTCGGCCCCGCGCCGGAGCGCACGGACCAGCAGGGCGGAGCCCGCGAGGACGGCCAGCACGAGCAGGGGCTGCATGAGGAACGCGGCGACCTCGGTGCCGGGCCCGTAGACCTCGGTGGAGTTGATGGCCACGTTGTCGGCCATCCGCGCCCAGGCCGCGTCGAGGACGCTCAGCCAGACCCAGGGGGTGGAGAACGTGGCCTCCAGCTGCATGCCGCGTTCGCCCTGGTTGACGAGGAAGTCCGCGATGCGCGCGATGCCGCCGGACAGGTACGTGCCCAGCACCACCACGGCGGTGACCACCACCCCGGCGGCCACGATGCGGAGCCGCTGCCGGGAGGCGATGACCAGGGCGAGCAGGACGGCCGCCGGCCAGACCTTGATCCAGGTGGCGACGCTGAGCAGCACCGAGCCCAGCACCGGACGCCCGGTCGCACAGAGCAGCCCGACGAGCACGATCGGGGCCGCCACGCCCTCCACCCGGGCGAAGCCGAGGTAGCCCAGGAAGACGGTGAAGACCAGCCACCACCATGCCGGGAGGACGCTGCGGGGCCGCCACGGGCCACGGGTGAGACAGGCCAGCGCCACGGCGTCGAGCACCGTGATGAGCAGCGTCCACACCAGCAGGTAGGGGCCGGGCCCGGCGATCCCGGCCAGGTGGATCGGGATCTGCGCCAGCACCGGGTACACCCACGGGCTGATGTCGTCCGCGCCACCGGTCGGGTCGTAACCCGCCATGGCCCACCGGCGGTACTGCTCGGTGTCGCTGAAGGCGTCGCCGTGGACGACGAAGGACATCATCCAGCCCAGGAAGTAGAGGTGGACGACGGCGAAGCCCCACCACACGCTGGACGGGCGGGCGAACCAGGCCACGGCGCGGGCGGGCAGGACGGTGTCGCGCAGACCGGTCAGCCGGTCGCGGAGGGCGGCGGGGATCTCAGGACTCCTTGCCCGTGAGCACGGCGGCCGGCCGCGGTGAGCCGAGCCGGTACAGGCGGCGCCCCGACCACCAGAGCAGCACCACGAGCATGGCGTTGCGCAGGGTCAGCACCAGGGCCATCAGCGGGTCGTTGTGGCTGAGCTCGTAGTAGAACAGCGGGTAGACGAAGAATGTGGCCACGGCGATGACGATCAGCATCGCCGCCGGCACCCGCCACACCGTCCGGTGGTGGGTCAGCCCCACCGCCACGGCCGGGGCGAGCCAGACCATGAACTGCGGGGAACCGACCTTGTTGAACACGATGAAGGCGGTCACCATGGTGAGCGAGCCGGCCAGCAGCAGCTCGGTGCGGTCGACGGCGCCGGACTGCTCCCCGCGGCGCAGCCCCCGGGCGATCAGGAGCGTCACCACGGCGGCGGCCAGCAGCAGCAGGGGCTGCATCAGCACTGCCATGGTCGCGGTCCCCGGACCGTCCACCTGCATGGAGTTGATCTCGGTGTTCATGTACATCCGGGACCCGCCCACCCCGAGCACGGACAGCCACAGCCACGGGGTGGTGAACGTGGCCTCCAGCTGCATGCCCCGGTCCCCCTGCTGGGTGAGGAAGTCGAGCAGGCTCGGCAGCTCGCCCATGGCGGCGGCGACCCCCGCCGCGGCCACGCTGACCAGCAGGCCCGCCACGACGACCTGCACCCGTCGGCGCACCACGGTGACCAGGGCGAGCACCACGGCGGCCGGCCAGACCTTCATCCAGGTGGCCACGCTCAGGAGCACCGAGGCGACGACCGGCTGCGCCGCGCCGTGGACCAGGGCGACGAGCACCAGCGGAGCCGTGAGCCCGTCGACCCGGGCGAAGCCCAGCCAGCCCATGAGGAAGACGAAGCCCAGCCACCACCACGCGGCCGGAACGGCGTGGCGGTCGCGCCCCCAGTCCGTCAGCTTGCCCACGGCCCAGCCGTTGAGCACGGTGATCATGAGCACCCACAGGAAGAAGAACGGCCCCGGCCCGGCCGCTCCGGCGACCGCGATCGGCAGCAGCGCCAGCACCGGGTAGACCCAGGGGCTGGGCTCGGGCCCGAGGTTCTGCTCGTCGAAGCCGGCCTGGGCCCAGGCACGATAGATGTAGGTGTCGCTGAAGGCCCCGCCGTGCAGGGACGTCACCAGGGCGAACACCAGGAACACCAGGTGCACCGCGACGAAGCCGGTGAGCAGTCCGCGCGGGGAGTTCGCCCGGACCTGCCACCGCCGGGGCAGCAGGCGGTCTCGGAACCGGGTGAGCAGGCTGAAGGTCTTGTCCGTGGACATGCGGCGATCCTCGTCAGGGGCGGAGAGACAGGGCCGCGGAGCGTCCCGGCGAGCCGTCGCCGGGACCGTCGCGCGGCGCTCCCATGCTACGTGCCCGGGCGGGGGCGGGCGGACACCCGTGCCCCGGACGGGCCGGCCCGGTCACCGCCTCCGGGGCGGGATGCCCGGCGAAACCCGGCGTTCTCCCGGGGCCGGGACGCCCGCGACTGCTAGGATCGGGCTCCCGGAGAGATCCGGCACACCTGTCCGCCCAGCAGCGACACACCTAGGGGATCAGCACACGTCATGACGGCAGGTGGTTCGCGTCGGGGGGCACCGGGGAACCGTCACGCGCGGGCCGAGGAGCCCGCCGGAGCACGGCCGGCGCCGGCCGCCGCACGGCCGCCGCGAGCGCACGTCGCCGTCCTGCAGGGGTTCGTCGGCTCCGTGCTGATGTTCCTCGGATCGATCGGCACCGGGTGGATCGCCAGCGGCTCCCCCATGGTCCGCCATCCCCTGGTCATCGCGCTGCGCGTCGAGGGGTGGGGCGTCTACTGCTCCACCGTCCTGCTGACCGTGGGCGCGATGCTGCTGGTGCGCTCCTGGCTGCGGCTCGGGCAGCGGCTGCAGGGCTGGCCCGCCGGCGCGCGGCGCACCGTCCTGGTGGCCGTGTGTGCCTGGTCGCTGCCCCTGCTGTTCGCGGTGCCGATCTACTCCCGGGACGTCTACGCCTACATCGGCCAGGGGCGGCTCATGCTGGCCGACCAGAATCCCTACACCACCGGGATCTCCACGCTCGAGAACTGGTTCATGCTGGGCGCCGATCCGGCCTGGGCCGAGGCCCGCACCCCCTACGGGCCGTACTTCCTGTGGGCGGCGCGGGGGGTCGTGGCCCTCACCGGCGCCCAGCCGGACCTCTCGGTCCTGCTCTTCCGCCTCCTGGCCTGCGCCGGCGTCCTCCTCTGCGTGGTCTACGTGCCCCGGCTGGCGCAGCTGCACGGGGTCGACCCGGCCCGCGCCCTGTGGATCGCCGTGGCCAATCCCCTGTTCCTCATCAGCTTCGTGGCCAGCGCGCACAACGACGCGCTGATGCTCGGGCTGGCCGTGGCGGGCACCTACGCCGCCGCCACGGGCCGGCCGGTCGCCGGTGTCCTGCTCGTGACCGCATCGATCGCCGTCAAGCCCATCACCATCCTGCTGCTGCCGTTCATCGGGCTGCTGTGGGCGGGGCCGAAGGCGTCCTGGGGTCGGAAGTTCGGCCTCTGGGCGGCGACGGCGGCCCTGAGCCTCGGCGTGCTGCTGCTGAGCGGGCTCCCCTACCAGCTGGGCACCGGGTGGGCCTGGGCGCTCGTGGATCCCACCCCGGGCTTCACCGGCTACTCGCCGTCCGGGTTCCTGAGCCAGCGGGTCGGCCACCTCGCGGACGCGGTGGGCCTGCCGGGCGCCCAGCTGGCCTCGGCACTGCGCAGCGCCCTGCAGTACACCGCCATCGGCCTGGTGCTGCTCCTGATGTTCCGCGGCGACGACCGGCGCGTGGTCCGCAGGCTCGGCCTGGCCTTCGCGGCCGTGGTGCTGCTCTCGCCGATCATCCAGCCCTGGTACATCCTCTGGTTCCTGCCGTTCCTCGCCGTGACCGGCATCAAGGACGACTGGCAGATCCGCTCGCTGTACGTCGTGATCACCTTCTTCGTCATCTTCGGCGCCCAGGACCAGCTCTCGGTGTGGCCGTTCATCGAGCTGCCGGTGGACGCGTCGACGATCGCGTTCGTCACAGCGCTGGCGTTCACCGCCTACCTGATCCTGCTGGACCCCCACACCCGGCACCTGCTGCTCCGCGGAGGGCCCGTGCGCTGGCTGGCCCGCCGGCGCCTCCGGCGCTGAACCCCGCGCCGGCGGGCCCGTCGGGGCGTCGGGCTAGAGTCGTGGGCATGGCCGGACAGCAGACAGCACGCACCCCGTCGAGCCCGCTCGAGGAGTCCGCGCCGGAGACGGTCGCGGCGGAGGCCGCGCGCCGGCGCACGTTCGCGGTGATCTCGCACCCGGACGCGGGCAAGTCGACGCTGACGGAGGCCCTGGCCCTGCACGCGCGCGCCATCGAGGAGGCGGGGGCGACCCACGGGAAGGCCAGCCGGAAGGCCACGGTCTCGGACTGGATGCAGATGGAGCAGGACCGGGGCATCTCGATCAGCTCGGCCGCGCTGCAGTTCAGCTACCGGGACACGGTGGTCAACCTGCTCGACACCCCCGGCCACGCCGACTTCTCCGAGGACACCTACCGGGTGCTGGCCGCGGTGGACTGCGCGGTGATGCTCGTGGACGCCGCCAAGGGCCTGGAGACCCAGACGCTGAAGCTCTTCGACGTGTGCGCACGGCGGGGCCTGCCGGTGGTCACCGTGATCAACAAGTGGGACCGCCCCGGCAAGGACGCCCTGGAGCTCATGGACGAGGTGCAGCAGCGCACGGGCCGGGTGCCCGTGCCGCTGACCTGGCCGGTGGGGCTGTCCGGGGACTTCCGGGGGACCCTGGATCCCCGCAGCCGCGCCTACACCCGGTACCGCCGGGTGGCGGCCGGGGCCGCCCGGGCCGAGGCCGAGGTGCTCGATCCGCAGCGGGCCGCCGAGCTCGAGGGCGCGGCGTGGGCGGAGGCGTGCGAGACGGCCGATCTGGTGGCCGAGAGCAACGGGGAGTTCGAGCCGGGGGCGTTCCTGGCCGCACGGTCCACCCCCGTGCTGTTCGCCGCAGCGGCCCTGAACTTCGGGGTGGACACCCTGCTCGACGTCCTGGTGGACCTCGCTCCCCCGGCCGGCGCGCGCCCCGACGCCGACGGCGCTCCGCGCCCGGTGGACGCGCCGTTCTCCGGGTTCGTGTTCAAGCTCCAGGCCGGGATGGACCGCGCCCACCGGGACCACGTGGCGTTCCTGCGGGTCTGCTCCGGGGTGTTCCGGCGCGGGACGGTGCTCACCCACGGGGCCACCGGCAAGCCGTTCGCCACCAAGTACGCCCACCAGGTCTTCGGGCGGGACCGGGAGACCGTCGAGACCGCCTTCCCCGGGGACGTGGTGGGCCTGGTCAACGCCTCGGCCCTGCGGGCCGGGGACAGCGTCTACGTCGGCGCGCCGGTGACCTTCCCGCCCATTCCGCACTTCTCGCCCGAGCACTTCCAGGTGGCCCGGGCCGTGGACGCCGGCCGGGCCAAGCAGTTCCGCCGCGGGATCACCCAGCTCGAGCACGAGGGCGTCATCCAGGTGCTGCGCTCCGAGGCCCGCGGCGACCAGGCGCCGGTGCTCGCGGCGGTCGGCCCGATGCAGTTCGAGGTCGTCGCCGACCGGATGGCCCAGGAGTTCGGCGCGCAGGTGCGCCTGGAGGCCCTCCCCTACACCCTGGCCCGGCGGGTCGTCGCCCCCGATCCCGGCGTGCTGAACCGGGTGCCCGGCGTCGAGGTGCTGTGGCGCTCCGACGGCGAGGCGGTGGCGGTGCTCACCGACAAGTGGAAGCTCGGCCGCATTCCCACCTACGCCCCCGAGGTCGTCCTGGAGCCGATCGGCGGCGACGCCGAGCTGAGCGCCCCGGCCTGAGCCGGGCCCGGCGCGGCGGCGGGGGCCCCGGAGCCGGGGTCCGTGCGGCGGCTCGGCGCGGGACACGGGCCCCCGGCGGTCGCCCACCCGCCACCCGCAGATCCCCGTTCTGTGACGGTCCTCCCGGCGCGTCACTTCCGCGGACCGCGAGGTGCCGCCAGAGTAGGAAGCACGGCGCGACCGGCCGTACGTCTTCGACAGGAGTGCTCCATGGGCCAGCTGATCATCACCGAGTTCATCACGCTCGACGGCGTCGTCGACTCCCCCGGCGGGGGCCCGCACCCGCACGCGGGCTGGACCTTCCGGCAGGTGGAGTTCGACGAAGCCGCCTACGAGATCAAGGACCGGGAGCAGCAGGAGGCCGCCGCGATGCTGATGGGCCGGGTCAGCTACGAGGAGTTCGCCCCGGTCTGGCCCTCGATGGAGGACTTCGCCGAGTACAACGCCATGCCGAAGTACGTGGTGTCCTCCACCCTGGAGAACCCGCAGTGGCACAACACCTCGGTGCTGCGCTCCCTCGACGAGGTCGCCCGGCTCAAGGAGACCGTCGACGGCACCGTCCTGGTGCACGGCAGCGCGACGCTGGCCAAGGGTCTGGCCGCCGCCGACCTCGTGGACCGGTACCACCTGCTGGTCTTCCCCGTGCTGCTCGGTGCGGGACGGCGTCTCTTCGACGACACGACCGACACGCTGCGCAAGCTGGACCTCGTCGAGCACGAGGCCTACCCGAACGGCATCGTCAAGGCCGTCTACGACGTCGTGCGCTGACGCACCCCGCCCGCCGTTCCGCAGACCCCGCCGCGGGGCGGGCCCCGGCCGCCGGACCGGGCGGCCGGGACCTGCCCCCGGTGCGTGCCCCCGGTGCTCCTCCGCGGACGGCGCCCCGGGGACCACGCCACATGTCGTCGATGCGTGCGCATGTGACGGCGCCGGTCGTGCATTCCGGCGGGCCGAGCCATACTGGGGCGAGATTTCCGCCGACCGAGGCAGGGGCGGTCGGAGCTGAGGCGGTGCCGGACGCGGCGCGTGCGGAAGGTGGTACTGGTTCATGGGCGAGGTGTTCCGCCACGAACTCACGGTCTCGGATCCGGACGTGTTGCCCGTGCTCGGGGAGCAGACCGGGATGCGCTTCGGCTACGGCTCCGCCGATCCCGCGTTCTGCTACCGGCTCTCGCGCGCCGGGGACGCGCGAGGTGCTGTCTCCCGGGTGCACGTGGGGGGCGCGATGTCCCTGTGGGGGGACACCGCGAGCCTCACGGTGGCCCATGTGAACGGCAGCCGCTACGACTGGCAGACGCGGCAGGAGACCGGCACCGCCGTCACCGGATCGCCCCTGCTGTTCCGCCCGGGGCATCCCGTGCTCGTCGTGGCCGAGGACGTGGACGTCACCCTCGCACACCTTCCCGTCGACGTGGTGCAGCAGACCGCCGACACCGTCTACGGCGCCGAGATACCGGTGGACTTCACGTCCTCCGTGCCCCTCAGCAGCCGGCTGGGGCAGTACTGGTCCGAGCTGGCGCGCTTCAGCGCCGGCGTGATGGCGTCCGCGGCCTTCGACGAACCCGTGGTCCGCGCCGATCTCACCCGGCACCTGGCCGTGGGGCTGCTCGAGTGCTTCCCCCTGCGCGGGGACCGCGCGGAGCTGCACCAGTCCATGGAGGCCCAGGGACGCCGGTACCGGGTCGCGCTGCAGTACTTCGACGACCACGCCGCGGAGCCGATCACCGTGGAGGACGCCGCCCGCGCGGCCCGGACGACCACCAAGGCCCTGGTGCGCGCCTTCCGCGCCAATCACCCGACGGGCCTGACCCCGGCCCAGTACCTGCGCCGGACCCGGATGGACGCCGCCCACCGCGAGCTGCAGGACGGCGACCCCGCCCGGGGGGACACCGTGAAGGAGATCGCCGCCCGCTGGGGCTTCACCCACCCGGGCCGCTTCGCCCAGTACTACCGGCAGGTCTACGGGACGACGCCGAGCCGCACCCTCGGCCGCTGACCGACCAGCACGCTCCGCTCAGCCCGAGGACGCGGTCGTCGGGGCGACGGCGTCGTCGCCCGCCGCGGCCACCTGCGCGTACGACGCCGAGACCCGGCGGTAGACCGGGGTCAGGAAGGCCAGCAGCGCGGCCAGGATCATGACGACCCCCGCCACCAGGAACACGAGGGCGATGCCGCGGGAGGTGCCCTCGCCCAGCAGCGGAGCCAGCTGGGCGGCGCCGTCGGCCGACCGCGCGTACGGGATGATCCAGACCTGGGCGATCGGGGCGATGAGGAACGCGGTGACCGGCGCGGCGGCGGACTCGAACGCCATGGCGAAGCCGAAGACCCGGCCCTGCCGCTCCAGCGGCACGACCCGCTGGATCACCGTCTGTTCGGCCGCCTCCACGAACGGGACGAGCACGAGGTAGAGCCAGATGCCGAGGACGTACAGCCACGCCCACTCCCGCAGGGTGAACACCGCGCCGAGCACGCCCATCGCGACCACCGCGAGCAGCATGGTGCGCAGCGGGTTGGTCCCGAGCCCGAACTTGCCGATCAGCGCCCCGCCCACGATGAACCCGGTGGCGCCGAGGGCGAAGACCGCTCCCCAGATCTCTACGGGGAACATCTCCAGGCCGTAGGGGTCCATCAGCGCCATGTAGACGCCGCCGATGAAGTTGTTGAACGTGGAGAACAGGATCAGCGCGAACAGCCCGGACACGGCGAGCACGGCCGCGAAGGCGCCCCGGAGGTCGAAGCCGCCGTGCGCGTCCGTGGCCGCGGCGCGCACCTCCTCCGGCATGCGCAGCGTGAGCAGGTGCACGAGAGCCACGGCGGTGAGAGCCACGGCGACCACGACCGTGCCGCCCATGCCCAGCAGCCCGACGGACAGTCCGGAGAGCACCGAGGTGACGATGAACATCAGTCCCTGCACCATGCCCACGAGCCCGTTGGCGTTGGCCCTGCGGTCCGGCTCGATGAGGATCGTGACCGTGGTGGACAGGGCGATGTTGCGCATGTTCTCCACCACGGCTCCGACCAGGACGACCAGGGCGAAGACCCACAGCCACGGCCGGGTCAGGTCCGCCATGTCGGCGGCGGGGGTGAGGAGGTACAGGATCCCGGCGAGCACGAACATCACCAGGGTGAAGACGGCGGCGAAACGCATCACCACGAGCTTGCGGTAGCGGTCCACGAAGGTGCCGAAGCTGATGCTGGAGAGCGCGATCAGCAGCATGTAGGCACCACCGACCACCCCGGTGGCGATCACGTTGCGCGTCTCCAGGTACACCCAGAACGTCAGGGCGAACCAGAGGTAGCTGGTCGTGATGTTGGCGAGCGCAGTGTTCACGAGGATCCCGGCGAAGGTGCGGGACCGCTGGGCCGGGCTGCGCACGGACGTGTCGACGGCGGCGGCGTCGAGCAGATCGGGCGGCCCGCCGTCCTCGTCCGGCACGGGCGCGCCCGCGGGACCGGCCACGGAAGTGGCGGGAGCATCGACGGCCCGGGCGGGACCCGGTTCCTGCTCGTTCATGCCGCCAGTCTAGTGACGGCCGCGGACACGGTAGCCGCCTCCCGGTGCGGTGCGCGGCGTCATGCACCGTCCCGGGATTGACCCCCGGGCGGGGTCCGGACAGGATGGTGCGCCCGGACGTCATCGCACCCCGAAGGACCACCCCATGGGCATCATCCAGGCCGATCTCTTCCTCACCCTCGACGGCGTGTACCAGGGCCCGGGCGGGCCCGACGAGGACCGTGCGGGCGGCTTCCGGCTCGGCGGTTGGCAGGGGGCGTACTTCGACGACGAGACGGGTGAGACGATCGGCGCCGGTATCGCCGGCCTGGACGCGCTGCTGCTCGGGCGCAGGACGTACGACATCTTCTCCGGCTACTGGCCGGACCGCGGGAACGACGACCCGATCGCCGGGACGTTCAACGCCGTGCCGAAGTTCGTCGTCTCGCGCACGCTGACGGAGCCGTCCTGGGCGGGCACCACGGTCCTGCGGGACGTCGCGGCGGAGGTCGGAGCGCTCCGGGACCGGTTCGACGCGGTGCACGTCATCGGCAGCGGCGAGCTCGTGTCGGCCCTGCTGCGGGAGGACCTCCTCGACCGGCTGAACCTGATCGTCTATCCGCTGGTCCTCGGCTCGGGCAGGCGCATCTTCGGCGGTGGCGCCGCTCCGGCGGCCTTCGCCCTGGCGGCGCCGCCGCGCGCGTTCCCGAAGGGAGCCGTCTCCCTGGTCTACGAGAGGGCCGGAGCCCCGGTGACCGGCGTCGACGTCGCGCAGGCCGGCCGGTAGGCGGGCGCCGGCGCTCACGCGCGTACCGGGCCACCGGCGGCAGGACCGGCTACGGCACCGGGGCCGGCTGCCTCCTCGGCCAGAGCGTGTAGCTGAGCGCCCAGAGCAGCTCGATCAGGAGAACGATGCCGAGGACCGGGTAGAGGCCGGTCAGCGCGCCGGTCCGGCCGGCGTCGGCGACGAGCACGGTGAGCAGGTGGAGCAGCCCGGCGGCGATCGACACCGCCACCGCGGTGCGCCCGACGTCCCGCCAGCACTCCTTCGCGTACCGGGCCCCGTGGGAGCGGGTCGGGGCGGGGCCGTCGGCGTACCGGTGGGCGAAGCGCGTGTCGGCCCACGTGATGAGCTGGTGGCCGTAGGCGACCGAGAAGCCGAGGTAGACGGCGGCGAGGCCGTGGGTGATGCCGGCGGTCGCCCCGGCGCGCAAATCCAGGACCGTGGCGGCGAGCAGGACGAGGTCGACCACCGGTGTCGTCGCCAGCAGGACCACCCCGGCGCGCGGCCGCCGCAGCACGTAGCGGGCGAGCAGTCCGGCGACGAGGAGCACCCAGAAGCCGATCTCGCACGCCAGGATGAGGGCGAGGATCATGGTCATGGGCGCTCCTTCGTGGCACGGGTGTGCTTCCACGATGAAATTAGCACGACTGTGCTAATTTCGGGGACATGCCGAGGAGAATCGACCACGACGCGCGCAGGGAGCAGCTGGCGGAGGCGGTGTGGAGGGTCATCGTGGAGCGGGGCATCGGCGCGGTCTCGGTGCGCACGGTGGCCGAGCAGGCGTCCGTGGCGGTGGGATCGCTGCGCCACGTGTTCCCGACCCGGGCGGAGCTGCTGGCGTTCTCCGCCGAGCTGATGGTGCGGCGGGCCACGGAGCGCATCCTGGCGGTCCCGCACGCGGAAGACCCCCAGCAGTACGCGCTGGACGTCGTGCGGCAGCTCCTGCCCCTGGAGGCGGACAGCCGGGCGGAGCTGGAGGTCAACATCGCCCTGATCGCGGAGAGCCCCGCCCTGCCCGAGCTCGTGGCGATCCGGGATCACGCCTATCAGCAGCTGGGCGAGGCGTGCCGGCGCCTGGTGGAGATGCTGACGGGCCGGGACCGCGACCGGGGCACCGACCTGGCGGCCCGGCGGCTGCACGCGGTGATCGACGGACTCGCGATCCACCTGCTGATGCAGCCGGCCTCGGCGGAGAGCGAGTGGGCGCTGGCGATCGTGCGGGAGGAGCTGGGGCGCATCGTCCGCACCGAGGGGGCCGGCGACCCGCAGGACGCGGACGCCGACCGTCCACACCCGTGACGTCCGGGTCCGCCCTGCCGTCCGCAGCATTCCGGGGACGACGACCGCCGGAGCCGCCCGCGCCGCGCGCGGGCGAGCGCCGTGGCGGTGCGCCGAGGCGCCCGGCCCGCGGCGGAGAGCGACGGGACGGGGCGCCCGGAGGATGTCCTCCGGGCGCCCCGTCCCGTGGCCGGCACCTCACCCGGGATCAGAAGTCCCAGTCCTCGTCCTCCGTGTTCACGGCCTTGCCGATGACGTAGGAGGAGCCCGAGCCGGAGAAGAAGTCGTGGTTCTCGTCGGCGTTCGGGGACAGCGCGGAGAGGATCGCCGCCGAGACGTCGGTCATCTCCTTCGGGAACAGCGCCTCGAAACCCAGGTTGTTGAGGGCCTTGTTGGCGTTGTAGTGCAGGAACTTCTTGACGTCCTCGGTCCAGCCCACGCCGTCGTAGAGGGACTCGGTGTAGAGCACCTCGTTCTCGTAGAGCTCGTCGAGCAGCTCGTAGGTGTAGAGCTTCAGCTCGTCCTGGCGCTCCTGCGACTCCTGGGCCAGAGCCCGCTGGAACTTGTAGCCGATGTAGTAGCCGTGCACGGCCTCGTCGCGGATGATCAGGCGGACCAGGTCGGCCGTGTTCGTCAGCTTCGCCCGGGAGGACCAGTACATGGGCAGGTAGAACCCGGAGTAGAAGAGGAAGGACTCGAGCAGGGTCGAGGCCACCTTCTTCTTCAGCGGGTCGTCCCCCTTGTAGTACCGGATGACGATCTCGGCCTTCTTCTGCAGGTACGGGTTTTCCCGGGACCAGCGGAAGACGTCGTCGATGTCCTTCATGGAGGACAGCGTCGAGAAGATCGAGGAGTAGGACTTCGCGTGCACGGACTCCATGAACGCGATGTTGGTGTACACCGCCTCCTCGTGCAGGGTCACGGCGTCCGGGATCAGGGAGACGGCGCCCACGGTGCCCTGGATGGTGTCCAGCAGCGTCAGGCCCGTGAAGACCCGCATGGTGAGCTCCTGCTCCTCCGGGGTCAGCGTCTTCCACGAGGGGACGTCGTTGGAGATCGGGACCTTCTCGGGCAGCCAGAAGTTCGCGGTCAGGCGGTCCCAGACCTCGTCGTCCTTCGGGTCCTCGATGCGGTTCCAGTTGATGGCCTGGGCCTGGTGGTGGAGCAGCTGCACCTTGTCGATGCTCTCGCTCTTCTCCAGCGTCATGGTCTGTCTCTTCCTTGGACGGGGTGGGCCCCCGCGCGCGTCCTGCGGACGCGCGCGGGGAGTTCGTGGTGGTCGCCGGGGGCGGCGGTCAGAGCATGCAGGACACGCAGCCCTCGACCTCGGTGCCCTCCAGCGCCAGCTGGCGGATCCGGGAGTAGTACATCGTCTTGATGCCCTTGCGCCAGGCGTAGATCTGCGCCTTGTTGATGTCGCGGGTGGTGGCCGTGTCCTTGAAGAACAGGGTCAGGGACAGGCCCTGGTCCACGTGCTGCGTGGCCGCGGCGTAGGTGTCGATGATCTTCTCGTAGCCGATCTCGTAGGCGTCCTGGAAGTACTCCAGGTTCTCGTTGTCCATGAAGGGCGCCGGGTAGTACACGCGGCCCAGCTTGCCCTCCTTGCGGATCTCGATCTTCGAGGCGATCGGGTGGATCGAGGACGTCGAGTTGTTGATGTAGGAGATGGAACCGGTCGGCGGGACGGCCTGGAGGTTCTGGTTGTACATCCCGTGCTCCATCACCGAGGCCCTGAGCCGCGCCCAGTCCGCCTGGGTGGGGATGTGCACGCCGGCCTCGGAGAACAGCTGCCGGACCCGCTCGGTGGCCGGGGCCCACTCGCGGTCGGTGTACTTGGCGAAGTACTCCCCCGTCGCGTACTGGGACCGCTCGAAGCCGGCGAACGTGGCCCGCCGCTCCTTCGCGATCTCGTTCGACGCGCGGATCGCGTGGTACGTGACCGTGTAGAAGTAGATGTTCGTGAAGTCGAGGCCTTCCTCGGAGCCGTAGTGGATGTGCTCCTTGGCGAGGTAGCCGTGCAGGTTCATCTGGCCCAGCCCCACCGCGTGGGACATCTGGTTGCCGCGCTCGATCGAGGGCACCGAGTTGATGTTGGACATGTCCGAGACCGCGGTGAGGCCCCGGATCGCGGTCTCCACCGACTGCCCGAAGTCCGGGGACTGCATGGTGAGGGCGATGTTCAGGGAGCCGAGGTTGCAGGAGATGTCCTTGCCGACCTCGTCGTAGTCCAGGTCCTCGTGGTACGTGGACGGCTCGGAGACCTGGAGGATCTCGGAGCACAGGTTGGACATGATGATCTTGCCGTCGATCGGGTTCGCCCGGTTCACCGTGTCCTCGAACATGACGTACGGGTAGCCGGACTCGAACTGCACCTCGGCGAGGGTCTGGAAGAACTCGCGGGCCTTGATCTTCTTCTTCTGGATCCGGCCGTCGGCGACCATCTCGTGGTACTTCTCGCTGACGTTGACGTCCGAGAACGGCATGCCGTAGACCCGCTCCACGTCGTACGGGGAGAACAGGTACATGTCCTGGTTCTTCTTGGCCAGCTCGAACGTGATGTCCGGGATGACGACGCCCAGGGAGAGGGTCTTGATCCGGATCTTCTCGTCCGCGTTCTCCCGCTTGGTGTCCAGGAAGCTGTAGATGTCCGGGTGGTGGGCGTGCAGGTACACCGCGCCCGCGCCCTGGCGGGCGCCGAGCTGGTTGGCGTAGGAGAACGAGTCCTCCAGCAGCTTCATGATCGGGATGATGCCCGAGGACTGGTTCTCGATCTTCTTGATCGGGGCGCCGGCCTCACGGATGTTGGTCAGCGCGAACGCCACGCCGCCGCCGCGCTTGGACAGCTGCAGCGCCGAGTTGATGGAGCGCCCGATGGACTCCATGTTGTCCTCGATGCGCAGCAGGAAGCAGGAGACGAGCTCGCCGCGCTGCTGCTTGCCCGCGTTGAGGAACGTGGGGGTGGCCGGCTGGAAGCGCCCGGAGATGATCTCGTCCACGAGCTGGGCGGCGAGGGTCTCGTCCCCGTCGGCCAGGTACAGGGAGACCATGACCACGCGGTCCTCGAAGCGCTCGAGGTAGCGCTGCCCGTCGAAGGTCTTCAGCGTGTAGGACGTGTAGAACTTGAACGCGCCCAGGAAGGTCTCGAAGCGGAACTTCTTCGCGTAGGCCCGCTTGGAGAGCTCCTTGATGAAGTCCCGGCTGTACTTCGCCAGGACCTCGGGCTCGTAGTACTGGTGCGAGACCAGGTAGTCGAGCTTCTCCTCGAGGTCGTGGAAGAAGACGGTGTTGTTGTTGACGTGCTGCAGGAAGTACTGCCGCGCGGCCTGCCGGTCGGCGTCGAACTGGATGTTGCCGTCCGCGTCGTAGAGGTTCAGCAGGGCGTTGAGCTCGTGGTAGCCCAGGCCCTGGTACTTCTCCGGAACGCGCTTGTCCTCGTGGCCGGGCTCGACGCTCACGCCCGGGGCTGCGGAAATTGTCGCCAAAACTGTTCCAATCCTTCGTTTACCTTGCGGACATCCTCGGAGGTGCCCATGAGTTCGAACTTGTAGAGAACGGGGACGTCGCACTTGGCCGCGATCTTGTCCGCGGCCAGGCAGAACGCCGGCCCGAAGTTGGTGTTGCCGGCCCCGATCACGCCGCGCAGCAGCCGCCGGTTGGCCTCCCGGTTGAGGAACTTCACGACCTGCGGCGGAACGGCCCCGCTGCCGCTGGGCCTCCCGTAGGTCGGGGCGACCAGCACGAAGGGCTCGGTCATCTCGGGGGGCTCCTCCCCGGTCAGAAGAGGAAGGCGCACCGCGCGGGCGGCGAGCTTCGCGACGAAGCGGTGCGTGTTGTTGGAGACCGAGGAGAAGTAGACGACCAGGGGGGCGCAGGGCTCAGACGCCGCGCGGGCGGCGCCGGGGTCCTGCAGAGCGGTCCCGGGGGTGCCGGGGAGGTTCGTGCTCATGTGCTTCCGCGCTCCGGGGTGGGTCGGGGGCCGGTGGTCCTGCATCCGGGTCCGGGACCGGGCGCCGCGGGGAAGCGGGCGGCGCGCGGGCCTCAGGCCGAGAGCAGGACGGCCAGGGAGGTGATCTTGTCGGGACGGTAGCCGGACCAGTGCTCGGTGGCCGTCTCGACGACCGGGACCTGCTGGTAGCCCAGCGCCAGGACGTGGGCCAGGGCCGCCTCGTCCTCGGTGACGTCGACGACGTCGTACTCGATGCCCTTCTTGGTCAGGGCCCGGTAGGTGGCATTGCACTGGACGCAGGACGGCTTGCTGTACACGGTCACGGACATCGCTGTTTCCCCTTGGTCGATCGGGTGGTTTCTCGGGGGAGATCCGGGACTTCCGCAGGCTCTGCGGCGGTGAAGGGGTCTCTCCGGGTGGCTGATTTCAATACTACATCTAGTGTCCGGAAGGGGAAGTGACCCCTAGATGCAGTGGTGGAGGTTGTCCACAGCTCCTCTCTCGCTATCCCCAGGGCGGGCTCCGGCCATCCACAGGGCACCCTCCGCGGGGGTCGCGGAATTCCGCGACCGGGGCCCCGATATGCACAGGCTGTGCGGTCCGCGGGGCCCCCGAGCGGTGGACGGAATTAAATTTCGGACACGGCGTGTCGGCTCCGGCGGCGGGGCCGGCGCAGACCGACCGCCGCGCCGGCGAGCAGGGCCCGCAGGCCCCGGTACGGCGGGTAGACGACCCGCAGGGTGTCGGGGGCGAGCGGCTTGTCCAGGACCGCCCGCGCGTGGGAGAACGTGGTGAACGAGAACTTCCCGTGGTAGGCGCCGGTGCCGCTCTCCCCCACCCCGCCGAAGGGCAGCTGCGGGCTGCTCAGTTGCAGCAGCGGGGCGTTGAAGGACAGCCCGCCGGAGGACGTGCGCCGGCGGAAGAGCTCCTTGACCGCCTTCTCCTCCGTGAACACGTAGAGGGCCAGGGGCTTGTCCCTCGCGGCGACCAGCTCCACGGCGTGCTCCGCCGACTCCACCGGCACCAGCGGCAGGACGGGTCCGAAGATCTCCTCGGCCATCAGCGGGCCGTCGGGCGCCGAGCGCACCACCGTGGGCGCCAGGTAGCGCGCCTCCGGGTCGGCCGTCCCGCCGCACACCAGGTCCTCGGCGGGGACCTGGTCCAGGAGGCCGGTGAGCCGGTCGAGGTGGCGCCCGGTGACGATCCGCCCGTAGGAGTCGCTGCGGCGCGGGTCCTTCCCGTACAGCTCCCCCACCGCCCGCACCAGCTCGGGCTCGAGGGCGGCCAGCGTCCCCGGCGTGCCGAGGACGTGGTCCGGCGCCACGCAGGTCTGGCCGGCGTTGAGGAACTTCCCCCACACGATCCGCCGCGCGGCGGTCCGCAGGTCGGTCGAGCCGTCCACCCAGACCGGGGACTTCCCGCCCAGCTCGAGGGTCACCGGCGTGAGGTGCCGGGCGGCCGCGGCCATCACGGTCCGGGCGACCGTCCCGTTGCCGGTGTAGAAGACGTGGTCGAAGCGGTGCTCCAGCAGCCGGGTGGTCTCCGGGACCCCGCCCTCGACCACGCTGACGCAGTCCCCCAGGTACGTGCCGAGCAGCCCGGCCAGCACCGCGGAGACCGTGGCGGAGACCTCGGAGGGCTTGACGACGACGGTGTTGCCGGCGGCGAGCGCCCCCGCCAGCGGGCTCAGGACGAGCTGGACGGGGTAGTTCCACGGCGCCATCACGAGCACGGTGCCGAGCGGCTGGTGCTCGATCCGGGAGCGGGCCGGGGCCAGGCTCAGGGGGACCGGGATCCGCACCGGGGCCATCCAGCGGTGCAGCTCCCTGCGGATCCCGGCGATCTCCTCGAGGGTGAAGCCGATCTCGGTCAGCCACGCCTCGGCGGCGGGCTTGCCGAGGTCGGCGGCGAGGGCGTCCTGGAGCGCCTCGCGGTTCTCCCGCAGGAGGTCCTCCAGCCGCTGGAGCCGGTCGAGCCGGGCCGCCAGACCGAGGTCCGGGACGAAGGCCGCCCGGGCCCGCTCGACGGCGGCGTCGACCGCCGGGAAGCCCTCGGTGGGGGCGGCCGGGGCGGCGGTGAGGGTGCTGCGGGTGCGCGTCATGGGTCCAGCCTAGGACCGTGCTCGGACGTCCCACGGCGCGGGCGGGACGCCGTGCCGCTCAGAGCAGTCCGTGCTCGGCGAGCTGGCGCGAGATGGAGGCGCCGTCGTTGCCCTCGATCCACAGCGTCCCCTCCGGGATGCTCACCCGCCGCTCCTCGTTGACCAGGGGGTTCCCGGCCAGGACCGCCTCGGCCGGGGACAGGTTGCGGATCACGATCGCGGCCACGTGGTCGGGGTAGCGGTGCACGAACCCGCTGTAGATCTCGGGGTCGTGCTGGCCGTCGTCGCCGATGAGGATCCAGCGCACCTCCGGGAAGTTCCGGGCCAGGCGCTCGAGGTTCTGCACCTTGTGGGCCGCGCCGGCCCGGAACCAGCGGTCCGTGGTGGGCCCCCAGTCGGTGAGCAGCAGGGTCCCGTCCGGATAGGCGTTGCGGGTGAGGAACCGGCGCAGGGTGGGCGCCACGTTCCAGGCCCCCGTGGAGAGGTAGACGAACGGCGCCTCGTGGTGGCGGTGCAGCAGCCGGTCCATCATCACCGCCATTCCCGGCGTCGGGGTGCGGGCGTGCTCGTTGAGCACGAAGGAGTTCCAGGCCGCCAGCAGCGGCCGGGGCAGGGCGGTGACCATGACGGTGTCGTCGACGTCGGAGACCACGCCGATCCGCTGCTCGTCGGCGACGACGAACACCCGGGCCTCGACGACGTCCGAGCCCTCCGTCTGCATCCACACGATGTGCTCGCCGGGGGACAGGGACACCTGCAGGTCGACGTCGACCACCCCGCCCCTGTCCGCCACCAGGTGGAACTCGTACTCGTCGATCCAGACGTTGACGTGGGCGAAGGCGATGGGCACGGAGGTGAAGGACCGCCAGCCGCGGATGGACTCCGCGCTCTCGTCGGTGGACTCGATCAGCCCGCGGGTCTTCAGCAGCGCCCGGCCCAGCACCCGGACGTGGTGCTCGGACCCGTAGCCCTCGAAGGCGACCATGACGGGGACGTCGCCCCGGGACTCGGCGCGGCGCTGGCGGAACCGGTGGAAGCGCTGTTCGAGGCGGTAGCCCACGTTGATGGCTTCTTCGGTGACGTGGTCGACGGTCTGCAGGAGGTCCGAGCTGTCGGATTTCTTCGCCATGCGCCCAGTGTTTCACAGGGGGCGCCCAGGTCACGGCGACCCCCGCGCGGGGTGCCGCGGCTAGTTCTTGATGTAGCCGTTGGGGTTGAGCACGTACTTCGTGGCGGCCCCGGCGTCGAACTCGGCGTAGCCCTGCGGGGCGTCCTCCAGCGGGATGGCCTTGGCGTTGACGGCCTTGGCGATGTGGATCCTGTCGTGCAGGATCGCCATCATCAGCTGCCGGTTGTACTTCATGACCGGGCACTGGCCGGTGGTGAAGGACAGGGACTTCGCCCAGCCGGTGCCGAGGCTGATGGACAGGGAGCCCTTCTTGGCGGCCTCGTCGACCGCCCCCGGGTCCCCGGTGACGTAGAGGCCCGGGATGCCCAGGGCCCCGCCGGCGGCGGTGATGTCCATCAGCGAGTTCAGCACGGTGGCCGGGGCCTCGTGGGAGGCGTCCTTGCCGTGCCCGCGGGCCTCGAAGCCCACGGCGTCCACGCCGCAGTCGACCTCCGGCACGCCGAGGATCTGCTCGATCTGCTCGGCCGGCGCGCCCTTCGACACGTCCACGGTCTCGCAGCCGAAGCTGCGGGCCTGGGCCAGGCGCTGCTCGTTCATGTCCCCCACGATCACCACGGCCGCCCCGAGCAGGTGGGCCGAGGCCGCCGCGGCCAGGCCGACGGGGCCGGCGCCGGCGATGTAGACGGTGGAGCCGACCCCCACCCCGGCCGTGACCACGCCGTGGTAGCCGGTGGGCAGGATGTCGGAGAGCATGGTCAGGTCCATGATCTTCTCCAGGGCCTGGTCCCGGTCCGGGAACTTCAGCAGGTTCCAGTCCGCGTAGGGCACCAGGACGTGCTCGGCCTGCCCGCCGACCCAGCCGCCCATGTCCACGTAGCCGTAGGCGGAGCCGGGCCGGTCCGGGTTGACGTTGAGGCAGATGCCGGTCTTGCGCTCCTTGCAGTTGCGGCAGCGCCCGCAGGAGATGTTGAACGGCACGGAGACGATGTCCCCGACCTTGATGAACTCCACGTCGGGGCCGACCTCCACCACCTCGCCCGTGATCTCGTGGCCCAGGACCAGGTCCGTGGGGGCCGTGGTGCGCCCGCGGACCATGTGCTGGTCGGAGCCGCAGATGTTGGTGGCCACGGTCCGCAGGATGACCCCGTGCGGGACCTTGCGGCCGATGTTGGCGGTGTTGATGCCGGGTGCGTCCTTGAGCTCGAACTCGGGGTAGTCGGTGTCGATGACCTCGACCTTGCCGGGCCCCTTGTAGGCGACCGCTCTGTTGCCTGCCATCATGACCTCTTCCGTTGAGGATGTCCGCTGGACGGTGCGCTGGGAGGCGACCGTTCCCGGCGGATCCCACGCGCCGTGACATAGCTCACGGAGGTCGGCCGCCGGTGGAGCAGACGCTAACAGGACACATCAACGAGTGGAAGGGATGCGGACGAGTTCGGCTTTTGTGGCACGGCGGCCCGGGCCGGGGCGGTGCCGGACGGCGCGGGCGGCACCGGGGGGCCGGGGCGGGACAGCGAAAGAGCCCGCTCCGCGTGCTGCGGAACGGGCTCTTTCGGCCTGGTGGAGCTGAGGGGACTCGAACCCCTGACCCTTTGCATGCCATGCAAATGCGCTACCAGCTGCGCCACAGCCCCAGGTCGTTACCTCCGGAACACTATCACAACCTCGGAGTTCCCTTTTCGGTCACCCTTTTCCGGTTGATCCTGCGCCCCGCTGGGCAACGCATTCATAGTAGACAGCTGATCCGGATCAAGGCAAATCGTCGGACGCGGGGGCCGGCGCGGACTCCTCCGGCGCGGTGGCGCCCCGCGCGGGCAGCTCCAGGTCGACCACGGGGCTGTCCCGCCAGAGCCGCTCGAGCGCGTAGAAGGCCCGGTCCTCGTCGTGCTGGACGTGGATGACCACGTCGCCGTAGTCCAGGAGGACCCACCGGCCCTCGGAGCGGCCCTCGCGCCGGATCGGGCGCAGGTCGAGCCGCTCGACGAGCTTCTCCTCGATCTCGTCGACGACGGCGTTGACGAGCCGCTCGTTGGAGGCGGAGGCGACGAGGAACGCGTCGGTGATGCCCAGCGCCTCGCTGACGTCGAGGGCCACGATGTCGTGGGCCTGCTTGGCGTCGGCCGCGGCGGCCGCGACCTGGAGGATGGACAGGGAGAGATCGTTGACAGTCAAGGAGGATCCTTTCCCGGCGGACCGGTGGTTCCGCCCCACGGGGGGACGGTGTCGAGGGGATGGTGTCGAGCGAAGGGACGAATGAACGGAAGGGAGGAGGCGCCCTCAGAGGACGAAGAGCACCAGCACCACGGCCAGGGCGGCCAGCAGGACCAGCAGGAGGACGAGCCAGCGGCCCCCGGCCCCGCGCCGGTACTCACGCGGTTCGAGCAGGTCCAGCCCGCCCGCCTCGGTGGCGGGCACCGGGGCGGCCGGCGGCTCCGGCTCCTCCTCGGCCCAGGCCGGCTCCGGCGGGACGGCCTGCTCCGGCGGGACGGCCGCCGGGAGGGCGGTTCCCGGCGGGGCCGGCGGTGGCGCCGGATGCGGTGCCGGCTGCGGGGCCGCCGTGGCACCGGGCTCCTCGGGGGCGGCCGCGTGCGAGCCGTGGTGCTCGGCGGGGGCGAGGATCTCGATGTGCGTGAGCGCGGCCAGCTCCTCCGGCGCGAGCCGGTTGCCGAACAGGGCGGGGTCGACGTGCACCGGGTCGTGGCCCACGTGCCCGTCCGCCCCGGCCGGGCCGTCCGCGCCGGGGAACACGACGGTGATCTGCTCGGACTCCCCCGGGGTCGCGGGCTCCCCCGGTGCGGGCTCCGCGGGCGTCGCACCGACGGGAGCCGGCGGCGCCGCGGGCGGTGGCGCCGCCTCGGGCGCCGGGACGCCGGCGGAGTCCGCGTTGGCCTGCTCGGCCTGGGCGGCGAGCTCGGCGAACCGGCGCTGCCGCTCGAGCAGCTGCGGGTCGGCCGGGCCCTCGCCGGTCTGCTCCAGCTCGCGGGCGCGCTCGGCCAGCTCCCGCTGCAGGCGGGCCAGCCGCCGCGGCCCGAGGGGCTTCACGGGCCGCACCGGCACGGCGTCCCCGCCGAGGTCGATGATCGGGGCGGGTCCGGAGGGGGCCGGCGGCCCGGCGGCCCGGGTCCCGTCGTCCCGGATGTCGTCGTTGCCGGACATCAGGGGGCCTCCGCCGGGACGGTGCCCCGGTGCGCGCCGACGTGACCGGCCTGCGCGCCCGGCCCGGGGCCGAGGTACAGGCCGTACTTGTTGATGTACTGCACCACGCCGTCGGGCACGAGGTACCAGACGGGCTTGTGCTGGGCCACCCGGGCGCGGCAGTCCGTGGAGGAGATCGCCATGGCCGGCACCTCCAGCAGGTTCACCCCGCTGGACCCGACGGGCGCGGCGAGGTCGTGGCCCGGGCGGGTGACGCCCACGAAGTGGGCGAGCTCCCACAGCTCCTCGGCGCCCTTCCACGTCAGGATCTCCGCCATCACGTCGGCGCCGGTGATGAAGAACAAGTCGGCCTCCGGGCGCTGACGCTTGAGGTCGCGCAGGGTGTCCACCGTGAATGTCGGGCCGTCGCGCTCGATGTCGACGCGGCTGACGGTGAAGCGCGGGTTGGACGCCGTGGCGATGACCGTCATCAGGTAGCGGTGCTCGGCGGGGCTCACGGCCCCGGCGGCCTTCTGCCACGGGCGGCCGGTGGGCACGAACACGACCTCGTCGAGGTCGAACTCCCCCGCCACCTCGGAGGCGGCCACGAGGTGGCCGTGGTGGATGGGGTCGAACGTTCCGCCCATCACGCCCACCCGGGTGCGTCCCGGCCTGCGGGGCGGGATGGCCGTCCCCGTCGCGGGCAGGTCCCGGGAGCGGGCGGAGGCGTCCTGCGCGGCGGTCGTCACGACGAAGGGGCTCCCCGGCTCAGCCGTGCCGCTTGGCGGCGTAGTCGGCGAGCAGGGCCCGCTCGTCCGCCGGCAGGTCCGCGGGGTCCTGGTGCTGGCCGACCTCCGGGCTGAGCCCGCGGTTGGCGAAGGACATCGCCACGATCATCAGACCGATCAGCACGACGAACACGGAGGCGCCCCAGACGACGGGCGAGACCCCGGCCTCGGCAGCGGCGTGCCCACCCTCGGCGGCGGCGAGGACGGTGGTGACGGTCTGCTGGAACATGGGGATCCCTTCTGGTGCCGGCGCGGGGCCGGAGGTCGGTGAGCGGCCCGTGCCGCCTCGGCCGGCGGGCCCGGACGGTTCTCATGGTACTGAATCCGCGGCGGGCCCGCCGCGCACGGCTCAGGCGCGGACGTGCCCGTCGCCCTGGACGATCCACTTCGTGGTGGTCAGCTCCTCCAGGCCCATCGGGCCGCGCGCGTGCATCTTCTGGGTGGAGATGCCGATCTCGGCGCCGAGGCCCAGCTGCCCGCCGTCGGTGAACCGGGTGGAGGCGTTGACCATGACCGCGGCGGCGTCGATCTCCGCCACGAAGCGCTCCGCGTGGGCGAGGTCGTTGGTCACGATGGCCTCGGTGTGCCGGGTGGACCAGCGGTCGATGTGCTCGAGGGCCTCGTCCAGCGAGTCGACCACCTTCACGGCCAGGTCCATGGACAGGTATTCCGTGGCCCAGTCCTCGTCGGTGGCGCGCACGTGGTGGCTGCCGGCCGGCAGCATCGCCTCGGCGCGCTCGTCGACGTGCAGGGTCACCCCCGCGCGGTCGAGCGCCGCCAGGACGGTCGCCCCGTGCGCGAAGCCGCTGTGCAGCAGCAGCGTCTCCGTGGTGTTGCACGTGCTGGTGCGGTGGGTCTTCGAGTTCACGACGAGCTCGACGGCCATGTCCTTCGACGCGGAGTGGTCGACGAACAGGTGGACGTTGCCCTCGCCGGTCTCGATCACGGGGACCTTCGCGTTCTGCACCACCGACTGGATCAGCCCGTGGCCGCCGCGCGGGATGAGGACGTCGACCTTGCCGCGGGCGCCCATCAGGGCGTTCGCGCCGTCGCGGCCGTACTCGTCGATGCTCTGGACGCAGTCCACGGGCAGCTTCACGTCGGCGAGGGAGTCGCGGATGATCCCCACGAGGGCCCGGTTGCTGTCCTCCGCGGCCGAGCCGCCGCGCAGCAGCACCGCGTTGCCGGACTTCAGCGCGATGCCGGCGATGTCCACGGTCACGTTCGGCCGGGCCTCGTAGATGGCGCCGACCACGCCCATCGGCACGCGCACCTGGCGCATCCGCAGGCCGTTGGGGAGGGTGCTGCCGCGGACGAGCCCGCCCACGGGGTCGGGCAGCGCGGCGAGCTCGCGCAGGCTCTCGGCCAGGCCGGTGATCCGCTGGGCGTCGAGCTTCAGGCGGTCCAGCAGGGCCGCGGAGGTCCCGTTCACGCGGCCGCGCTCGAGGTCCTTGGCGTTGGCGGCGAGCACGACGTCCTGCTTGCGCTCGATCCGGTCCGCGATGGCCAGCAGCGCGCGGTCCTTCCAGGCGCGGGTGGCGCGGGCGAGCATGCGGGCGGCGTCGCGGGCGTCGTCGGCCATGGCGGACACGCCGGCGACCGGGTCCTCGCCGAAGGTGGCGATCAGGCCGGTGTCGGAGACGACCGCCCGGCCGGTCGCGGGGGTGGCTTCGTCGGTGGTCACGGCATCGTGTGCGGCGGAAGTCATTTCGTCAGTTTAGTCCGCGCGCCCCGGGCCCGCAGGACCACCAGGTTGTCCACGTGCACGAGCTCCCGGCTGTAGTCGTCGCCGAGCTCGTCCGCGAGCACGGAGGTGGACTTGCCGAGCATCGGGGGGATCTCGTCCGAGGAGTAGTTGCTGAGCCCGTGGGCGACCTCCCGGCCGTCCGGGTCCCGCAGCGCGACCGGCTCCCCCGCCTCGAAGGTGCCGGAGACCCCGGTGACGCCGGCGGCCAGCAGGGAGTTGCGGTCGCGGATCGCCTCCACGGCGCCCGGGTCCAGGGTCAGCGAGCCCTTGATGTCGGCGAGGTGGGCCAGCCACAGCAGGCGGACGTTGCGCCGCCCGCCGGAGGTCGCGAACCAGGTGCCGACGTCCTCGCCGTCGAGGGCGCGGGTGATGTTCTGCGCCGAGGTGACGAGCGCGGGGATGCCGGAGGCCGCGGCGATCCGGGCGGCCTGGACCTTGGTGACCATGCCGCCGGAGCCGACGCCGGCGCGGCCGATCGACCCGATCTGCACGCCCTCGAGGTCCTTGACGGGGTCGTTGACCACCGGGATCCGGTCCCCGCCCTGGCGGGGGTCCCGGGTGTAGAGGGCGTCGACGTCGGAGAGCAGCAGCAGGACGTCCGCCTTGATGAGGTGGGCGATCAGGGCGGCGATCCGGTCGTTGTCGCCGAACTTGATCTCCTGGGTGGCCACGGCGTCGTTCTCGTTGACGATGGGCAGCACGCCGAAGTCGAGCAGCCGCTCGATCTGGCGGTGCGTGTTCTGGTAGTGGTTGCGCCGCATGAGGTCCTCCGCGGTCACGAGCACCTGGCCCACGGTGACGCCGTAGCGGGCGAAGGACTCGATGTAGCGGCCCATGAGCAGCCCCTGCCCCACGGCGGCGGCGGCCTGCTTGCCGGCCAGGTTCTTGGGCCGCCGGGACAGCCCCAGCGGCGCGAGGCCCGCCGTGATCGCCCCCGAGGAGACGAACACGATCTCGATGCCGCGCGCCTTGGTCTCCCCCAGGGCGTCCACGATCATCCGCACGGCCTGCTCGTCGATGGAGCTCTCGATGGACGTCAGCGACGACGAGCCGACCTTGACCACCACCCGGTGGGCGCGCGGGATGTCCTCCCGGCGCTCGATCGGGCTGCGCCGGTTCTTGCCCCGGTTCTCGCTGCTGAGCTGGACCGCGGACTTCTCCGCGACCTCCTCGAGGCGTTCGACGTCGATCTCGGTCGTCTGCTCGTGCATCCTGTGCGTCTCCCTGTGCGGTGGGCGTCGTCCGTAGATGGTCGGCCGGCGGACGGCCGGGCCCGGGCGGGTCGTGCCCGCGGCGGTCGTCAGTCCTCGGCGCCGGGCTCCGGCTCGGCCCCGCCCCGGCGGGCGTCGACCGACTCGGTCCACACCCCGGCGGTGCGCTCGGCCTCGAGCTCGGCGCGGGCCGCGGCCTTGGCGTCCTTGCGCTCCTGGTACTGCTGGCGCTTCTGCTCGCGGGTGGGGCGGTCGATGTCGGCGAAGCGCAGGTCGGTGCCGCGCGGGCCGGCGAGCAGCTCCGCGCCGCCGACCATCGTCGGCTCCCAGTCGAAGACCACGCCGTTGTCCTCCGGGCCGATGAGCACGGCGTCCCCGGGCCGGGCGCCCTGCTTGAACAGCCCGGCCTCCACGCCGAGCTTCGCGAGCCGGTCGGCGAGATAGCCCACCGCCTCCTCGTTGTTGAAGTCGGTCTGCAGGATCCAGCGGTCGGGCTTGTCCCCGCGCACGTGCCACAGCGGCTCGAGGTCGCGCTCCTCGCGGGTGATGGTGAACTCGGGTCCGCGCACGCCCCGGGGCCGCAGCACCACGCGCGGGGCCTCCGCCGGGGTGGGGAGGGCCGCCCGGGCCTGCTCCACGACCTCGCCCATCGCGAAGGTCAGCGGGCGCAGGCCCTCGTGGGAGGCGGTGGAGACCTCGAAGACGCGGTAGCCGCGGGACTCGAGCTCCGGGCGCACGAAGTCGGCCAGCTCGCGGGCCTCGGGCACGTCGATCTTGTTGAGCACCACCAGCCGGGGCCGCTCGTTGAGCGGCAGCGCGTCCCCGCCGCCGAGGTCGTCGTCCACGGCGTAGCCGGCGAGCTCCGCCTCGATGGTCTCCAGGTCGGAGACCGGGTCCCGGCCGGGCTCGAGGGTGGCGCAGTCCAGGACGTGCACGAGGGCGGCGCAGCGCTCCACGTGGCGCAGGAACTCCAGGCCCAGCCCCTTGCCCTCCGAGGCCCCCGGGATCAGGCCGGGCACGTCGGCGACGGTGTAGCGCACGTCCCCGGCCTGGACGACCCCGAGGTTGGGCACGAGCGTGGTGAACGGGTAGTCGGCGATCTTCGGCCGGGCCGCGCTGATGGCCGCGATCAGGCTGGACTTGCCGGCCGAGGGGTAGCCGACCAGGGCGATGTCCGCGATCGACTTCAACTCCAGGACCACGTCCCGGGACGCGCCCGGGGTGCCCAGCAGGGCGAAGCCGGGGGCCTTGCGCTTGACCGAGGCCAGCGCGGCGTTGCCGAGCCCGCCCTGCCCGCCGGCGGCGGCGACGAACTCGGCGCCCTCGCCCACGAGGTCGGCGAGCACGTTGCCGTCGCCGTCCTTGACCACCGTGCCGTCGGGCACGGACAGCACCAAGTCCTCGCCCTGGTGGCCGTGCCGGAGGTCGCCCTTGCCGGGTCCGCCGTTGGGCGCGGAGCGGTGCGGGGCGTGGTGGTAGTTCAACAGGGTGGTGGTCTGGCCGTCCACACGCAGGATCACGTTGCCGCCGTCCCCGCCGTTGCCGCCGTCCGGTCCGCCGAGCGGCTTGAACTTCTCGCGGCGGATGGACACGCAGCCGTGCCCCCCGGCACCACCGGAGACGTGCAGGACGACGCGGTCGACGAAACTGGCCACGGGGAGCTCCTCTGGGTCATGAACGGGCGGGCCCGCGCACGGGCCACGTTAAAACTGTAGAGGGCGGGCGCTGGACGCACCCACCCTCCACAGATCAGACATGGGTGGTGCGGGACGGAGCCCGCACCGGGGGCCGGCGGACCGGCCCGGTCGACTACTCGGCGGCAGCCTGGATGTTGACGACCTTCCGGCCCCGACGGGTGCCGAACTCGACCTGGCCGGCGGCCAGGGCGAAGAGGGTGTCGTCGCCACCGCGGCCGACGTTCAGGCCGGGGTGGAAGTGCGTGCCGCGCTGGCGGACGAGGATCTCGCCGGCGTTGACGGTCTGGCCGCCGAAGCGCTTCACGCCGAGGTACTGCGCGTTGGAATCCCGACCGTTGCGAGTGGAGCTCGCGCCCTTCTTGTGTGCCATGAGGTGTGCCTACCTTCGTGTTGGGACTGGCGTCCGGTATGTGGAGGGGGAATCGCGCCGATCAGGCGTCGATACCGGTCACCTTGACGGTGGTCAGCTCGGCCCGGAAGCCCTGGCGCTTCTTGTAGCCGGTCTTGTTCTTGAACTTCTGGATGGAGATCTTGGGACCGCGCAGGTCGCCGACGATCTCGGCCGTGACCTTGACGCTGGCCAGGGTCTGGGCATCCGAGGTGATCTTGTCCCCGTCCACCAGCAGGAGGGCAGGAAGCTCGATGGTGCTGCCTGCTCCGCCGGCGACGCGGTCAAGGGTAACGAGGTCTCCGACGGAAACCTTTTCCTGGCGGCCGCCAGCGCGGACAATCGCGTACACCACTTGGGAACTCACTTCTCTCGACGTCATGTGTAAACAGTGTGGGTCGAGCGCACCCCTGTCAGGACCAACGACGTTGAGACGAGCTGACGGTGACCGGCCCGTGGGACCAGGCCGTGGTCAGCGCAGGTTCGCCGCAATTCAGGAACTGCACCCGCATGTGCCGCCAGGTGGGGTGTCGAGTTGGAACACGCGCGCACCGGCATGGCACCGAAGATCAAGACTACTCGATCCCGTCAATGCCCGCCAACCGAACCGCCGGGACCGGCGCGGCGAAGAAGTCCCGCTCCAGCGCGCACGCCTCCAGGAACACCTCCCGCATCCGCTCGCGCACGGCCGGGGTCGCGCCCCGGGCGGCCTCGTCGAGCAGCTCCCGGGCGGTGCGGGTCGCCTCCTGGAAGCCCTCGTCGGCGTAGGTGGCGAGCCAGTCCGCGTAGGGGTGCTCACCGGTCCCGGCGGCGGCCGCGAGCTCCCCCAGGTGCCGGCCGACGTCGGCGTAGACCCAGAAGCACGGCAGCACCGCGGCGAGGCCCACCGGGTAGGGCTCCGCGGCGGTGGCCGCGAGCAGGAAGGTGGTGTAGCGCCGGGTCACCTCCCCGGGACCGGAGCCGGCGGCCCCGGTCCCGGCGTGCCGCAGGCGGGCCCGGTGCAACTCGCTCTCCGTCTCGGTGCAGGACACCGCGCCGGCCGCGAAGAACAGCCGCTGCCGCTCGTCCGGGGCCCGGGCCGCGAGCAGGGTCAGCGCCCGGCCGTAGCCGTCGAGGTACTGCAGGTCCTGGTCGAGGTAGGCCAGGAACCGCTCCGGCTCGAGCCGGCCGTCGCCCAGGCCGCGGACGAAGTCGAGCTCCTCGATCTCGCGGCGCACCCCCGCGGAGGCCGCCCAGAGCTCGTCGCTGAACCGGGCCGGCGCCGCACCCCAGCCCTCCAGCGCGTCCTGGACGTGGTGGAAGTGGTGCACGGGTCCGCTGCCCCGGCCGACGTCCAGGTCCGCGGAGTGCTCGAGCGCCCCGCGCAGCCACTCGCGGGCGATCCCGAGGCTGTGCGCCCAGTCCCCGTGCCGGGCCTGCAGGGTGGCCAGCGCCGAGGAGAGCGAGCAGCCGGTGCCGTGGGAGTTCTCGGTGGGCACCCGGGCGCCGTCGAAGGCGACGAGGGGCTCCGGCGCGTCCGGGCCCACGAGGGCGTCCGGCGTGCGGTCCCCGGCGAGGTGCCCGCCCTTGACGAGCACCAGGGTGCCGTGCGCCCGGGCCACCCGGTGGCCCTGCGCCAGGGCCTGCGCCCAGGAGGAGGCGGTCTCCTCCTGGGCGAGCACCGCCAGCTCCGGCAGATTGGGGGTGACGAGGTCGGCGTGGGCGAGCATCGCGCGCAGCGCGTCCTCGGCCTCCGGCTCGAGCAGGCGCCCGCCCGACGTGGCGACCATGACGGGGTCCAGCACCACCACCGGCGGCCGCCGCTGCTCGAGCCAGCGGGTCACCGTCTCGATCACCGGCACGGAGCCGAGCATGCCGATCTTCACCGCGTCGATCCCGACGTCCTCGGCCACGGCGTCCAACTGGGCGGCGAGGACCTCCGCCGGCGGGACGTGGACGGAGCGCACCCCGAGGGTGTTCTGCACCACGACGGCGGTCACGGCGCTCATGCCGTAGCCGCCCATCGCCGCGATCGACTTCAGGTCCGCCTGCTGTCCCGCCCCGCCGGTGGGGTCGGTGCCGGCGACGGCCAGGACGCGGGGCACCCGGGCGCTCATCGGGCCACCTCCTCGGGGACGCGGCCGAAGGCGAGCACGTACCGGGCGGCCGCGGCCCCGGGATCGGGGTCGGCGCAGATCCCGGAGACCACGGCCAGCCCCGCCGCACCGGCCGCGCGCAGGGCGGCGGCGTCCTCGACCCGCACCCCGCCGATCGCCAGGCACGGCAGGGTGGCGCGGGCCGCGGCGCGGGCGAAGCCCTCGACGCCCAGCGGCTCGGGGTGGTCGGGCTTCGTCCGGGTGGCGCGCACGGCACCGACCCCGAGGTAGTCGACGGTGCCCGGGGGCAGGGCGGCAGCGGCGTCGAGCTCCGGCGCCGTGGCGGCGCTCAGCCCCACCACCGCGTCCGGCCCGCAGATCCGCCGGGCCAGCTCCACGGGCAGGTCGCTCTGGCCGACGTGCACCCCGGCGACGGGCGCCCCGGCCGCCCGGGCGGCCAGGTAGGCGTCGGCCCGGTCGTCGACGAGCACGGGGACGTCCCGTCCCACGCGCTCCGCGACGGCCACGAGCAGGGCCACCAGCTCCCGGGCCGGGGCGTGCTTCTCCCGGACCTGGACCATGGTGGCTCCCCCGGCGACGGCGGCCGCCACGACGTCGGGCACGCTGCGCGGGGCGCTGAGCGCCGTGTCGGTCACGAGGTGCAGGGCCAGGGCGGCGGGGTCGAGGCGGGCGCTCACCGGCCACCCTCCTCGCGCACGAGCTCCGCCCGGGCGGCGAGCTGCTCCGGGGTGATGGCGTGCAGCCGGTCGAGCAGGGCCACCGCGAAGGAGCCGGGACCGGCGCAGCCGGCGGCGGCGTCCTCGGCCGCCAGGGTGTAGACCGCCGTGGCGGCGATCGCCGCCGCGGCGGGATCGGCGCGCACCGCGGTGAAGGCGGCCATGAGGGCGCCCAGGGCGCAGCCGCCGCCGGTGACCCGGGTCAGCAGCGGCGTGCCGTGCGGCACGCGCACCACGCCCCCGCCGGGGGCGTGCACGAGGTCGACCGGGCCCGAGACGGCCACGGCCGAGCCGGCCTGCGCGGCGAGCGCGGCGGCGGCGTCCCGGGCGGCGTCGACGCCGTGGGTGGCGTCCGTGCCCCGGCCGCCGGCGCCGCCGGCGAGACCCAGGATCTCCGAGGCGTTGCCGCGCACGATCGCCGGGCGGTGCCGCAGCAGGTCGCGGGCCAGCGCGGTGCGCACGGGCAGGGCGCCCACGGCCACGGGGTCCAGGACCCAGGGGCGGCCGGCCCGCTGGCGGGCGCCGACGGCCTCGTAGGCGGCGCCGCGCTGCTCGGCGGTGGGCGTTCCGGTGTTCACGAGCAGCCCGTCGGCGAGCTCGGCGAAGACTCCGCCCTCGCCCTGGATGTCGGTCATGGCCGGGGAGGCGCCCACGGCCAGCAGGACGTTGGCGGTGACGTTGGCGACCACGGTGTTGGTGATGCACTGCACCAGCGGCGCCGCGGTGCGCAGCTCCTCGAGGGCCGTGGCGGCGTCCTCGGCGAGCGCGGGGTCCGGTGGCGCCCCCTCGGCTCCTGCGGTGCGGGCGGGCGGGGGTACGGCATCGCGCATCAGCGACATCCCTTCGCTAGTACTGGCTAGATCAGGTTCGACGGGTGTGATCTCAGCCGCTCGCGCGGCACCCCGTGTCAGGTGTTCCGCCAGTCTAGCCCCCGGCCGGCGCCGGCCCGCCCGGTCAGAAGAAGCCGTTGCCGTGCGGCATCCGCTCGGGGACGGGCTGGACGACCTCCCAGTGCTCGAGGATCCGCCCGTCCACGACCCGCCACAGGTCGTAGCAGCCGGCCGGTCGCCGGCCGCCGTGCTCCGGGTCCGCGCCGTCGGGCGCGAGCGTGCCCTCGGTGACGGTCAGGACGAGGTCGCCCTCGCCGAGCACCCGGTGGAGGACGCGCCGGGAGAGCGGGGCGTCCGGGCCGGCGCCGTGCTCGGCGTAGCGCGGATCGCGGGCCAGCTCCCGGAGGGCCTCACGGTCCGCGCCCAGGAGCCGTTCGTGCACCCACTCGGTGATCAGCGCCTTGTTCGCCGCGGTGTGCTCGTGGTCCGTGACCTGCCGGGGGCCGTCGATCCGGTGCGCCCCGGCGGCCCCGCCGGGCAGCGGCGCGAGGGCGTCCCAGTGCTCGGCGAGGCGGTCGCCGGCCACGCGGAAGACGTCCACCGCCACGAGCGGCTCCGGGCCGAGGCCGTGGTAGACGCAGTGGACGGCGACCATGTCCCCGTCCTCGAGCACGCGCAGGGTCTCGATCCGGAAGTCCTCCGGCAGCCGGTGGAGGACGGCGCGCAGCCCCTCCCGGCCGTCGGGGCCGAGCCCGGAGTGCTGCCGGAAGTCCGGGGCCCAGTGCCGGTCCAGGGCCGAGGGGTCCCGGTGCCCGAAGAGCTCGGTGCCCGCGGTGAGTACGATCTGCTTGCTGCTCATGGCCATCCCCTCGGCGCTGCGGGCCGGGGGTCCGCCCGGTCGGGCCGCCCGCGTGTGGTGCGACCACGCTACTCCCGCACCCGGGCGGCCGGACAGGAGGGCGGGTCGTGTGACGGCCGGGGGTCCGGCGGGAGGCTGGCAGGCACCGGTCCCGCGCCGGGCCGGAGGACGGGCCCGGTGACGGCGAAGGACCCCGACCGGCGGGTCGGGGTCCTTCGGGGTGCCTCGGCGGGCGGGCGCTCAGCCCTGGCCGGCGGGCCGGCCGCTGGTGAGGTCCTCGGCCTTGACGCCGACGCCCACGACGGTCGGCCCGTCCCCGGCGGCGCGCTGCGGGAGCGCAGCGGCGGTGGTGGCCTCGTGCCGTCCGCCCTCGGCGGCGGCCGCCTGACCGGCGGTCACCTGGGCCTCCCCCGGTCGGGCGGCCGGGGCCGAGGCGCGGCGCGAGCGGCGGCGCGGGCGCGCCGGCTCCGCGGGCGCCTCGACCGGCGTCCCGACCGGCGTCCCGGAGGAGGGTCCGGCCGGGGCGCCGCCCGTGGCCGGGCGCTCCTCGGCGGGACGCGGCGCCGGTCCGGCCGTCTCGTCCGGGGCCGCGGCGGCGGGCGCCCCGGTGTCGCCGGCCGGCGCGGGGGTGCGCCGCTCCGGCGTCCGCGGGCCGAAGGCCTCCGCCAGCGAGTCCAGGCTCAGGTGGGGCGCCTCGGCGGGCTCCTCGGTGTCGGACGCGTGGCCCTGCGGGAGCTCGATGACCTCGCCCTTGATCGTCAGGCGCGAGCCCTGCTCGGCGGTGGGCTCCTCGGCGGTGGGCTCGGGCTCGGCCGGGGAGCGGGTCTCCCCGGTCTCCTGCGGCTCGGCGGCGGTCTCCGCGCCCTGGCCGCGGCTGCGGCTGCGCTTGCCGCGGCGCTTCTTCCGCGAACGTCCCGAGCCCTCCGGGCGGGACTCGGCGGCGGCGTCCGGCTCCTCGGCGCGGGGCGTCTCCGCCTCCTCCGGGGCCTCGTGGTGGGTGGCGGCCGCGATGGTCGCGAACGCCGTGCGCGCGGCCTCGGCCTTCGCCTTCTCCGCGGGATCCGGCTCGGCGGGGCGGGCCTCCGGGCGGGCGGGCTGCTGCTCGCCCTGGCCGCGGCGGCTGCGCTTGCGGTCGGTGCGGTCGGTGCGGTTGGGCCGCTGGTCGCGGATCTCGCCCGGCACGCCGCCGGTGCGGCCCTCCAGCGGGTGGTCGTGCACGACGACGCCGCGGCCGGCGCAGTGCTCGCAGGGCTCGGAGAACACCTCGAGCAGACCCGTGCCCATCCGCTTGCGGGTCATCTGCACCAGCCCCAGGGAGGTCACCTCGGCCACCTGGTGCTTGGTGCGGTCCCGTCCCAGGCACTCCACCAGGCGGCGCAGCACGAGGTCGCGGTTGGACTCGAGCACCATGTCGATGAAGTCGATGACGATGATGCCGCCGATGTCCCGCAGCCGCAGCTGCCGCACGATCTCCTCGGCCGCCTCCAGGTTGTTCTTGGTGACGGTCTCCTCGAGGTTGCCCCCGGATCCGGTGAACTTGCCGGTGTTGACGTCGACGACCGTCATGGCCTCGGTCCGGTCGATCACGAGCGAGCCGCCCGAGGGCAGGAAGACCTTGCGGTCGAGTGCCTTCTGGATCTGTTCCTCCACACGCTGGTTCACGAACAGGTCCTCGTCCTCGTCCCACTTCTGGAGCCGGTCGAGCAGGTCCGGCGCGACGTAGGTCACGTACGCCTCGATGTTGTCCCACGCATCCTCGCCCTGGACCACCATGGTGGTGAAGTCCTCGTTGAAGACGTCGCGGACGGTCTTGATGGTCAGGTCCGGCTCGGCGTAGAGCATCTCCGGGGCCAGGGTCCTGGTGGAGCCCGCCCGCTCCTGGATCTGCTCCCACTGGGCCCGCAGCCGGTTGATGTCGTGGGTGAGCTCCTGCTCGGAGGCCCCTTCCGCGGCGGTGCGCACGATGACGCCCGCCCCGTCCGGCAGCCGGTCCTTAAGGATCTTCTTCAGCCGGGCGCGCTCGACGTCGGGCAGCTTCCGGGAGATCCCGGTCATCGACCCGCCCGGGACGTAGACCAGGTAGCGGCCGGGCAGGGAGATCTGGCTCGTGAGCCGGGCGCCCTTGTGCCCCACCGGGTCCTTGGTGACCTGCACCAGCACCGAGTCCCCGGACTTCAGCGCGACCTCGATCCGGCGCGGCCCGCCCTCGAGGCGGGAGGCGTCCCAGTTGACCTCGCCGGCGTAGAGGACGGCGTTGCGGCCCCGGCCGATGTCGACGAACGCCGCCTCCATGGAGGGCAGCACGTTCTGCACCTTGCCCACGTAGACGTTGCCGATCAGCGAGTCCTGCTGCGTGTGGGAGACGAAGTGCTCGGCCAGCACGCCGTCCTCGAGGACGCCGATCTGGATCCGGTTGTCCTTCTGCCGCACCAGCATCCGCCGTTCGACGGACTCGCGGCGGGCGAGGAACTCGGCCTCCGTGATGACCTGGCGGCGGCGGCCGGTCTGGCGGGACTCCCGGCGGCGCTGCTTCTTGGCCTCGAGCCGGGTGGAGCCCTTCACCGCCACGACCTCGTCGACCGTGGCGCTGTCCGCGGCGCGCGGGGCGCGGACCCGCGTGACGGTGTTGGGCGGGTCGTCGTCGCTGCCGCCCACCAGCTCCATGTCCATGTCACCGCGGCGCCGGCGGCGGCGCCGGCGGCTGGTCACGCCGCCGCCGGTGCCCTGGTCGGCCTCCTCGGCCTCCTCGGCGAGCTCGGCAGCCTCCGCCTCGGCCCCGTCGCCCGGGTCCTCGGCGGTCGCGTCGTCCTCCTGCTGCCGGCGCCGGGCCTCGCGGCGGCGGGCCGCGCGCTGCTGCGCGGCCTCGCGCAGCTCGTCGAGGTCGGGGGCGTGGAACATGAGGGAGGTCGCGGTGACGGCGGCGGCCAGCGGAGTGCCGGGCTCCTCCGGCTCCTCGGCGGCGTCGGGCTCCTCCGGGCCGGAGCCGTCCGGGCCGGGCGCGGCGTCCTCCGGGGAGGCCTGCTCCCCGGGCGCGGCGACGACGGCGGCGGCGGCCGCGGCGGGCTCCGGCTCGCCGGCGGACGGGCCCGGCGCGCCGTCCTCGGCGGGGGCCTCCTCCGCGGGCGCGGCGGGAGACTCCGCGGTGTCCACGGCGGCGGGCGGGCCGCCGGCCGCGGGGGCCGTGTCCGGGCCCGCCGGAGCGGCGCCCGTCCCGAGGTCCTGCGCCTCACCGGCCGGCTCGATCTCCTCCGCGGACTGCTCGGCCCCGGACGTGCCCGGTGCGGGGCGGGTCGGCGCGGCGACCTCCTCGGCCACCGAACCCGGCGTCTCGTCGCCGGGCACGGCGGTGCCCGGCGCGACGTCGAGGGTGTCGGTCCCGGCGGGGTCGCCGGGCGCCGGGGCGGAGGACTCCGTCCCGGCGGGCTCGTCCAGGACGTCGCCCGGCGTCTCCGACAGGGTCCCGGGGGCGCTCCCGCCCGCCGGGTCCACCGCCGGGGGTTCCCGGCGGGCGTCGTCCGATGTGTTCTGCTGACCAGCGTCCAGGGCGTCCTGCGCCCCGTCCTGGTTCACCTGTTCGGCATCCATATACAGCTGTGCTCCATGCCGCGGTACGCCGTCCGTACCCGGTCACCGCAGCGGCTTGGTCGGCGTTTCGCCGGTGGGGTCCACGCGGCGGCCAGAAGTCCTGTGCGTACCCGCCGCGTCCCGCACGCCACGCGAACGGGCGGGGACGGCAACGAGCCAGTCCGGGGCTCCGAGCCGCTGCTCACAAGGGCAACGGTCTTGGGCCGGCGGCGGACGCGCTCAATCCGATGAGAGCCGCGGGTCCTGCCGACCGGCGTCGAAGTCCGGCTGGGCCGAGATTCCGCGTACGGGCGGGCTCGACCGTGGCCAGTATCTCACAGACGCCCGGCTCCGACCCGGATTGTCCTCGTCACGGCCCGCAACCGGCCCGCCGGGCTCCCCGCCGACTCCGGGGTGCATCGCCTAGGATCGGGCCTGTGACCACCTCTGCCCCCGCCCTCGACGGCTCCCCCGCCCAGCCCTCCGAGCACGCCGCGCGCGCCGACCGGCGCTGGGGCCTCGTGGCCCTCGTGACCGGCCTGCTCGGCTTCTACGGCGCGGCCACGCTGGTCTACGAGCGGGTCCAGCTCTTCCTCGACGCCGGCCACCGCACCAGCTGCGACATCAACTCGTGGCTGTCCTGCGGCACGGTCATGCGCACCCCGCAGGCCGAGGCCTTCGGCTTCCCCAACCCCTTCATCGGCCTCGTCGCCTACGCGGTCGTGGTGGCCGTGGCCCTGGCGGTGCTGGCCGGGGCCCGCTTCGCAGCCTGGTACTGGTGGGGCGTGCAGCTCGGGGTGACCCTCGGGTGGCTGTTCGTGCTGTGGCTGTGGTACCAGACCACGTTCGAGATCAACGCCCTGTGCCTGTACTGCATGCTCGTCTGGGTGATGCAGACGGTGCTGGTGGTGCAGACCACCGCCCGGAACCTGCGCGCCGGCGTCCTGCCCGCCCCGGCCGCCGTGGCGCGCGGGGCGGAGCAGTGGGCGTGGTTCGCGGCCGCCGCGCTTCTCGTGCTGATCTTCGGGACGGTGCTCATCCGCTTCGCCGGCGTGATCTTCCCGGCCTGACCCACCCGCCCGATCCGCCCCGGCACGACCGGCCGCGGCGGTCCTCCCCGCGCCGCGGGCGCGGCTCCGGACGACGACGGCCCGCCTCCCCCACGGGGAAGGCGGGCCGTCGTCGCGTGCGGCGCTCAGGCGAACCAGATGCCGATCTCGCGCTCGGCGGACTCCGGGGAGTCGGAGCCGTGCACGATGTTCTGCTGGACCTTCTGGCCCCAGTCCCGGCCGAGGTCCCCGCGGATGGTGCCCGGCGCGGCGGTGGTCGGCTCGGTGGTCCCGGCCAGCGAGCGGAAGCCCTCGATCACCCGGTCGCCCTCGACGACGGCGGCGACCACGGGCCCGCTGAGCATGAACTCCACCAGCGGCTCGAAGAACGGCTTGCCCCGGTGCTCCGCGTAGTGCTCCTCGAGCACTGCGCGCTCGGCCTGGAGCAGCCGCAGGTCGGCCAGCCGGTAGCCCTTGGCCTCGATCCGGGCGAGGACCTGGCCGGTGAGGCCGCGGGCCACCCCGTCGGGCTTGACGAGGACGAGGGTGCGTTCCGTGGTCATGAGGATCCTTCCGGAGGACGGGTCGGGGATGTCGGTGCCCAGCCTATCCGTCCGGGTGCTCGCGCTCCCACTGCGCCTGGGCCGCGTCGCGGGCGGCGTTCTCCCGGTCCAGCCGCGCCCCGGTGCGCACCGCGTACCACCACGCCAGGGCGGAGAGCACGCCGACCACGAACATGGCGGGGAGCACGAAGCCCGTGGCGATCAGCACGACCTGCAGGACCCAGCCCACGGTGTACCCCCAGGGGCGGCCCAGCACGGCCGGGGCCAGCAGGAGGACGACGGCGAGGACGCACCCGCCCGCGAAGATCGCCGTGCGGGTGCTGTCCCCCAGCTCGCGCCCGAGCACCCCGTAGGCGGTCAGGGCGGCGAAGAAGGCGATGAACGCCTCCATGACCAGCACGGAGGAGGCGAACATCGTGCGGATCGAGCGGCGCGGGCGGGGCTGCCCGGGACGCCACTCGCGCTGGGCCTTGGTCATGCGTGCCACGGGGAACGGTTCCTCTCCTGCGGGTGGGCCGGTGGGTGGGCCGGCGGGGTATCCGGCGGCTGCGGGGCGCGAGGCACGGTCACAGGCCCAGCAGGGTCCGGGCCTCGCCGACCACCGTGATCGAGCCGGTGACGAGCACGGCGCCGTCGAACTCGGGGCGGCCGGCCGCGTCCTGAACGGCCTCGGCCACGGCGTCGTCGAGCGTGCCCACGGCGTGCACCACGTCCTCGGGGAAGCCGAGGTCCACGGCCAGCTCCGCGAGCTCCTGCGGGTCGACGGCCCGCGGCGAGGAGGAGCGGGTGAACCAGAACTCCGTGTGGAACTCCTCGTACTCGTCCAGCAGCACCCGCAGCATCGCCTCGGCGTCCTTCTCGTGGAGCACGCCCACGACCAGGTTGAGCTTGCCGAACGTGAAGGCCTCCTTCAGGGCGGCGGCCGCGGCCGTGAGCCCGTGCGGGTTGTGCGCCGCGTCGAGGAGCACCGGCGGGGCCTTCCGGGCCAGCTCCAGGCGCCCCGGGGACTCCACAGCGCCCAGACCGGCGCGCACCAGCTCGGGGTTGAGCTCCTTCTCCCCACCGCCCAGGAACGCCTCCACGGCCGCCACCGCGGTGGCGGCGTTCTCCGCCTGGTGCACGCCGAACAGCGGCAGCAGCACCTCGGGGTAGCGTCCGGCCAGGCCCTGCAGGGACAGCACCTGCCCGCCGACGGCCGTGGCGCGGGACTCCACGCCGAACTCGACACCGCCGAAGCGGAACGGGATCCCCAGCTCGCGGGCCCGGGCCAGGAGCACCTCGGCGGCCTCCGGGGCCTGCGGGGCGGAGACCAGGAACCCGTGGGGCTTGAGGATCCCGGACTTCTCCGTGGCGATCTCCCCCAGCGTGTCGCCGAGCATGTCGGTGTGGTCCAGGTCGATCGGGGTGACCACGGAGACCGCGGCGTCGGCCACGTTCGTGGCGTCCCAGGAGCCGCCGATGCCGACCTCGAGCACCACCACGTCCACCGGCGCGTCGGCGAACACGGCGAAGCCAAGCGCGGTGACCGTCTCGAAGTAGCTGAGCCGCGGCTCGCCGCGCTCGGCCAGCTCGGCGTCGACGAACCCCAGGTACGGGGCGATCTCGCCGTAGACCCGCACGAACGTGTCGTCGTCGACGGGCTGCCCGTCCACGCTGATCCGCTCGGTGACCCGGGCCAGGTGCGGGCTCGTGTAGCGGCCCACGCGCAGGTCGTGGGCCAGCAGCAGGGCCTCGATCATCCGGGCGGTCGAGGTCTTGCCGTTGGTGCCGGTCAGGTGGATGACCGGGGCGGCGCGCTGGGGCTCGCCGAGCACCTCCATGACCCGGCGCATGGCGTCCAGGCGGGGGGCCATCCGGTTCTCGGGGGCGCGCTCCAGCAGCCGGGCGTAGACCTCCTCGACGGTCGAGGCGTCCCCGGCCTCCGCGAACGGGGCGCTCACGCCTGCACCGTCCCGGCGCCGGTGGTGGCCGGGCTGGTGGGCGCGCCGAGCACGGCGACCTCCACGGAGGGCTCGCCCACCCGCAGCTCGAGCTCGGTGGCCAGCGTCTCCCCGGCCACGAGCGCCCGGTGGGCCTCCAGGGCGGCGACCGTGCGCTCGTCGGCGGTGACCACGGCGCGGATCCGGTCGGAGACCTTCAGATCGGCGTCCTTGCGGGCCTGCTGGACGGCGCGCACCATGTCCCGGGCGGTGCCCTCGGCCTCGAGCTCGGGGGTGAGCTCGGTGTCCAGGACCAGGAAGCCGCCGCCGGGCAGCACGGTCACGGCGCGGGAGCCGGCCGCGGCGTCCTCGGCCACGACCGTCTCCAGCTCGTACTCGCCCTCGTGCAGCGCGACCCCGCCGGCGGTCACGGCGCCGTCCTCGGCCGCGGACCAGTCCCCGGCCTTGGCCGCCCTGATCACCGTCTGCACGCCCTTGCCCAGACGCGGGCCCGCCGCCCGGGCGTTGACCTTCAGCTGCTGGGAGATGCCGAACTGCTCCGGGGAGGCCTGCGCCGCGTCGAGCAGGGTCACCGACTTCAGGTTGAGCTCGTCGGCGACGATGTGCTCGAAGGTGCCCGCGAGCGCGTCGCCGCCGGGGACGACGACGGTCATCCCGGCCAGCGGCTGGCGCACGCGCAGCTTGTGGGCCTTGCGCAGGGCGGAGCCGGCCGAGCAGATGCCGCGGGTGGTCTCCATCCGCTGCACCAGGTCGGTCTCGGCCGGGAACAGCGACGCGTCCGGCCAGTCGGTCAGGTGCACGGAGCGCCCGCCGATGAGCCCGCGCCAGATCTCCTCGGTGACCAGCGGCAGCAGCGGGGCGGCCACCCGGCAGACGGCCTCCAGGCAGGTGTACAGGACGTCGAAGGCGACGGTGTCCTCGTCGAAGAACCGGTCCCGGGAGCGGCGCACGTACCAGTTGGTGAGGGTGTCCATGTAGGCGCGCAGGTGCTCGGCGGCCCCGGAGACGTCGTAGCGGTCGAGGGCCTCCCGGACGTCGGTGACGAGCCGGCCGGTGGCCGCCAGCACGAAGCGGTCCATGACGTTGCCGGACTCGTGGCGGGTGCGCGCCTGGTACCCGGCGCCGCCGTCGGCGGCGTTCGTGTAGAGGCCGAAGAAGTGGTAGACGTTCCACAGCGGCAGCATCATCTGCCGCACCCCGTCGCGGATGCCCTGCTCGGTGACGACCAGGTTGCCGCCGCGCAGGATCGGGCTGGACATCAGGAACCAGCGCATGGCGTCGGCGCCGTCCCGGTCCAGGACCTCGTTGACGTCCGGGTAGTTGCGCAGGGACTTGGACATCTTCTGCCCGTCCGAGCCGAGCACGATGCCGTGGCTGATCACGTTGCGGAACGCGGGCCGGTCGAACAGGGCCGTGGCCAGGATGTGCAGGGTGTAGAACCAGCCGCGGGTCTGGCCGATGTACTCCACGATGAAGTCGCCCGGGTTGTGGGTCTCGAACCACTCCCGGTTCTCCATCGGGTAGTGCACCTGGGCGTAGGGCATGGAGCCGGAGTCGAACCAGACGTCCAGGACCTCGGGCACGCGCCGCATCGTGGAGCGGCCCGTGGGGTCGTCCGGGTTGGGGCGGGTCAGCTCGTCGATCCACGGCCGGTGCAGGTCCACCTCGCCGCGGTCGTTGCGGGGCACCCGGCCGAAGTCGGCCTCCAGCTCGGCGAGGGAGCCGTAGACGTCGCGGCGCGGGTGCTCGGGGTCGTCGGACTCCCAGACCGGGATGGGCGAGCCCCAGTACCGGTTGCGGGAGATCGACCAGTCCCGGGCGTTCTCCAGCCACTTGCCGAACTGGCCGTCCTTGACGTTGTCCGGGATCCAGTTGATCTGCTGGTTGAGCTCGACCATCCGGTCCTTGAGCCGGGTGACCTCCACGAACCAGGAGGACACGGCCCGGTAGATCAGCGGGTTCCGGCAGCGCCAGCAGTGCGGGTAGGGGTGCTCGTAGGTGGCCTGCCGCACCAGCCGGCCCTGGGACCTGAGGTCCCGGACCACCGTGCGCGCCACCTCCTTGTCGAAGACGTTGCGCCCGGCGATTCCGGCCAGCGGCGCGCCCGGGGCGAGCCGCTCGTCGGCGAAGGTCTGGTGGAAGACCCCGGATTCGTCGAGGGAGAGCACCACGGGGATGTCGTAGCGGGCGCAGACGTTCTGGTCGTCCTCGCCGTAGGCCGGGGCCTGGTGGACCAGTCCCGTGCCGTCGGTCGTGGTGACGTAGTCGGCCACGACGAACTGCCAGGACGTGCCCGTGCCGAAGCGCTCGGCGTCGGCGTAGTAGTCCCACAGCCGCCGGTAGCGCAGCCCCTCGAGGTCGGCCCCGCGGTGGCGGGCGGTCACGGCGGCCGCCGCCGCGGCGGCGGGGTCCTCCGCCTCGCCCCAGCCCAGGTCCCCGGCGTAGGCGCCCAGCAGGTCCTCGGCGATCAGGAAGCGGCGCCCCGCGAGCTCCCCGGCCCCGGGGACCACCGCGTAGACGATCTCCGGGCCCACGGCGATCGCCTGGTTGGTCGGCAGCGTCCAGGGCGTGGTGGTCCAGGCGAGGGCCTCCACCCCGGCCAGCTCCGCGGCCAGCTCCGGCCGGACCGCCCAGGAGGCGTCGTCGAGCACGGGGAAGGTGACGGTGACGGTCTGGTCCTGGCGGTCCTGGTAGACGTCGTCGTCCATCCGCAGCTCGTGGTTGGACAGCGGCGTCTCGTCCTTCCAGCAGTAGGGCAGCACGCGGTAGCCGGAGTAGACGAGGCCCTTGTCGTCGAGCGCCTTGAACGCCGCGATCACGGACTCCATGTACTCGGGGTTGAGGGTCTTGTAGTCGTTGTCGAAGTCGACCCAGCGCGCCTGGCGGGTCACGTAGTCCTGCCACTCGGCGGCGTACTTCATCACGGAGGACCGGCAGGCGTCGTTGAACGCCGCGACGCCCATCCGCTCGATCTCCTGCTTGTCCGCCATGCCCAGCTGCTTCATGGCCTCCAGCTCGGCGGGCAGCCCGTGGGTGTCCCAGCCGAAGCGGCGCTCCACCCGGCGGCCCTGCTGGGTCTGGTAGCGGGCCACGAGGTCCTTGACGTAGCCGGTGAGCAGGTGCCCGTAGTGGGGCAGCCCGTTGGCGAAGGGCGGGCCGTCGTAGAAGACGAACTCGTTGGAGCCGTCCCGGCCGGGGTCGCGCTGGTCCACGCTGGCCTGGAAGGTGCGGTCCTGCGCCCAGTAGGCGAGGACCCGCTCCTCCACGGCCGGGAACGCGGGGGCGGCGGGCACGCCGCGGGCGGCGGGGTCGGTGGTCGCCTTGGGGTAGACGGGCTGGTCGGGCACGGGGTCCATCCTCGTTCTGACGTCGGTGCTGCTGGTGCGGGTCAGGGAGCAAGGACGCTGCCGGCCGGTCACCCGGGGCGCAACGCGGTACCACCTCGCTTGCGGTCCGCTCCCCCGGAGGAGGCGCGGGCCGCCGCTCGTTGACTGCTGTGACGGGCTTACCCGTTCGGTTCTACTGGGGGCCCTCCCGCGGCGGGACGGTCCTGTTCTTCCGAAGGCTCCCCGGTGATGGCCGGATCGACGCCGTGATGACTGCCCCCAGCTTAACCCACGCGCGGGCCGGTGCCGAGGCCGGGGCCGCCCCGGGCCGGACCCGGCCTCGTGAGAGACTGGTCGGCATGGCTGACAACACGCAGGGCACAGACACGCCCGCACCGACGACCGTGACCGTTCCCGACAGGCCCGCCCTGGAGGGGCTGGAGCAGACGTACTCGCGGAAGTGGCGCGAGGAGGGCACCTTCGCGTTCGACGAGGACACGACCCGCGAGCAGGTCTACTCGATCGACACTCCCCCGCCGACCGCCTCCGGCTCCCTCCACGTCGGCCACATGTTCTCCTACACGCAGACCGACGTGATCGCCCGCTACCAGCGGATGCGCGGCAAGAACGTGTTCTACCCGCTGGGCTGGGACGACAACGGCCTGCCCACCGAGCGGCGGGTGCAGAACTACTACGGCGTGCGCTGCGACCCCACCCGGCCCTACGTGGAGGGCTACCGCCCGCCGGAGAAGCCCGCGCGGAACCAGCGCGACTGGGACGTGGTCTCGCGCCGGAACTTCATCGAGCTCTGCGAGGAGCTGGCCGTCGAGGACGAGAAGGTCTTCGAGCACCTGTTCTCCACCCTGGGCCTGTCCGTGGACTGGACCCGCACCTACCGCACCATCGACGCCCACTCCCGGGCGGTCTCCCAGCGCGCCTTCCTCGAGGACCTGGCCGCCGGCAACGCCTACCTGGCCGAGGCCCCCACCCTGTGGGACGTCACCTTCCGCACCGCCGTGGCCCAGGCCGAGCTGGAGGACCGCGAGCGGGAGGGCTTCTACCACCGGGTGGCCTTCCACCGCCCCGACGGCGGGGCCGTGCACATCGAGACGACCCGCCCCGAGCTGCTCCCCGCGTGCGTGGCCCTCGTGGCCCACCCGGACGACGAGCGCTACCAGCCGCTGTTCGGCACCACGGTGCGCTCCCCGCTGTTCGACGTCGAGGTCGAGGTCCGGGCGCACCCGCTGGCCAAGCCGGACAAGGGCTCCGGGATCGCGATGATCTGCACCTTCGGCGACCTCACCGACGTCACGTGGTGGCGGGAGCTGGAGCTGCCGACCCGCGCGCTGGTCGGCCGCGACGGCCGCTTCGCGAGCGAGACCCCCGAGTGGATCGCCGCCGGCGCCCCGGCCGAGCGCTACGCCCGGGTGGCCGGGCTGACGGCGTTCTCCGCCCAGCAGGCCGTCGTGGAGATGCTGCGGGAGTCCGGGGACCTGGTGGGCGAGCCGCAGAGGGTCGTGCACCCGGTGAACTTCTACGAGAAGGGCGACAAGCCCCTGGAGGTCGTCACCTCCCGCCAGTGGTACATCCGCAACGGCGGCCGCGACGCCGAGCGCCGCGAGGCGCTGCTCGCGCGGGGCCGGGAGATGGACTGGCACCCCGCGTTCATGCGCTCCCGGTACGAGAACTGGATCGAGGGCCTCAACGGCGACTGGCTGATCTCCCGCCAGCGCTTCTTCGGGGTGCCCTTCCCGGTCTGGTACCGCCTCGACGGCGACGGCAACCCGGACTACGACGCCCCCGTCCTGCCCGCCCACGACCAGCTGCCGGTGGACCCGGCCGCCGAGCCGGCCCCCGGCTTCGACGAGTCCCAGCGGGACCGGCCGCACGGCTTCACCGGCGATCCCGACGTGCTCGACACCTGGGCCACGTCCTCGCTGACCCCGCAGATCGCCACCGGCTGGGGGTTCGACGAGCAGCTGCACGCCAACACCTTCCCGATGGACCTGCGGCCGCAGGGCCACGACATCATCCGCACCTGGCTGTTCTCCACGGTCGTGCGCTCGCAGTCGCTGGCCGGCACGGTGCCGTGGACCGACACCGCGCTCTCCGGGTGGATCCTCGACCCGGACCGCAAGAAGATGTCCAAGTCCAAGGGCAACGTGGTGGTCCCCACCGAGGTGCTCGAGAAGTACGGCGCCGACGCGGTGCGCTACTGGGCCGCCTCGGCCCGCCTGGGCGCGGACACCGCCTACGACGAGGGGCAGATGAAGATCGGCCGCCGGCTGGCGATCAAGCTGCTCAACGCCTCGAAGTTCGTCCTCGCCCAGGGCGTCACGGAGGCGTCCGTGCTCGGCGCCGGGGCCTCCGCCGAGGTGCTGACCGAGCCCCTGGACCGGGCGCTGCTCGAGCAGCTGCGCACGGTCGTGGAGCGCGCCACCCAGGCCTTCGCGGACTACGAGTACGCCCGGGCGCTGCAGCTGACCGAGCAGTTCTTCTGGACGTTCACCGACGACTACGTGGAGCTCGTCAAGGACCGGGCCTACGGGGCCCGCGGGGAGGCGGCGCAGGCCTCTGTGCACGCCGCGCTCGCCACCACCCTCGACGCCCTGCTGCGGCTGTTCGCCCCGGTGCTGCCCTTCGCCACGGAGGAGGTGTGGTCCTGGTGGCGCACCGGGTCCGTGCACCGGGCGGCGTGGCCGGCGGCCGACGCCTTCGCCGCGGCCGTGGAGGGGGCCGACCCGGAGATCCTCACCACCCTGGGCGAGGCGCTGTCCGGGCTGCGCAAGGCCAAGTCCGAGGCCAAGGTCAAGCAGCGCACCGCCGTGCGCTCGGCCACCATCAGCGCCTCCGCCGAGGACGTGGCCCGGCTCGAGGCGGGCCTGGACGACCTGCGGGCCGCCGGCAACGCCGCGGCGCTGACCCTCGTGGCCGGGGACGAGGGCCTCGGCGTGCGCGACGTCGAGCTGGCCCCCGCCGAGGAGCCGGCGCGGTAGCCGGCGGTTCCCCGGGCACGAGGACGCCCCCCGCGGCCGGCCGCGGGGGGCGTCCTCGTGCCCGGTGCGAGGCACCTGGGAACGGTCGGTCAGGAGAAGTCGGGGCCCTGCTCCCGCCCGCGCTTGAGCTCGTAGAACCCCGGGTAGGAGGCCAGGGTCAGGGCGGCGTCCCAGATCCGCGCGGCCTCCTCGCCCTTCGGCGCGGGGGTGAAGACGGGGCCGAAGAACCCGGTGCCGTTGACGGCGATGCAGGGGGTGCCGATGTCACGGCCGGCCACCGCCTGGGCGGCCTCCGTGGAGGCCCGCAGGGCGTCGTCGTGCTCCGTGGAGTCCTTGGCCGCCGCGAGCTCGGCCGGCAGCCCGACCTCCGCGAGGGACTCGGCGATGATCTGCTCCAGGTCCTCCATGCCGCCGGGGTGGCGGCGGGTGCCCATCGCGTCGTAGAGCTTCTTGCGCTGCTCGTCGCCGTGGGCGCTGGCCGCGGCCTCGACCACGCGCACCAGCCACATCGACTCGTCGCTGCCGTGGTGGTGGTTGTCCGCGTTGTCCTCGTTGAGGATCCCGAGCGAGATGATCCGCCACGTGACCTCGACGTCGCGGCGGGACTGCACCTCCTCCATCCAGCGGGAGGTCATCCAGGCCCAGGGGCACAGGGGATCGAACCAGAAATCGACCTTGTCCGTCATCAGCTTCCTCTCCTCGCGGGTGCGCCCGCCGGGACCGGCGGGCGCCTCACGCAGTACAAGCCACGGCTCAGGCGGTTTTGTTCCGGTTCTGCTCCTCGCGGATCATCTCGTGCGTGATGACCTCCGGCTCGGCCTCCTTGGCCACGGCCTCCGCGGTGACGAGCACCGCGGCGATGTCGTCCCGGCTGGGCAGCTCGAACATCACCGGCTGCAGGACGTCCTCGAGGATGGCGCGCAGCCCGCGGGCGCCGGTGCCCCGCTGGATCGCGAGCTCGGCGACGGCCGTGAGGGCCTCCGGGTCGAATGTCAGCTCGACGCCGTCGAGCTGGAACATCTTGCGGTACTGCTTCACCAGGGCGTTGCGCGGCTCGGTGAGGATCCGGGTGAGGTCGGCGACGGTGAGCTCCCGCAGGGTCGTCACGACGGGCAGCCGGCCGATGAGCTCCGGGATGAGGCCGAACTTCAGCAGGTCCTCGGGCATGACGTCGGCCATCACGTCCCGGCGCGGGCCGCTCTCCCGCAGCGCGGCGCCGAAGCCGATGCTGGTGTGCCCGGCCCGGGAGTCCACGATGTCCTCCAGGCCGGCGAAGGCGCCGGCCACGATGAACAGCACGTTCGTGGTGTCGATCTGGATGAACTCCTGCTGGGGGTGCTTGCGCCCGCCCTGCGGCGGCACGGAGGCCACGGTGCCCTCGAGGATCTTCAGCAGCGCCTGCTGCACGCCCTCCCCGGAGACGTCGCGGGTGATGGAGGGGTTCTCGGACTTGCGGGAGATCTTGTCGATCTCGTCGATGTAGATGATGCCCGTCTCGGCCCGCTTGACGTCGTAGTCCGCGGCCTGGATGAGCTTGAGCAGGATGTTCTCCACGTCCTCGCCCACGTAGCCGGCCTCGGTCAGGGAGGTGGCGTCGGCGACCGCGAAGGGGACGTCGAGCCGGCGGGCCAGCGACTGCGCCAGGTAGGTCTTGCCGGAGCCGGTGGGACCGACGAGCAGGATGTTGGACTTGGCGATCTCCACGTCCTCGTCGCCGGCCGCGGTGGCCAGGGACAGGGGCTTGCCGTTCTCCCCGGCGCGGACCCGCTTGTAGTGGTTGTACACCGCCACGGACAGCGCCCGCTTGGCGGTCTCCTGCCCGATCACGTACTGGTGCAGGTGCTGGTAGATCTCGTGGGGCGTGGGGAGCTCCTGCTGCTCGAGGTCCTTGACCTCGCTGAGCTCCTCCTCGATGATCTCGTTGCACAGCTCGATGCACTCGTCGCAGATGTAGACGCGTGGGCCCGCGATGAGCTTGCGGACCTGCTTCTGGCTCTTGCCGCAGAAGGAGCACTTGAGCAGATCCGCGGTCTCGCCGATGCGCGCCATGAATCAGTCCTCTGGTCGGGTACGGGAATCCTCGTCCAGGATAGGCGAGGACCGGGGTCCGCCCCAACACCGGGACGCCCCGGTGCGCCGCGACCGGTGAGGGTCGCGGTGCACCGGGGCTGCGGCGGGACGGGTGCCGCGGGTCAGACGGTGACGGTGGCGGGCTTGTGGATCTTGCGGGACTCCAGGACGTGGTCCACGATCCCGTACTCCTTGGCGGCGGCCGCGGTGAGGATCTTGTCGCGCTCGATGTCGCGGTTGACCTCCTCGGCGGTCTTGCCGGAGTGCAGGGCCAGGGTCTCCTCGAGCCACTCGCGCATCCGCATGATCTCGTTGGCCTGGATCTCGATGTCGGAGGCCTGCCCGCCGCCCTGGCCGGACATCGCCGGCTGGTGGATCAGCACGCGGGCGTTGGGCAGCGCCAGGCGCTTGCCCGGGGTGCCGCCGGCCAGCAGCACGGCGGCCGCGGAGGCCGCCTGCCCCAGGCACACGGTCTGGATCTCCGGGCGGATGAACTGCATGGTGTCGTAGATCGCGGTCATCGCGGTGAACGACCCGCCCGGGGAGTTGATGTACATGGTGATGTCCCGGTCGGCGTCCTGCGCCTCGAGCACCAGCAGCTGGGCCATGACGTCGTCGGCCGAGGCGTCGTCGACCTGCACGCCCAGGAAGATGATCCGGTCCTCGAACAGCTTGGTGTAGGGGTTCTGCCGGCGGTACCCGTAGGGGGTGCGCTCCTCGAAGTCGGGGAGCACGTAGCGGCTGGTGGGCAGGGCGGCCGCGGAACCGGCCGTGGACGAAGGTCCGTAGGTGTAGGTCATCGTTGAGATCCTCGAGAGTCTGGAGTGCTTGCCGGGTCGTGGGGGCGGGACCGCCGAGGTCCTACTCCTGGTCCTTCATGGTCCCGCCGCCGCCGGTCATGGCCCCGGCCGAGCTGGCGATGCGGTCGAAGAAGCCGTAGTCCAGGGCGCGCTGGGCGTCGAACCAGTTGTCCCGGTCGTTGTCGCGCAGGATGGTCTCCAGGGTCTGGCCGGTCTGCTCGGCGGTGAGCTCCGCCAGACGCTGCTTCATCGAGAGGATGAGCTCGGCCTGCACCCGGATGTCGGAGGCGGTGCCGCCCATGCCGCCGGAGGGCTGGTGCATCAGGATCCGGGCGTTGGGGGTCGCGTAGCGCTTGCCCTTGGTGCCGGAGGAGAGCAGGAACTGGCCCATCGAGGCCGCCAGGCCGGTGGCCACGGTCACCACGTCGTTCGGGATCAGCTGCATGGTGTCGTAGATTGCCATGCCCGCGGTGACGGAGCCGCCCGGGGAGTTGATGTACAGGAAGATGTCGGCCTGCGGGTCCTCGGCCGAGAGCAGCAGCATCTGGGAGCAGATGAGGTTGGCGTTGTCGTCGCGCACCTCGGAGCCCAGCCAGATGATGCGCTCCTTGAGCAGCCGGTTGTAGACGTAGTCGTCCTGGCCGCCCATGGGGGCGCCGCCCTGCAGACGCGGGCCGGTGGAGGTTGCGTGGGTCGAGCCGAACGGCGACTCGTGAGCGGAGGTCATGGAACAGTGCCTCTTTCGTCCGTGTGGTCCGGTGATCTGAGGGAAACACTAGTGCCCGCCCCGGGCCGGGACGGGCCGGCGCCGGGGTTGTTCGCTGATGGCGCATGGTCGCCGCGACGGACCCGCCGACGACGGAGGCGCCGCCGTTCCCGGGGAACGGCGGCGCCTCCGGTGCGGGGCTCAGGACCTCACTTGGCGGAGTCCGCGGAGTCCGCCGACTCGGCCGACTCCGGGGACTCGGGCGAGTCCGCCGACTCCTCGTCGGCACCGGGGGTCGGGGCGGCGGTGGTCTCCTCGGGGACGACCTCCTCGGTCTCCTCGGAAGCCTGCTCCTCGCCCTGCGGGCGGACGAACTCGGTGAGGTCCACCGCGTTGCCCTCGGTGTCGGTGACCGTGGCGTACTCCAGGACCTTGGCCAGGGCCTTGCGGCGGCGCACCTCGCCCACCATCAGCCCGGCCTGGCCGGAGGAGTCCAGCAGCTGCGCGAACTGGTTCGGGTCCATGCCGTACTGCTGGGACATGTTGACGATGTAGTCGATCAGCTCGGACTGCTCCACGCCGATCTCCTCGGCCTCGGCGACCGCGTCCAGCACGACCTCGTTGCGGAAGGCGTCCTCGGCGTTCTTGCGGACCTCGTCCCGGTGCTCCGGGGAGTCGTGGTCGGCCTCGGCCTGCGGGTTGTCGAAGTGCTGGGCGATCTGCTCGTCGATCACGGCCTGCGGCACGGGGATCTCCACCAGCGAGAGCAGCTTCTCCAGGACCTTGTCGCGGGCCTCGATGCCCTGCTCGACGACGGTGCCCTCGGCGGCCTGCTTCTTCAGGTCCTCCTTGAGCTCCTCGATGGTGTCGAACTCGGAGGCCAGCTGGGCGAACTCGTCGTCGGCCTCGGGCAGCTCGCGCTCCTTGACGGCGGTGACCGCGACCTTGACGGTCGCGTCCTCGCCGCTGTGCTCGCCGCCGGCGAGCTTCGTCTCGAAGGTGGCGTCCTCCCCGGCGGACAGGCCGGTGATGGCCTCGTCCATGCCCTCGAGCATGGTGCCGGCGCCCACCTGGTAGGACAGGTCGTTGGCGGCGTCGACCTCCTCGCCGTCGACCAGGGCCTGCAGGTCGAGGGTGACGAAGTCGCCCTCGGCGGCCGGGCGGTCCACGGTCTTGAGGGTGCCGAAGCGCCCGCGCAGCTCGTCGAGGGCCTTCTGCTCGTCCTCGGCGGAGGCCTCGCGGGCGTCCACCTCGACCTCGAGGCCCTTGTAGTCGGGCAGCTCGATCTCGGGGCGCACGGCCACGTCGATCTCGACCTTGGTGTCGGCCTCACGGTTCGTCTCGTCCGGCTTGGCGACGACCTCGACCTGCGGCTGGGTCAGGGGGGTGATCCCGTTCTCGGCCAGGGCCTGCTGGAAGAAGGTGTTCAGGCCCTCGTTGAGCGCGTTCTCGACGACGAAGTCGAAGCCCACGCGCTGCTCGATCAGCCGCGCCGGGACCTTGCCGCGGCGGAAGCCGGGGACCTGGATCTGGTTCCCGAGCGACTTGTAGGTCTCGTCGAGGAACGGCTTGAGTTCCGCGAACGGGACGTCCACGACGATCTTGACCTGGGTCGGGTTGAGTTTCTCGACGGCGCTCTTCACTTCCGCTGCACTCCTGAGTGGTAGGTCGGGTGGGTGTTCTGGGGCCGTGCACCGGCCCGGGACAGTCGGAAAGGCGGCTGCCCGGTGGGCCGGGCAGCCGCTCCAACGTCGGGGCGACAGGACTCGAACCTGCGATCTCCTGCTCCCAAAGCAGGCGCGCTAGCCACTACGCTACGCCCCGGTACCTGCAGCCTCGGCTGCAACGACTGCGGTCCGGTGCTCGGGCACGGACCACCGGCGAGTCTACCGGCTGGGCGGACGGGCCCGCACCTCGGCCCGCCGCAGCCGTCCGCGGCCGGTCCCCGAGGGGCTCCCCCGGCCCGGACCGGCGCACGGGAGGCCGGGCGGGGATTTGACACCGCACGCGCCGGGCCGGTTAATGGAGAGGCCCGCGACGAGCGGGCTCCGGGGATGTAGCTCAATGGTAGAGCCTCAGTCTTCCAAACTGATTACGCGGGTTCGATTCCCGTCATCCCCTCCCCGTGCCCGAACGCCCCGGTCCTGCTGGACCGGGGCGTTCGTCGTTCCCGCGACGCAGCCCGTGCTCCTGCAGGACGGCGAGCATGGCCGTCGGGGCGTGCCCGTAGGTGCGGCAGTGCGTCCCGGCGGCGCGGAGGCCGAGCTTCTCCGGGGCGGCCAGGTCCGCGGGGCCCCTCGCGGTCAGCGCTGGCAGGTGGGGCACCAGTAGAGCGTGCGCCCCTCCAGCTCCCCCGCCGCCACGGCCGTCCCGCACCGGCGGCACGGCAGGCCCTGGCGCTTGTAGACGAGGTGGGCGTGCCCGGGCCACGCCTGCGCCTCCGGGACCCCCGGGCGGTCCGCGGCGTCGGTCGTCAGGATCCGGCCCAGCCGCACGCCCGTGCGCATGAGGGCCGCGTTCTCCGCCCACAGCTCCAGCAGCGCCGGCTCGCCGAGGGCGCGCCCCGGCGTCATCGGGTCCAGTCCCCGGCGGAACAGGGACTCCGCCCGGAAGATGTTGCCCACCCCGGCCACGACGGCCTGGTCCATGAGCAGCGCGCCCACCGGGCGGCGGCTGCGCCGCACGGCGGCCACGAAGGGCGCGGGGTCCGCGTGCGGGTCGAGCGGGTCCGGGCCCAGCCGCGCCCGGGCCGCCTCGGCCTCGGCGGAGCTCTCCAGCACGCACAGCGTCGGCCCGCGCAGATCGGCCCAGCCCTCGTCCCCGACCAGCCGCACGCGCACCGCCCCCACGGGCGCCGGCGGCAGCAGCGGACCGGCGGGGGCGGCGTCGTCGTCGGGCGCCTCCCGCTCGCCGATCCGCCGCGGCGCCCCGATGGAGGAGGCCCCGCGGAACCGCTCGGTGCCGCCGAAGCTCCACGCCCCGTACAGGCCCAGGTGCGAGCGCAGCACCCGGTCCCCTGTGAAGTCGAGGAACAGCTGCTTGCCGTGGGCGCGCGCGCCCTCCAGGACGGCGCCGTCGAGGGCCGCGGCCCCCGGCGCGAATCGGCCCTGCGGGGAGCTCACGGCCAGGGCCTGGCCCACGAAGCAGTCGGCGAACTGACGGGCGAGGCGGTGGATCGAGTGCCCCTCCGGCACTCAGGCCTCCGGGGCGGCGGGGAACTCCCGCGGGCGCAGCTGCTCGAGCCGGCCCGCCACGGTGCCCGCGGCCTCGTACTCGGCGATCTGGCCGATCCGCCGCACGTGGCGCTCGTCGCCGGAGAAGGGCTCCGCGAGGAACGCCCGGACGATCGCCAGGGCCTCCTCCCGGGGGTGCTGGCGCCCGCCGACGGCCACGACCTGGGCGTCGTTGTGCTGGCGGGCCAGCCGGGCGGTGTCCAGGTTCCAGGCGAGGGCGGCGCGGATCCCGGGGACCTTGTTCGCGGCGATCTGCTCCCCGTTGCCGGACCCGCCCAGGACGATGCCCAGGGAGTCCAGGCCCGCCTCCCGGTCCTCGCGCACGGCGCGCGCGGCGCTGATGCAGAACGCGGGGTAGTCGTCGAGGGCGTCGTAGTCGGCGGGCCCGTGGTCGACGAGGTCGTAGCCGGCGGCGACGAGCTCCTCGACCAGGTAGCGGGAGAGGTCCAGTCCGGCGTGGTCGGTGGCGATGTGGACGCGCATGGGCGGGGTGCTCCTGGGGTTCGCGGGAACGGGGCGGGATCGTGGCGGGGGCCGCGGGCGCGGACCAGCCGCCCACCAGCGTAGTGGCTGGCGCGCCGGGCGGGCCCCGGGACGTCCTTCCGCGGGGCGGGTGACCCGGCTGACATAATGGACGGAATCCCTGCGGCCCGCCGGCCGTGGGCGCCCCCTGCCCCCGACGAGAGGACGGCACCGAAGTGCCCGGAACCAACCTGACCCGCCAGGAGGCGGCCACGCGGGCCGAGACCGTCGCCGTGGACGCCTACGAGGTGGTCCTGGACCTCACCCGCGGCGAGCGCCTCTTCCGCTCGACGACCACCGTGCGCTTCCGCGCCGTCCCGGGCGCCTCGACGTTCATCGACGCGATCACCGACACGGTGCACTCCGTGGTGCTCAACGGCAGGGCGCTCGACCCCGCGGAGGTCTCCGACGGGGTGCGGATCCAGCTGCCGGGCCTGCAGGACGAGAACGTCCTGACGGTCGCGGCGGACTGCCGCTACATGAACACCGGCGAGGGCCTGCACCGGTTCGTGGACCCGGTCGACGACGAGGTCTACCTCTACACCCAGTTCGAGGTGGCGGACACCCGCCGGATGTTCGCCGTGTTCGAGCAGCCGGACCTCAAGGCGCGCTTCGCGTTCACGGTCACGGCCCCCGCGCACTGGACGGTGGTCTCCACCCAGCCCACCCCGGAGCCCGTGCCGGCCGGCCCGGGCACCGCCACGTGGTCCTTCTCCCCCACCCCCGTGGTGCCCTGCTACGTCACGGCCCTCATCGCCGGCCCCTACGCCTCCGTGCACGACGAGCTCGTCAGCGCCGACGGGCGCACGGTGCCGCTGGGGCTGTACGCCCGGCGCTCGCTCATGGAGCACGTCGAGGCGGAGGAGATGTTCGGCATCACCAAGCGGGGCTTCGAGTTCTTCGAGGCGCAGTTCGGGATGCCCTACCCCTTCGAGAAGTACGACCAGCTCTTCGTCCCGCAGTTCAACGCCGGGGCCATGGAGAACGCCGGAGCGGTGACCTTCGTGGAGCTCTACGTGTTCCGCTCCCGGCCCACGCAGGCGCGCGTGGAGCGGCGGGCGATCACGATCCTGCACGAGCTGGCCCACATGTGGTTCGGGGACTTCGTGACCATGCGCTGGTGGAACGACCTGTGGCTCAACGAGTCCTTCGCGGAGTTCATGTCCACCCTCGCCGCGGCGGAGAACACCCGCTACACGGACGCGTGGACGACCTTCGCCGCCGGGGAGAAGTCCTGGGGCTACGAGCAGGACCAGCTGCCCACCACGCACCCCATCAAGGCCGAGATCCGCGACCTCGAGGACGTGTTGGTCAACTTCGACGGCATCACCTACGCCAAGGGCGCCTCGGTGCTCAAGCAGCTGGTCGCGTGGGTGGGCCAGGAGCAGTTCATGGCCGGGCTGAACCGGTACTTCCGGGAGCACGCGTGGGGCAACACCGAGCTGCGGGACCTCATGGTGCGGCTCGAGGAGGCCAGCGGCCGCGATCTCGAGCAGTGGTCGGCCAAGTGGCTCGAGACCGCCGGGGTGAACACCCTCACCCCGGTGCTCGAGACCGACGAGGACGGGGTGATCCGCTCCTTCCGGATCGAGCAGACCGCCCCCGAGGAGCACCCCACGCTCCGCCCGCACCGGCTGGCGGTCGGGTTCTACGACCACGACGGCGAGCAGGGCAAGCTCGTGCGCACCCACCGGGTGGAGCTCGACGTCGACGGGCCCGTCACCGAGGTGCCCGACCTGGTCGGCCGGGAGCTGCCGGACCTGGTGCTGCTCAACGACGACGACCTCGCCTACGCGAAGATCCGCCTCGACGAGTGCTCCCTGGACACCGCGCTCACGCACCTGAAGAACTTCGAGCGGACCCTGCCCCGGGCGCTCGTCCAGGCGTCCGTGTGGGACGGCGTGCACGACGGGGAGACCCCGGCCCGCCGCTACGTGGAGCTCGTGCTGGGCAACATCGCCCACGAGACGGACTCCACCGGCATCCAGGTGCAGCTGCGCCAGCTGGAGACGGTGCTGGAGGGCTACGTGGCCGAACCGGTGCGCGAGGCCGTGCAGCACGACGCCGCCGACCGGCTGTGGCGGCTCACCGAGGAGGCCGGGGCCGGGTCGGACCAGCAGCTGCAGTTCCTCAAGGCCTTCGCCCGGCACGCCCGCACCACCGCCCAGCTCGACGTCCTCGAGCAGCTGCTCGACGGGCGCCGGTCCCTGGCGGGCCTGGCCCTGGACACCGACCTGCGCTGGGCCGTGCTCACCGCCCTGTGCGCCGGCGGGCGCCTGGGCGAGGAGGCGGTGGACACGATGCTCGCCGAGGACAACACCGAGAACGGCGCCATCGCCGCGGCCCGCGCCCGCGCCGCGGTCCCCACGGCCGAGGCCAAGGCCCGGGCGTGGGCGCAGATCATGGTCGAGGGCTCGCTGCCCAACTCCATCCAGGAGGCGGCGATCGACGGGTTCCGCACGGCCGCCGACCCGGCCCTGCTCGAGCCCTACGCGGAGCGGTACTTCGCGGCGATCCCCGAGCTTTGGCGCACCCGCACCCACGAGCTCGCCCAGCAGATCGCCGTGGGGATGTACCCGAACATCCCCGCGCAGCGGACCGTCGACGCCACGGACGCGTTCCTCGCGGACCTGCCCGAGGACCTGCACGGGCTGCGCCGGCTGGTGCTCGAGCAGCGCGACGCCACCGCCCGTGCGGTGCGCGGCCAGGCCGTGGACGCCCGGTTCGAGGTGGCGCGGGCATGAGCGACGAGCAGACGCCGCGCGGGCCGGCCCCCGGGGCGGTCCCCGAGCCCGGACGTGCACCCGGTCGTGAGCCCGGCGGCGTCCCGCGCACGGACCCCGCGGCCGCGGCCCCGCCCGGGTCCCGGTCCTTCGCGGTGGGGGCGCCGCTGTCCCAGCTGCGCCGGCCCGTGCCGCAGGTCGGGGACGACCGGCAGGAGGCGGAGGCGGGCACGTCGGCGTCGTTCTACGAGCAGGTCGGCGGGCACGAGACGTTCGTGCGGCTCGTGCACGAGTTCTACGCCCGGGTGGCCGAGGACGAGCGGTTCCGGGCGCTGTACCCGGAGGACGACCTCGGCCCCGCCGAGGAGCGGCTGCGGATGTTCCTCGAGCAGTACTGGGGCGGGCCCACCACCTACTCCGAGCAGCGGGGGCACCCGCGGCTGCGGATGCGGCACATGCCGTTCCCCGTGGACGTGTGGGCCCGGGAGACGTGGCTGAAGCACATGCGCGCGGCCCTGGACACCCTGCAGCTCTCGCCGCTGCACGACGGGATCATCTGGGACTACTTCGACCGCGCCGCCCACGCCATGATCAACCGCCAGGGCTGAGCCCGGGCCCGCCCCGGCGGTTCAGCGCTTGGTGAGCACGTGGCCGCCGGGGGTGCTCAGGCGCACCCAGCGGCCGTTCTCGGCCACGGCGACCTCCGCGCCGGGGCGGAGGAAGCCCAGCGAGTACGCCGCGAACGCCGCCCCGTCCGGCACCGGGGCGCCGCCCAGGCGCCCGCCGAGGGCGTCGGCCCAGCCCGACGAGCGGCCCCAGACCTGCGAGCGCACGGTGTCCACGACGGCGGCGCCCGCGTCCGTGGGCACCGTCCGGGCGACCTCGGCGATCCCGGCCCGGGCCGTCTCGCGCAGGGCGTCACCGGCCACCGCGCCCACCGGCGTCCACCCGCTCAGCGGCGGGGCGATGCCCGCCCAGGAGACGGCGGCGTCCACCGGCGGCAGCCCCACCTCGGCCTGCTCCTGGTCCTGCCGGGGCATCCGGTCGAGCACCCCGCCGAGCGGGACCGTGACGTCCAGCTCGTGCGCGCGGGCCAGGGCGGCGGTGCGCAGCCCCAGCACCGTGGGCGTGCGGTCCAGCAGGCCGTGGGGCTCCAGCACGCACACGTAGGCGCCCACGGCGCGCCCGCGCGCCTGGAAGCGCACCGCGCCCTGCGGGTCGACCCCGCGGGCGCGGGTCAGGAAGGTCCGCAGGTCCGCGACGTCGCGCGGGTCGGTCAGCGGCAGGGAACGGCTCATCGGGCTCGGGCCCCGGCGGGAGCCGGCCGGCGGGCGAACCGGGTGGGGGCGTCCACCCACTGCTCGAGCAGCCCCCGCTGCGTGCCGTCCAGGCGGACCGGCCGCCCGGTGCCCCGGTCGATCTGCACGACGGCGGTCTGCGCCACGGCGTAGACGCGTGAGCCGTCCTCCTCCTGCACGGCGTAGTCCAGCACGAAGCTGGACCCGCCCACGGAGGAGACCCCCACCCGCACGAACACCGGCTCCGGCCGGTACAGCAGCTGCTCCGTGTACTCGATCTCCTGGCGCCCGATCACGGTCTGCCGCTCCCCCAGCAGGGACCGGAACGAGGCGCCTTCCGGGATCCCCGCCGCGGCGTCCGCAGGCAGCGCGCGGGACATGAGCCGGACGCGGGCGTCCTCCAGGTACTGCAGCATGGTGACGTTGTTGACGTGACCGTAGCTGTCGATGTCGCCGAAGCGCATCTGGATGGGGATCAGCAGGGAAGACATGCTCCCATCCCATCACACCCGGCGCCCGCCGGAGGCCCACCACGGCAGCGCACCGCCGGGGCGCGCCCCGGTCCGCGGCGGGACGGAGCGAGGGCCTTGGCTAGAGTGAGGCCCATGACCTACAGCCCCATCCCGGACCCCACGCAGGCCCTGCTCGACATGCTGGACCTCGCCGACGGCGGCGGCGCCCGCACCCTCGAGGACATCTACGTGGGCCACTCCGCCTCCCCCGCCCGCGGCCGGGTCTACGGCGGGCAGGTCCTGGCCCAGGCCGCCACCGCCGCCATGCGCACGGTGGAGCCGGAACGGATCATCCACTCCCTGCACGCCTACTTCCTGCGCGCCGGGGACGTGTCGCAGCCCATCACCTTCGGGGTGGAACGGATCCGCGACGGCCGCTCGTTCTCCGCCCGCCGGGTGCACGCGTACCAGGACGGCCGCGCCATCCTCTCCGCCATCGCCTCCTTCCAGGTCCCCGCCCCGGGGCTGGACCACCAGGACGAGTCGCCGCGCCACCTCCCCGACCCCGAGTCGCTGCCCAGCGCCGTCGAGCTGCTGGGCCACATCGACGCCCCGGAGGCGCAGGCCATCGCCTACGAACGGCCCTTCGACATGCGCTACATCACCGAGCCCATCTACTTCCAGCCGGACTCCCGCGGCGAGCCGTTCAACGCGGTGTGGATCAAGACGCTCAAGCCGCTGCCCGACGACCCGGACGTGCACCGCGCGGCCCTGGCCTACGCCAGCGACTACACCCTGCTCGAGCCGATCCTGCGGCTGCACGGGAAGACCTGGATCGAGCCCGGCATGAACATCGCCTCCCTGGACCACGCCATGTGGTGGCACCGCGAGGCCCGCGCCGACGAGTGGCTCCTCTACGTGCAGTCCTCCCCCAACGCCTCCTCGGCGCGCGGGCTGGGCGTGGGACGGATGTTCACCCGGGACGGCCGGCTCGTGGCCACCACCGCCCAGGAGGGCATGATGCGGTTCCCGGAGTTCGCCTAGCTCTCCCGTCCTCGGCGCGATCGCGGCGCCGGCCGCGCCGAGGACGCCGATGCGGCACGGCCGCGGATGCGGCGCAGGGGCCCGGGGGG
>NZ_JBSJYX010000026.1:0-63960 GCF_053711175.1 Kocuria sp. KH4
GGGGCCGGGGCCCCGCGCCGTGGTCGTTCCCCTCCGGCTCCCTGCTCGGGGCCAGGACGGGGGCCGTGCCGCCGGGGGTGGGTCAGGGGCGCACGCTGCGGCGGCGAGCGCACAGCACGCCACCGGCGGCGGCACCGAGTCCGGCCAGGCCGAGGGCGGCGACGCCGGTGCCGGACTCCTCCGGGGCGGTGGACACCCCGGTGTCCGCGCCGCCGACGGGCATCTGCTCGATCTGCGGGTCGGTGGGGACGTCACCGACCGGCGGCAGCGGGACGTAGGCGTAGTCGGGGTTCTCGCAGGCGGTCCCGTCGGCGTCGGAGTCCAGCTGCGGCGTGTAGCGGGGGTCCCCGGCCGGGATGTTGTAGACGCCCGCGGCCGCGGCGGCGTCACAGCTCTCGAACAGCGGGAACGACAGGGCGGAGGCCGGGGCTGTGGTCAGCGCGGAAAATCCGACCGCAGCGATCAGGGCGGCGCCGGCAGCACTTCTTCTCATGGGTCTCTCGACTTTCGTGAGCAGCGATGGGGTTCGCACCGTACCCATGAATTGGCTCACAGTCGCGAAGGCAAGGGCAAAAATGCCTTTGTGACGAGGCGGTATGCCGCGGGAGCGCCCGCAGCGGTGCCGGATCGTCCTCGGCGCGGACTGCCTTGCGGCCGCGCCGTGGGATGCCGACAGGGCGGCTCGTCCCCCGGACCGGTGACAGCACCGTACGGCGCGGAGGTCCGTCGCAAGAGCGCGTCGGCTGTCAGAGGAGGATCCCGGCCAGTCCGATGACCAGACCGGTGGCGGCGCACACCCCGAGGGTGCGCAGCACCGACCACTTGAGCCGGAAGACCGTCACCATCGCCGCGAGGGTGATGACCACGGCCACCGGCTGCAGACTGCCCGCGTCGGGGACCTCGAGGTGGATCGGCCCCCAGGTCAGGGGTGTGGTGGTGGCGAAGAGGGTGTGGACGGCGAAGTAGACGGCCAGGTCGGCGATCACCCCCACCACCGCGGCGGTGATCCCGGTCAGGGCGGCCGAGAGGGACCGGTTGCCGCGCAGGCGTTCCACGTAGGGCGCGCCGAGGAAGATGAACAGGAAGCAGGGCACGAACGTGACCCAGGTCGTCAGCAGCGACGCCAGCACGGCCGCGACCCAGGGGTCCAGGGTGCCGGGGTCGCGGAAGGCGCCGAGGAAGGCCACGAACTGCACGACCATGATCAGCGGCCCGGGGGTGGTCTCGGCCAGGGCCAGGCCGCGCACCATCTCCCCGGGCCCCAGCCACCCGTAGGTCGCCACGGCCTGCTGGGCCACGTAGGCCAGCACCGCGTAGGCCCCGCCGAAGGTGACCAGGGCGGTGCCGGAGAAGAACAGGCCCTGCTGGGTGAACACGCTCTCCGGGCCCGTCAGCAGGGCGGCGAGGCCGACCGGGGCGAGCCACAGCGGGATCCCCGCCCCCAGCACGAGGGCGGCCCGGCGGGCGGAGGGGCGGGTCCGGTGCAGGGCGTCGTCGGAGATCACCGGTGCCGGGCCGTCGGCGGTGTCCTCCTTCGCCGGAGCGGCCATGACGGCCGGGCGCACCCGGCCGATCCCCCAGCCGACGGCCGCGGCGGCGGCCACGACCACGGGGAAGGGAACGTCGAGGACGGCAAGGGCCAGGAACGACGCCACGGCCAGGGCCACCAGGGCGGGGTGGTGCAGGGCGCGCCGGGCGACCTTGCGCACGGCCTGGGCGACGATGGCCAGCACTGCCGGGGCCAGCCCCGCGAACAGCGCGATGACGACGGCGGTCTCCCCGAAGGCCGCATAGATCGCCGAGAGGAGCAGCAGGGCCACGACCCCGGGCAGGACGAACAGGGTCCCGGCGATGAGTCCGCCGCGGGTGCCGTTGAGCAGCCAGCCGATGTAGATTGCCAGTTGCTGCGCCTCGGGCCCGGGCAGCAGGGTGCAGTAGGACAGGGCGTGCAGGAAGCGGCGTTCCCCGATCCAGCGGTGCTCGTCCACCAGGGATCGTTGCATGACCGCGATCTGCCCGGCCGGGCCGCCAAAGGTCTGCAGCGAGATCGTGAACCACACCCGGGTGGCCTCCCGCAGCGGGACCAGGTCGTGGACCCGCCCCGCGGCGACTGACCTGTGCTCGGCGGCGGGTCGACGGCTGGGTGGCGGCGTCGCGGTCATGGGGCGGTCCTTCCACTGCGCAGGAACGACGGAGGTGGTCGGGGACCGCCTCGATGTTCGAGGCGGTCCCCGGGACGGCATCCGGCCGGGCTCAGCCTCGCACGGAGCTGATCGCGCGCTCCTCGATGCGCTCCTGGACGCGGGTGCGGATCTCCCGCCGCACGGCCCAGACGATGAGCGCGACCCAGGCCGCGAGCAGTGCCCAGAGGAGGACGGCGCCCGTGGTGGACCCGAGCAGGGCCTGTACGGTGTCGGTGTTGACGAGGGTGCGGGTGTTGGTGAGGATGATCAGCCCGCCGGCGGCCACGGCGAGCACACGCGGGGCGAGATGGCGCACCAGCCAGGCGGCGATCGGGGCGGCCACCACGCCGCCGGCCAGCAGCGCGAGCACCCAGGCGAAGTCGATGCCGGCGGCCCCCAGCCCGGTGAGGAAACCGAGGGAGGCGCCCAGGGCCACGACGAACTCGGAGGTGTCGATGGAGCCGACGACCTTGCGGGGGGCGATCTTGCCCGAGGCCAGCAGGGTCGGGGTCCCCACCGGCCCCCATCCGCCGCCGCCGATGGCGTCCAGGACCCCCGCCACGACGGCCAGCGGAACGAGCAGGCGCTTGCGGAGGGTGCCCGTGAACACCGGCCGGGAGGTGGGCAGGCGCAGGAACCGGTAGAGGACGTAGATGCCCAGTCCCAGCAGGAGGGTCGAGACGATCGGCTTGGCCGCGTCCCCGTCGAGGCTCACCAGGACGTGGGCGCCGACGAACGCGGCGATCCCGCCGGGCACGGCCATGATCCCGACCACCCGCCAGTCGACGTTGCCGAACTTCCAGTGCGCGGCCCCCGAGACCAGCGTGGTGCCGACCTCGGACAGGTGCACGACGGCCGAGGCGGAGGCCGGGGCGATGCCGGCCAGCAGCAGCAGGGACGTGGAGGTCACCCCGTAGGCCATGCCCAGGGAGCCGTCGACCAGTTGGGCGAAGAAGCCGATCACGGCCAGGACGATGAGAGCACGCATGCGCAACCTTCCAGAGGAACAGAGTGGACGTCCGACCCCGCGGTCAGCCACCAGAGGAAACGCCCGGAGTCACGGCACCGAGCTGAGGGCGACGCTAGACGTTTCCTGCGGCCAGAGGTAGGCCCGGAGTAACCGGATGTCACTTGTCAAACTGTTACGCCTCCCGCCCGTAGAGTGCCCACACCGTGCGCGCACCCGCCGTCGGAGCCCTGGACGCCGGGCCGCAGCACGGCAAGCGGTGCAGAAGACGGAATCCCACGGAGACGTCCGGTCACGGAGAAGGCCGCCGCCCCGGCAGGGGCGACGGCCTTCAGCGCAGAACCGGCACGGAACAAGCCGGGTCAGGGTCAGGGGCAGGGACGCTTGGCCAGCTCGTTGGCCAGGGCGGTGGCGGAGGTGGTGGTGGAGTTGATCCGCCAGTCGGTCTCCTTGTTGTAGTGGAACCACACCAGACCGGTCACACCGGGTTCACGGGCCAGGTAGTACACCAGGTCGGCGTTCCACTTCGCCTTGGAGCCGCCGGCCTCAGCACTGGCGGTCTCGGCGACGATGATCTCCTTGCCCGGCGCGATTCGCCGCATCTCGGACAGACCCCAGCCGAAGAGCTCCCACGGGTGCTGCCAGGAGGACCAGGACTGGGAGGTGCCCCAGTTGTAGCCGTCCAGGGCGACGGTGTCGACGTAGGCGTCGCCCGGGTAGAGCCCGTCCAGGGGCGTGGAGCCCCAGTAGGGCACGTTGGGGTTCCACACCCACTCCACGTTGGACGCCCCGGCCTTGGTGAAGATGTCGTGAACGTGGCGCCAGGCCGCGACGTAGTCCCCGGTCCCGTTGCCGTTGACCCCTTCGGACCACGGGTACCAGTTGCCGTTCATCTCGTGCCCGAAGCGCAGCATCACCGGGTTGCCCCAGCTGGCCAGCCGCTTCGCCCAGTCGGTGATGTAGGCGTCGTGGTCCCCGGCGGCGATCCGGTCCAGGGAGTAGGCCGGCTGGTTCAGCCCCCCACCCCAGACCCACGGCTCCCAGGTCAGCAGGGTGGTGGCCCCGGCCGAACGGGCCTGCTCGAGCTCCCAGTACGGCACCGGCTGCTTGAAGTCCTTGTAGGCCAGGATCATCGCCGGCTTCTCCCCGGTCAGCGACGCCACCTCGGCCAGCTCGGACGAGGCTCCTGAGCCGCCGGGGGTCCCGACGCCGAAGCGCATCGGGCAGGTGCGCACCGCCGGGGAGGTGGTGGTCGACGCCGTGGTGGCCGTCGCGGTGGCCGTGGTGGTCAGAGCGGCCGTCGAGACGGTGAAGGCCGAGGCCGGCGCGGTGGGGCGGGAGGCGGTGGTGAGACCCACCGATGCGGTTCCCTCGGTGGGGGTGAGGGAGTCCTCGGAGTGCAGGTGCGCGGAGGGTGGCACGGGCGAGTCCGCCGAGGCCTGGGGAACCGGCAGGAAGGCGCTCTTCCTGGCCTGACCGCCGGCCTTGGCCGACACGGACTGCGCCGTCGGTCCGGTGGCAGACAAGACCGTGGCGGAAGAGTCCGTGGCCGAGGACGCCGTGGTGGAGGGCGCCGGGGTCGGCGCGGCCTGCGGGGCGGCGTCGGTGGCCGGGGCCAGGGTCAGCGCCGCCACCGCGGCGAGGGCCGCCAGGGACAGCAGAGGGGTACGAGACATGGATGTTCTCCTTGCCCGGGGGCATGCAGGCACGCACGACCGCCGGAGCGTCAAAAGGGGGGAGGGGGAGGGAACGCTCAGCCGTTCCGTTCCCTATTGTGAACTATCTCGGGGGTGCAGGGAAGTCTCGCCGCTGCGCGGGACGCCACACATCGTCGGAGCGATTGACCGCGCTACCGAGGGACACCGGGAACGACTCCCCGAGATTCCCCACGGGCAGGCCTGAGCAGATTCATACGTGTGCTGATGTTTTCTGCGGCGAGGATATGCTGACCGGGTGAGTCTTCCTGCGCGTGCACCGAGTGAGCGGCCCTCGCCCCGGCCGGTGCCCCTCGCCGGCCTGGCACACGCTGTCGGTGGGGTGCTCCTGGACGGCGCCGATGCGGAGGACGTCCTGGTGCACCGGATCGTGGAGGATCACCGCGAGGTGGGCCCGGGTGACCTCTTCGTCGCCCGACAGGGTGGACGCGGACACGGCGTGCAGCACGCCGCGGCCGCCGTGGAGGCCGGTGCGGTGGCGGTGCTCACCGACCGCGGTGGAGCGCAGATGCTGGGGCATTCGCTCGGGGTTCCGGTCATGGTTCTCCCGAACCCGCAGGCCGCGCTGGGCCCGGTGGCCGCCCGGCTCCAGGGCGACCCGGCCGCGGACCTGACGATGCTGGGGGTCACCGGCACCAACGGGAAGACCACCACCGCCTACCTCCTCGAGGCCGCCCTGGCCCGGCTGGGCCGGCGCCCCGGACTGTTGAGCACCCCGGAGACGGTGGTGGGCCAGCAGCGTCGGCGCAGCGGGGTCACCACCCCCACCGCCCCGCGGCTGCAGGAACTGCTGTCGCGAATGCGCCGAGCGGGCAACGACGCCTGTGTCATGGAGGTCAGCAGCCACGGCCTGGACCAGTACCGGGTGGACGGCATCCGCTACGACGTCGTCGCCTTCACCAACCTCTCCCACGAGCACCTGGACTACCACGCGGACATGGCCTCCTACTTCACGGCCAAGGCCCGCCTGTTCACCCCCGAGCTCGCCGCCCGGGCGGTGGTCGTGGTCGACGACGAGCACGGCCGCGCCCTCCACGCCCTGGCCGGCGCCCGCGGGATGCCCGTGGTGAGCGTGGCCAATGATCTCGGGGTGGACGCGCAGTGGCACATCCTCGGCCGACCGGGTGAGGACGCGTTCCTCCTCCGCGGCCCGACCGAGAGCTTCCGGCTGCGGACGCCGCTGCCCGGGGAGCACAACCGGACCAACACCGCGGTGGCCGCACTGATGCTGCTCGAGCTCGGCATGGCCTCCGCGGAGGTGGCGTCCGCGCTGGACGGGCCGGTGAGCGTACCGGGGCGCATGGAGCACGTCGACCTCGGACCGGGGTGGCCGACCGTCGTCGTCGACTTCGCCCACACCCCGGACGCGATGCTCACCTCCGCGGCCGCCCTGCGCATCCGCACGCCGGGTCGTCTCGTGGTGACGGCCAGCTCCGGCGGGGACCGCGACCCCACGAAACGGGAGCCCACGGGAACGGCCGCGGTGGAGTCCGGCGCCGACGTGATCCTGGTGACCGACGACAACCCCCGATCGGAGGATCCGGCTGGCATCCGGGCCGCGGTGCTGCGCGGCGTCCGGCAGGCCGTGGCGGCACGACGGTCGGCCGGACTGCCCGTCCCGGAGATCCACGAACTGCCCTCGCGGCGGGACGCCATCCGGTTCGCCCTCGGGGCGGCGGGTCCGGACGGCACGGTGGCGCTCTACGGCAAAGGACACGAACAGTGGATGGAGATCGGCCCGCGGGGAAGCCGCGTGCCCTTCAGCGACCACGACGTGGTCCTCGACGCCGCCACCGCAATGACACAGCAAGAACAACGGCCGGGAGCTCCTCCACCCGCTCTCGACCATCCGTGGTCCGGCTGCCGGCAGCGAGGGTGACAAGCCGGCCGGCACCGGCCAGGCGGCGTCGACACCGGGGCGACCGTGCCGCTCGGCGCGGTCGCCGCCCCTGGACGCACTCGTAGCCCGGACAGCAACCGGCCCGAAGGCCTCAGCGCAGACGCCGACGCCAGCACTGACCCCAGCATCGACCCGCTGCCTCGTTGGCCGAGGTTCGGGACCCGGCCCGCACCAACCGGAGGCCACCCCCTCACCGGGTCATATGCAAAGCGGGCGGGACCGAGTTCTCTGACCCCGGAGGATGCCACCGTGCCGGCGCGATGACGGTGCAGCGGCGTGACCCTGCACCACACCGCCTCCCCTGTCCACGGCCAGGAAGTCCGCCATCATCAGGATGAAGTCGTCGAGGAAGTCCTCCAGGTGCGGGCTGCCCAGCAGCAAGTCCTGCATCCGGTCCACCCTGGACGCCGACGGAGGGGATTGGGTCATCGCGAAGCACCCCGGATCACGGGCAGGATCCAGCGCGCGGCTGCACCCCACCTGGAGGACGCCACCCCGGCGCCGAGGCAGAAGAACATCCACCCACCTCACGACCGCTAGCCCTCCAACAGGAGCACCCCGTTCCGCACGGGACCCACCATCCATCCCTGACCGGCTGCCGTGATGCCGCCCGCCTCGGGCGCCGCCTGCCGGGCGGCCGGCTACTTGACCACCCGACAGACAGCCCGCTGATCATTTCATCGGAAGCCTCAGCCTCGGGGCAATCCCCTGTGCGGGTCCGTACACCAGCCCTGCGTAAACCGGATGGCATGCCGCTGCCTCAGGGGGCACCTCGACCGTGACTGACAGTTGACTGATCGAATCATCAGCCTGCCTAATAGGTTCTCGTACTTCCGGGGTGTCCGTCAGGAGAAGGTCCCGTCCGAAGTGGATTCACTGCGTTTCCCCGACAGGGTCTCCTTCATCGGAGAGTGGCCCCTGCGGGTGCGCGTGCGAACGATGAGTTCCTCGATCCGGGGAGCACGGTTGCGGCCACAGGAGTCGCCCCAGGTGCAGCGCTGCCTCGCTGCGGGAACGAGGTTGAGGTGTTCGAAGCACCGAGTTTGATTTTCGCTGCCGCGGGTCTGGCGGTGTTCGCCGCCGCGCTGCTTCCCCGGTTGTTGATGCGCGCTCCGGTGTCGATGCCCATGGTGTTCCTCGGAGCCGGGGTGGTGATCTTCTCCATGGCCGAGGGCCTGCCGAGTCCGGACCCGGTGGCCCACGGCGAGATCACCCTGCATCTGAGCGAGATCTGCGTGATCGTCTCTCTGATGGGTGCGGGCCTGGCCCTGGACCGTCCTCTGGGGTTCCGCCGCTGGGCCACCACCTGGCGACTGCTGGGCATCGCGATGCCGCTGTGCCTGCTCGCGGTGACCCTGTTGGGGTTGTCGGTGCTGGGGCTGAGTCTGGCCGCCGCCCTGCTCGTGGCCGCCGCCCTGGCCCCCACCGACCCGGTCCTGGCCTCCGAGGTCCAGGTCGCCGCCCCCTCGGAGGCCCAGGAGGATCTCGACGGGGAGGACGAGGTCCGCTTCGGCCTCACCTCCGAGGCCGGGCTCAACGACGGGCTGGCCTTCCCGTTCGTCTACCTCGCTATCGCCCTCAGCGTGGTGGGGACCGCCCCGGCGGCATGGTTGCCGCACTTCACCGCCGTGGACGTGGCCTGGCGGATCGTGATCGGCTGCCTCGCCGGGTTCGCGGTGGGCAAGCTGCTGGGCCAGATCTTCTTCCGGTCCCCGATCCACAGCATCCGCATGGCCTCCCACTCGGAGGGTTTCGTCGCCCTGGCCGCGACCTTCCTCACCTACGGGATCACCGAGATGATCGAAGGCTATGGGTTCATCGCCGTGTTCGTGTGCGCGGTGACCATCCGGGCCGGTGAGCGGACCCACGGCTTCCACGGGGTGCTGCACAGCTACATCGAGCAGCTCGAGCGCCTGCTCACGGTGGTGGTGCTCGTACTGCTGGGCGGGGCCGTCGCCCGGGGCCTGCTCGCCGGCCTGACCTGGACCGAGGTCCTGGTGGCTGCGGCGTTCCTGCTCCTCATCCGCCCACTGGCCGGTTGGGTCGGTCTGGCCGGGGGCCGCACCGGCCCGTGGGATCGCGCCGTGATAGCCTTCTTCGGCGTGCGCGGGATCGGCTCCGTCTACTACCTGGCCTACGCCTTGTCCAAGGGCGAGTTCGCCGCAGAGGACCAGGCACTGTGGCGGATCGTGGGACTGGTCATCGTCGCCTCCATCGTGATCCACGGGATCACCGCTGGGCCCGTCATCACGTTCATCGACCACGCCCGGCAGCGCAAGGCCGTGCGTGAGACCGGAAGCAAGGCAGCCGCACCGCACACGCCCCTCTGACGCGCCCAGGGGGCGCCTCAGGTGAAGCGCAGTCCGCCGCCCACCAGCCATGCACGGATCCGTTGGCGGTCACGGTGCACCGTGCCGCCCCGAGGAGCGTTCGTGCCTATCGTGCGCCGGGGTGCGTTCGGGGCATCTGGCCTGAGCGTGTGGTCCGGTGGTGGCGGTGACCGTGCCCGATACCGCGGGCAGCAGGACGGATGGTGAGCCGTCTGGCCGTTCTGCTTCAGCGGGCGGCTCGCTCCTCTACTCTGATGTTCTTCCGTTCTGCCTCCACGGCGTCGATGCCGGCGCCTGTCGAAAGGTGTTCCGCGTGACCGATCCCTCCTCGGTGGCCCACCGCCCGATTCCCTCTTTCCCGTCGGTGTCCACCCGGCTGCGCCTGCACGAGGTGCTGGCCGAGAGCGAGGACCTGCGGGAGTTCTTGGAGGAGTTCACCCAGGTGATGGCCGCGCACCTGACCGGAGAGCGCACGCCGGTGTGGTGCGCGGTGACCCTGCTGCGCGACGGGCGGGTGGGCACCGTGGCCAGCTCCAACGCCCGGGCCGAGGTGCTCGACGAGATCCAGTACGACTACGGCGACGGGCCGTGTCTGACCGCGGCCCGCCAGCAGCTGCTCGTCCACGCCCCGGACCTGGCACAGGGCCCCTGGCCGGACTACGGGCAGGCCGCCGCCGCCCAAGGAGTGCACTCGGCGGTGGCGGTTCCCTTCGATCTGCCCGGTCCGGACAAAGCGGCGTTGAACGTCTACGCCGGCACCGTGCATGCTTTCGACGAGGACGCGATCGCGGCGATCACCCAGGAGGTCGTCGCCGCCTCCACCGCCCTGCGCCTGGCGCTGCGGTTGGCCAAGCACCGGGACACCGAGTCCGACCTGAGCGCGGCGATGGGCTCGCGCACCACCATCGACGTGGCGGTGGGCATCCTCATCGCCCAGCAGCACTGCACCCAGTCCGAGGCGTTCGAGCTGCTGGCCGCATCCGCGGCCCGGCGCGGGATCAAGGTCCGGGAGCTGGCGGTCGAGCTCGTGGCCTCCAGCACCGGCCAACCCGCCACCACCCACTTCAACGCCCCCGAGGCGCCGTGGGCGCACCAGCGCCCCGACTGACAGCGCAGGTGCGCGGTGTTGGTGCGCCCGGGGCCGGAGGCTATGCTTTGACCTGGTCAAGTAGCCGACCGATCCCTTGGTCATGCTCAGCGAAAGACTTCTCCCTATGCCTTCGCGCTTTCCCCCGTTGCCTGCCGGCACCCTGCCTGCCGGGTTCCTCGGCCGCCACCGCCGTGCCGGATCCGTCCACCAGCCTGTCTCTCACACGGCGCCGGCGGTGACCGGATGAGCGGGCCCGCCGGAACCGGGCCCACCCCCGCTGCCGCGCCGGAAATGACCACCCTCGAGCGAGCCATCCGGCTGGGCCCGGACGATGCGTTCCCCGAGGAGCTGCTGGACCTGTCCCTGGAGCACCTGCAGATCCTGCACAGCCGCATCTGCCGGCAGCTGGAACTGGAGTACCTCACCGACCCTGCCGGAGGGCACCCGGTCACGCTGGACCGGGCGCACGAGCTGCAGATCGAGTTCACCTCCCGCCTGCTGCGCTGAACCCCGCCCCAACCCCGGTCCCGGCGGACAAGACCGACACGCACCGGAGTTCTACCGGCCGTGGTCGGGTTCGGGTGAGCGGGACGACCCCGGTCATGACACAGGCCGGCAGACTCCCGCGGAGATCTGCCGGCTTCGGCCAAAGACTGTGCCCCTTGTCGGCACACGCCTCAGAAGGAGACCGGGGTGGCCCCGCTGCAAGACATGGCCCATCGCGCCCAGTGCGCGAAAGCTGGGCGCATCTCGTCCCGAGAGGTGATCAGAGCGCACATGCTAGGCGGCCACCACGGGCCCGGGACCCAATGGCTGGGGAGTGGGGGTGGCCAGCAGGTCGGCGCCGCCCAGGTGCACCGGACGGTATTGGTTCACCCAGGTGCGCAGCGCGTGGGGGTCGCCACCGATGGCCACCACCACCCGGGCCTCAGCCAGGGCCTCGGCGCGTTCGATCGTGGCGGCATCGGGGGTGTAGGCAATCAGCACCCGGTCGAAGTGCCGGGCCTGTTCGGCCTGGGCGATGGTGCCCATCCGCACCCCCCGGGTCTTGAGCCGTCCCAGCTGTTCGATGATCGGCACCTGAGAGGGGTCCGGGACCACGATGGCCAAGGAAGCCCAGGTGAGCTCAGCGCTGTGACTGAAGACCCAGGTGGCGGCGTGGAACACCGCCACTCCCGCGGCCATGGGGGCGGCCGTGTAGGCCCGTGGATTGACAAACGAGTCCTAGAGATCCGCCGACACCGCTCCCCTTTTCACCAGCTATTGCGCTCACGCCACCCGGAACGCATTACTAAGCATACTGTCTAATACTGGAACTAGCGACACAGCCAAGCGCCGGGGCGGTGGCGATCCGCGACGTCACCGCCGGCGCCGCGGGGTTTCGATATCGACGCCGACGGGCGCCCCAGCCCGGCCATCCGCCTGGCCCTCAAGGTCGACGACGCTCCAAAGACCACCGGACGCCTGCAGGATGCCGGCGGAGAGGTGCTCGCCACCCCGGTGCGCGCCCCGTGGCAGTCGCTGAACTCCCGGCTGGCCGCCCCGGCCGGGCTGCAGATCACCCTCTTCCAGGAACTGCTCCCCGCCCAGGAACGCACCACCCGACCCGGGTTCGACACCGGACACTGACCTCGGAAGGCGAGCAGCCACCTCACCGGCCCCACCGCAACCCGTCGAGGCGGCAAGAACCACAGGCCTGGTACACGCTCCACCGTCACCGGCCGGCGGCCCTGATACTGGGAGCATGACCCCTGAGCGGCCCCCCTACACCGCGGTGATCTTCACCAGCCAACGATCCACGCCCGCCCCCGGGGACGGGTACGACGCCACCGCTGAGCACATGGAGGAGCTGGCCCGCCGACAACCCGGGTTCCTGTCGATGGAGAGCGCCCGCAACGCCGAGGGGTTCGGCATCACCGTGTCCTACTGGCAGACCGCCCAGCACGCCCGAGCCTGGAAACAGGTCACCGAACACCTGCAGGCCCAGCACCGAGGAGCCCGCGACTGGTACACGGACTACACCGTGCGCGTCGCCACGGTCGAACGACACTACGGCAACGCAGCTCACGAGCTCACGAGCTCACGGGCCAGCAACCCACCATCGGCCTAACCCAGAGCCGCGGCGGTGACCGCACCCAGCAGCAGCACATCGGCCCCGGGCAGCTGCCCAAGCCATCCGAGGACATCGAGGCGAGGACGATCGCCGCCCCGCCCCGATCCCGGTGATCACCCCAAACGCGCGGGCGGGGCGCTCACGGGTGCGCAGCACGGCCACCACCGCCGTGGCGGCCGGCAGCAGGGCGATCACCACCGCACCATGGCGGGTCGTCAGGTCGAGGGGGTCGCTCCGGAGAGTTCCGCTCGGACGATCTGGGCACCCGCAGCGAGAGCGGTCATTTTGTCCCGCGCAACCTGTCGAGCCAGTGGCGCCATGCCGCAGTTGGTGCTCGGATACAGCTTGCCCGCATCGACGAACCGGAGCACCTGCCGGAGGGTGCCGGCCACTTCCTCCGGGGTTTCGATCGCGTCGCTGGCGACGTCGATGGCCCCGACCATCACCTTCTTACCTCGGAGCAGCTCGATGAGCTCGACCGGGACGCGGGAGTTGTGGCGTTCCAGGGAGACCATGTCGATCGTCGACTGCTGGAGCAGCGGGAATGACATCTCGTACTGGCGCCACTCCGACCCGAGCGTCGCCTTCCACTCGGTATTGGCCTTGATGCCGTAGCCGTAGCAGATATGCACGGCCGTTGTGCTGCGCAGTCCCTCAGCCGCTCGCTCCAGTGCGGCCACGCCCCACTCTTTGAGGTCGTCGAAGAACACGTTGAAGGCAGGCTCGTCGAACTGGATGATGTCGACGCCCGCCGCCTCCAGCTCTTTGGCCTCCTGGTTGAGGATCTTCGCGAACTCCCAGGCGAGCTTTTCGCGGCTCCTGTAGTGCTTGTCGTAGAGGGTGTCGATCATGGTCATCGGACCGGGAAGCGTCCACTTGATGGGCCGGCTGGTCCGCGCGCGGAGGGCCTTCGCGTCGTCGAGGAAAACCGACCGCTCACGGCCCACCGCGCCGACGACCGTCGGGACGCTCGCGTCGTAGCGGTCACGGATCCGCACCGTTTCCCGGTGTTCGAAGTCGACGCCGCTGAGGTGTTCGATGAACGTGGTGACAAAGTGCTGACGGGTCTGTTCGCCGTCGCTGACGATGTCGATACCCGCCTGGCGCTGCTCGTCCACGGCCAGGCTCAGCGCATCCCGCTTGCCCTCGCGCAGTTCCTCGCCGTCCAGCTTCCAGGGGGACCACAGCGTCTCACCTTCAGCGAGCCAGGAGGGCTTGGGCAGGCTGCCGACGATGGTGGTGGGCAACAGAGTGTTCATCCGTGATCTTCCGTCTCTCGTCCGGAGTGGGCCGCGGCCCACTGCTCCAGGAGGGTCTGGTGTGGCTTCACGAAGTGCTCCTCCGTGAACTTCCCCTGCATGAGGGCCAGCTGACTGCGCTCCTCGCGGTCGTAGGCGATCTGCGTCACCGAGTGGTCTCGGCTCTCCAGGCTCGGCCGGTAGATCCGACCAGCCGCCGCATTGGCGTTGTAGATCTCCGGGCGATAGATCTTCTGGAACGTCTCCATCGTGCTGATGAGACCGATGAGTGCCAGGCTGGAATAGTCGTTGAGGAGATCGCCCCGGAAATAGAACGCCAGGGGCGCGACCGCGCCGCGGGGCATGAAGTAGCGGACCCGCAGTCCCATCTGCTCGAAGTATCGATCCGTCAAGGAGGATTCGTCCTGCCGATACTCGACCCCGAGGATCGGATGGTGGTTCTCGAGCCGACGGTACGTCTTGGTGCTCGAGACGCTGATGCAGATCACGGGCGGCTGAGGGAACCGCTCGCGGTAGGCATCGGAGTCCAGGAAGTGCGTGAAGAGCTTCCCGTGCAATTCGCCGAAGTCATCGGGGATGCTGGACCGGGACACCTTCGCGTGGTGTTCCGGCAGCACCACGCTGAAGTCGTAGTCCCGCAGGTAGGACGAGAAGTTGTTCCCCACGATCCCGTCGATGTGCACATTGGCCAGCGTGTCGAGGATCTGCACGTCGAGGACCTCGATCAGGGGGAATACCGCGTCGTCGCCGTCGGCGGCGACGTGCAGGTCCACGGAGACGATCTCAATCTCCACGGCATAGCGATCCCGGCTGGGATTGTCCCAGTGGGCCAGGTCGTTGAAGCGATTATTGATCATGGTCAGGGTGTTCCGGAGGTTCTGCCGACGGTTCTCGCCGCGGGCCAGGTTCGCGAAGTTCGTGGTGCCCCGGGAACTGGACGACGGGCAGTAGTCCTCATCGAAGCGGGTCGTGCTGATACCGAACGTGAAGTCGTTCGTCCTGGTGGTCTGATGCATCGATTCCTCACTGTGGACCGGGGGCCTGCCTGCCAGGTGCGTACTCATCTCGAACGTCCTTCCCTGCTGCTCGTGCACTGCCCTCCCGAAGGTCGCCTCAGTCATGCTCCTGGCACCCCCGGCGCTGCCCGGACGACGTCGGTCCGGGTCTCCGGGCTGCCGGTTACCCGGGCCGCAGCGGTGACGCGGCGCTGACCGGTCCGCGGCGGGGTGGTGGACCTCCGGCTGTACTCGTGGCCGCCGCGCAGCACGGTGATGCCGTCCTGCACGAAGGTGCTGGTCCGGTCGATCGGCGGCACGACCGCCCCGGTCAGTGGGTCCGGTGCCCGGCCGGCGTGGACCTGTTGGGTGGCGTGGTGATGCATTCGATCCTCCATCGGTCCTGGCGGTAGCACCGTGCCCGCCGGTCCCGATGTCCCGGGGTCGGCTGACTGGTTGCTGCGGCGTCGTCGAGCCAGATCTCTCGGCCGCTCTGGATGGTGTGGTGCGCTCATCCCACTCGATGGACGGCTCTGCAGTCCAACGGACGGTGGGGTCGGTCGTCACAAAAACACACGTGGGGACACATTCGGGCCGGGCGGCCGCGCTCGGCCGCTTCGGCCGACGTCGGGCCGGGTTTGTGACAGGTTGTGACGGCCGGCCGCCCGGCCCTCATCGTGGGCCCAGTGATGTCCTGGCGGAAGACCAGGGTGTCGTCGAGGGCGTTGTGCGCGGAGAAGATGACGCCCGCCTGGGGGTGGCGTCGTCAACGGCGTGGTGAACGGCGTCAACCGGATCCTGGGAGCCGTGCACGGAGCCATCGGCTTCGTCCTCCGGCACCACAGGAGCGCTCTCCCCTGCCCCGCTCGTCGATCGTGGCAACCCGGGGCGTATGACCAGCTTCCACCGCGGCACGGTCCGCCGCTAACGGGCCCTATGTAAGGTGGCTTGCTCGTGGCCGCCGTGGGCTAACCGACTGCGTGCTCTTACCGTGCGCTGGAATACATCCGAGGCGAAGGGGTCGAGGTGATTCCCAGCGATTGCAGCTCGCGCCGGCGTGCCAGCATTTGCGCTTCCGCTTGGCGGGCCCAGAGGCGCGAGCTGCGCTCGAACTTCGACACGACCCCGAGGGTCAGCATGAGCACCCCGGCCATCAGCAGTGCCATCCAGACCGGGTCCAGTGCTTGGTCAGCCCTGATGGACAGCCACAGCCCCGCGAGGACCACCGCGGTCAGGAACGCACCGGCGCGAGTGGTCACCGTGATCAGTGCGCCTGTCATCAATAGCCCCTGCCGCCCCTATGCCGTCCCCGCTCTTTCTGTACCCCATAGTAACTTGATGCATCACTAAACGCTGAAGGACACCACTGCGTCCCTGCACCTTTTGGCAGAGCATGGTTCCTGGCGCGGTGGTGATCCACATCGAGGGCATCGACCTGCCTGGGGCGGCCTCTCGCATGAAGAGCTCAGCGTGGCGGTCATCCTCGAGCGCAGCGACGAGTTCACCTGCCGCATCTGTTTCCTGATCCGTCACCGCCCCCAGCCCGTCCGCACCAGTGCGGGCACCAGCTACTGCAGGGATTGCGCGGGCTGAGTCCCCGCCCGCCGGCGCACGACGCCCGGGTCCCGGCGCACCACGCGCCGGGGCCCGGGCCGTCGGCCGTGTACCCACCGGACGGGGCCAGGGGGAGGTGGGGTTATCGCGGCGGGCCCTCCGGTGCCGGTTCCGTGCGCCCGGGGTGGCGGCACTGGTCGGTGAGGACGAGTCGGCGGTGTCCTAGGCCGACTTCGCGCACCCAGGCCACTGCGAGGCGGGGGACGTGTTCTTCGACCTGGGCGTGGTAGCAGAACGTGTCCTGGTCCCAGATCTCCACGATCCGTCCCGGCGTCAACGCGTGGGCCGGCAGCACGGCGACCGAGGACCCGGGCGCACTCACCATCCCTCGCCCTCACGAGCGTGGCGGTGGGCGTCGAGGGCGTCCAGGAGTTCCTGGTGGCGATCCAGGGTCACCGGGTGCGGGCCTGCCGGGGCTTCCAGGTATTCGTCCTCCAACTGCAGGGACACCCGGGAGTGGAGGACCTGCAGCTCCACCAGCGTCAGCGACCCCAGATCCGCCGGGAACGCCTCGCCCGGACCCAGCCGTGTGCTGCCTTCCAGCACGTCGAGCCCGGGTGCACGCCACGACGCACCCGCCGGATCACTGAGGGCGTCGGTGCGGTGGTGGGCGTCAAGGGCGTCCAGGAGTTCCTGGTGGCGATCCAGGGTCACCGGGTGCGGGCCTGCCGGGGCTTCCAGGTATTCGTCCTCCAGCTGCAGGGACACCCGGGAGTGGAGGACCTGCAGCTCCACCAGCGTCAGCGACCCCAGATCCGCCGGGAACGCCTCGCCCGGACCCAGCCGTGTGCTGCCTTCCAGCACGTCGAGCCCGGGTGCACGCCACGACGCGCCCGCCGGATCACTGAGGGTGTCGGTGTGGGTCTGCCGGTGACCGATCATGCCGCCACCTCCTGGCCGGCACCCACGCCGCGCAGCGACCCCTCGGGAAGCCGGCCACCGTGGTCGCCGACACCATCGACGCTACCCCCGGTTAGAGGCGCCGGCGCAGGCAGCACCAGCCGCACCGCACCCCCTCGACCGGTGCGCCCGGGCTCCTCCAGCGCCTGGCGGAGCAGCCCCACGGCGGAGGCCTCGACCCGGGACAGGGCAGAGAGGTCCACGGTGACCGTGGTGGCTGGGGTGAGGGTGCGTGCGCGGCGGATCACCGCGTGCAGCCCCTGCTGGGACAGTACGGTCAGCGCACCGGCGGTGACCCTGATGGTCACGTGGCGGCCGTCCAGATCGACCTGGACGGCGACAGAGAGCTTGGAGGGTTTCAACGACCTTCTCGCATCCTGAGTACGGGAACAGAAGGGCCGCTACTTGACCAGGGCAATAGCGTAGAGCACCACTGGCGGCGGGGTAAGCGCCGTCAGTGGTGGTCTACGTCACAATGACACAGGTCCCTGGGGGTCAGTAGTTGAAGTGAGGGGTGACCGGTCCGGCGGCGGTGACCATCTGCTCGGCCAGATCGCGCAGCTTCACGTTGCGGTGGTTGGACAATGCGCGCAGGAGCTCCGCGGCCTCCTGCTGGCTGCACTGCTGCTGGTTCATGATCATTCCCACCGCCAGGTCGATGTGCGTGCGCGAGGCCATCGCCGCCTCGAGATCGCTCTGGGTGGTGCGGTGCCGATCCATGCGCACGGCCAGGCGCAGTGCCTTGGAGGTCACCTGCACCTGCCGCTGGATCTCAGTGATCGTGGCCTCGTCGAACCGGTCGGCCCGGTCGGAGTACACGTCCAGGGCCGCGGTGGCCTCCTCCCCCAGCTCGAAGGGCACTCCCACCGCCGAGAGGATGCCCTCAGCGATCGCGGCCTTGGTGTAGTCCCCCCAGCGCGGTTCGGTGCGCATGTCCGCCACGTGCACCAGTCGCTGTTCCCGGGAAGCGGTCAGGCACGGGCCGTCACCGAAGCCGTACTGCAGCTCGTCCACCGCACGGGCACGGGCCCCGGAGGAGGCCACCGTGCCGGCGCGGTTGCGGCGCAGCAGCGTGACCCCGCACCACACCTCTTCCCCGTCCACGGCCAGGAACTGCGCCATCATTTGGGTGAAGTCGTCGAGGAAGTCCTTCAGGTGCGGGCTGCCCAGCAGTAGGTCCTGCATCCGGTCCACCCGGGACGCCGACAGAGGAAGTTGAGTCATCGCGAGGCACTCCGGATCACTGGCAGAATCCAGTGCGCGGCTTCACCCCACCTGGAGGACGCCACCCCGGCGCCGAGGCAGAAGAGTACCAAACCACCCCACCCCGCCCGTCTCGCAGCAGGAGCACCCCGGACCGCCCCGGGCTTATCGTCTGCCCCCTGACCGACTACCTCGACGCGGCACCTTCGGGATGCCGCCTGCCGGGCGGCCGGCTACTTGACCACCCGACAGACAGCCCGCTGATCATCCCATCGAATGGCTCGCCTCGGAGCAACCCACTTCACGGTCTCGCGCACCAGCCGTGCGCAAACCGGATGGCATGTTGTTGCCCCCTCCACCCCGGGAGGGGCGGCCTCGACGCGCAAAACGCCCGTAGAGGAACCCCAACTGCCAGGGGGTGATGCACCTCAGCTGTCACTTGCAGATGCATCAGTGCTCGAGCGGGGCCGTTCCGAGGCGAGAGGTGCTCAGCGCGTGAACTCGCCACAGGCCTGCAGCAGTGCCAGGGCTGAGGCGGTAGTGGTGTCCATGATCCGCCCTGAACACAGGTGGCGGAGCAACTGCTGCTCATCGGCCCACTCCACCCCCGGGAGACCGGCCGGCTCCAGCGCTCCCCCGTGCTCGGCATCGGTCCGGCGCGCCACCGCCAGCAGCACGTCGATCCGTTCATCCTTGCGCTGATCGGCGTAGAGGGCCCCCAGCGGAGCGATCACCGCCGCGGACATGCCCTGCCCGAACTCCTCCGTCAACAACAGCGCAGCCTCGGCGCGCAGCTCGTCGGGGTCGACCACCGGTCCCTGCGGAAAGACCAGCATCTGCCCACCCGGGTCCAGGTCGGCCTGGGCCAGTCCGTACCGGGTCTGAGCCCCGGAGCCGTCGTGGACCCGCGGGATCACCACCATCGATCGCTGGGCAGGTACGGGGTGCACAGGAGCGGGTCGGCCCGGAGCCACGTCGGTCATCGAAGCTGTCCTCAGATCGGGGAACGCACCAGCACCTGCGGCCTTACAACGGGCAGGTAGTGCGCACCGACAGACTACGATTCATAGCTCAACACCACCCGAGAGAACCACCAGCGGGACCTCGACGAGTCCGGCCTCAGCCAGAGCGCACACCGACTGCACCGCGGCCACCGGGAAGGACACGGCCCGCCCGTGGTGGGGCGAATCGGGCCGAGCTACTCGTCGTCCACGATGTCCCGGGCGGTGTCCTCGACGTCCTGGCCAGCCTGCTTGGCCTGGCCCACCGCGTTCTGCGCCTGACCTTCGGCCTGCAGAGCAGGACGGTTGGTGGCGGCGCCGATTTTGTCCTTGGCCGCACCCACGGCCTTGTCCGTGGCAGCACCGAACTTCTTCGCGAATCCCATGAGCACTCCCCTCCTCAGGTCCACATATTTCATCAGACTCAGCATCGCGGCCCAAGCAGAAATGGGTGGCGAATGCCCTCGACCGGAGCGCCGGGTGAGCGCGGGCCTGACCGCTGACCACGCCCGCTGTCCCGGACACCGGCTGGGCAACGTTCAGGCCCTCACCCCAGAACTGACCCAGACGCGAGGCAACACAGACCGCATCGGGCACCACGGTCACGGATTCAGCCGGCGCAGCACGACACCGGGATGGGGGCCGTCCCCCCGAACATGATGAAAAAGTCCACAGAACATGGCCGCCACCCGGCATATGCAGAGCGGAGGCATCGGAAGCGGTGTTGGCTACACTGCGTGCCGGCCGACCAGCAGCTGTTTAGCTACCCGGTGGATCGACTGCAACAACCATGGTTTCAAAAGGGCAGGGAGCCTTCACGCAGCAGCCCTGGCTTGACCCGTCAGGTGTCCGGGGCAGCCCCCGGACCTCCGGTGCAACGGGGTGGATCGAGGCGGTAGCCGGGGCCTGGCCATTCGCGCCACAGGCGGTGGCGCCACCGGGTGGAGCCGACGGCGGCAAGGGATTGCCGCTCCAGCTACGTGTGGGGGCGCGAGTCAGTACAGTCGTCGAGATGGATTCTGTTGCCCAGCCACCGGAGCCCGACAAGCCGTTGGAGGGCCCACCGCTCCCGGACGCCGCCGAAGCCGCACGTCTGGGGGCCCTGCATGCTCTGGGTCTGCTCGACACGGCCCCCGAGGAACGCTTCGACCGCATCGTGGCCCTGGTCCGGGTGATCTTTGAGGTGCCCGTCGCGGCGATCACGCTCATCGACGCGGACCGGCAGTGGATCAAGGCCGCGACCGGCATGGAAGCCGGGGCTTCCGTCCCCCGGGACTACTCCCCCTGTCACTACACCGTCCAGCATCCGGGCCCGTTGGTCATCACCGACACCGCCCTGGAGGCCAGGGTGATCGACATGACCGTGGTGCGCCAGGGAATCCGCTTCTACGCGGGGCAGCCGCTGAAGGCCCCCACCGGGGAACGGGTCGGGTCGCTGTGCATCATGGACACCGCAACCCGCCGGTTCACCCCCGGCGAGCAGGAGATCCTGGCTCAGATGGGGCAGCTGGTCGAGGGGGAACTGGCCGCCTCCGACGAGCTGGCCGCCGCGGCCGCCGCCCAGCGCGCCCTGATCCCGGCCGGAGCTATCCAGGTACCCGGCTACGAGCTCGCCGGCCGGTCGACTCCGGCCAGGCGCGCGAGCGGAAGCTACTTCGACTGGCACCTGGCCGAGGGTTTGGTGCAGCTCCAGGTCGCCGACGTGGTCGGCGGTGGGGGCTCCTCTCCTGTGATCGCCGCCTGCGTGCGGATCCTGTTGCGGTCCCTGGCCCAGGGCACCGGCCATCATCGGGCCACTGACCGGGCCGCGGAGGGCGTCTGGGCCCTGCTGGGCGGGATGGGGACGTTCGTCACCGCCTTCGCCGCCACCCTGGACCCGGCCACCGGAACACTGACCTACGTGCTGGCCGGGCCCGGGGTGGCTGTGATGCTCGATCCCGACGGTGGACACCACCGGCTGCCGGGATCCGGCCCCGCCTTGGGACTGTCCCCCAGCTACGGCACCGGATGGCGGGTGCGCACCACCGTGGTGGCTCCCGGCCAGACACTGCTGGTGCTCAGCGACGGGTTCCTGAATCTGGACCCGAACACACAGAAACAGTTGGACCACACCCTGCAGCAAGTGGCGCAGCGCCACCAGGGTGACATCGGGGTCCACCAGGCAGTGGAGCTGACCACCGCCTGGGCAGTGGCTCAAGGACACCCCATCGACATCACTACTCTGGCCCTGCATCGAGCTTCACGTTGATGGGCCGGAGCTACCACTACAACACCACGGGTTCACTCCGATCGGGCCTGCTGCACGACCAGAAAACATCTGAGCTGGCTTGATGGCCGCTATCCGGGCCATATGTAAAGCGCCTCCTTGGCATAGTGAGCGCTATGACTCTGCTCGACCGCCTGCTGACCTACCCGGAGATCGGCGCCACCGCTGGGCAGCTGCCCGACGGATACAACCATCTGAGGGTCCACCGGGTCATCGGCCACGGGGAGTCGACGTTCCACCGCGCCGCCGATCGATTGATGAGCTGGCAGATGCACCGAGCGGCCGGACTGACTGTCGTGGCCACCACACCGCGCGTCGAGCAGGACAGCCGTGTCCGTCTGCGCCTGGGCTGGCACCTGTTGCGGATCTCCTTCGGATGCCGGGTGGTCTACGTCGTGGAGGAAGAGCGCCGGCGGGGCTTCGCCTACGGGACCCTGCAGGGCCACCCCGAGCAGGGCGAGGAGAGGTTCTGCGTCGAATGGCGGGAGGACGACACCATCGTGTTCACCATCACTGCCTTCTCCCGTCCAGGCACCTGGTGGTCCCGCGCCCTGGCGCCGGTCAGCCATCGCCTGCAGCAGCGATACACCCGCCGGTACCTGCACGCCCTGTAGCGCCTCTTCGAAGGCCAGCGAGGGTGCGCCACAGCAACCATGGGCGTGGCCTCGACGTGCATTAGCCTGCACGCCAGCACAAGTGCGCCTTCTCCGTGCGCGCTGGGCCTGATAGTTCTGGGCTTGAGCCGAGACAAAGCGGAAAGTTCTACAGGAGGTGTGCAGTGGAGGACATCTTCTGGCCGGCCCTGATCATGGGCCCCGTGATGATCGTCTTCGGCATTGTGGTCATCAGGTTCCGCAAAACGCTGATCTCAGTCATCATCGAGGCCCAAAGCGTGCTGTTCGGCCGGCGAGTCGGTCAGATCTTCGCAGATCGCACCGGCTCTTCGGCGCTGCTCTCTCCCGGGGTCGGCGCCGTCGTCCTGGGGGTCGTGATCATCTTGATGGGTCTGTTCCTGCCGCGGGAGATGTTCTAGTGGGGTGGCCGAGCCTTGTCTTGGGTGCTGCCATGGTGATCACCGGCGTGGTCCTCCTGCTCTGCCGGAAGTCACTTGCGGGTCTCTACGCCTCACGGCGCCAGGCTCCTCCGCCGGATCATCCGCAGTACCGAGCAGAACCTGCCTTCACCGCCGGTCCCATCGGCGTCCTGGGATGTGCTGGCATCTTGGCTGGCCTCATCGTGCTCGGGGCAGAGGTGCTCTGACCCTCCGCGCACGGGAGGGCCAACCTCAACGCACCTCCCAAGGTCACTACATCATGCCCGGGCGGAGACTCACCCCGGCGCGATGAGCAACTTCATGTGCAACGCCGCAGTCCCCGCAGTGCAACGGAGCATCAGCAGTTCCCTGCGGGAAGGCGGGGGCACCGAGGCGCGACCGGAGGCTCTGCTCCGGGGACGGGGTCCACGGCGTGGTCCCCGGTGCCATGGACGGGAACGGGGCGGCCGCCGCGCCGTGCATAGGTTTCGCCTCGGCCCAATGAACTCCTGAAATCAACAAGACTGGAACAGATCAGGTTTGTGTCGCTGACGGGATTGACTCAAGAATGTCGGCTGGATACGTTGCAAAGACAAATACCTCTCAGAAAGCGACAAACAGATGCGAAAAAGCGCAGCAAGTGCCGCACTGATCACCGCCGTCGGATTTTCAGCCCTCAGTGCTGCCCCGGCGTCGGCCGACGTTTACGGACCCATCTTCCCCGTCTGTGATGCAGCCTTCGCCGCAGGGGTGTACAACATCCCCCAGGGCAGCCCGGCGTACCACCCCGCTCTGGACACCGACGCCGACGGCGTGGCGTGTGAGAGCGAGGCTTACGCCTACGACGCCGCGACGGTGGCCGAGATCGTGGAGCAGCGTGAGCTGGCCCGGGACACTCTGCCCCCGAACACCGGCATCATCGCCGGCCCCGATGGCACTGGTCTGGAGGAGGCACCGCAGATCGAGCAGGTCCCCGTCGGCGGCGCCGACACCGGCGTGGCCGTGGAAACCGCCGACGGCGACAGCGCCGCCGCGGTGACCGGTGGCCTGGCCCTGACCGTGACCCTTGCTGGTAGCGCGTTCTGGCTGCGACGGCGCGCCCGCACCGCCTGAGCAGCACGCCTACGGCCCCGGTAACCCTCGCACCGGGTTGCCGGGGCCATTGGTGTACCTGTCGCAAGCACTGTCCCACCTCATGCATCACCGCGCCGGCAGAGCCGGGTCGACCACACGGACCCACCAGCAGAGGCCAAAAATTCCAGAGCTGAGTGTCCGACAATCCGCCTTATGTAAAAAGCGTTTGCAGAGCCCCTGCTGGTCATGAGCTTGGGCACCTGCCGTATCCCTCGGGGCCGCCCCCAGTGGCAAGCCAGGTCAACGACACCTATCCGTGCGGCAGTCCCAGTCGATGAAATGAGCCCAGCGATGCGGGCCACACGGTCGCCCCTCGACGACCTTGTCACTGGCAGTTCACCTGCGTGGTTGAGCCTGCACCTCCAGCTTGAGCATGCCTTCCGGGAACGCGCTCAGCGTTGTGGCCAGTTGCTGGTCGAGGTAGGTCAGCAGCAGGCGCCGGTAGACGATGCCTTCCGGGCTCACCCCGGCCCCACCGGCATGACGCCGTGTGGGCTCGACAGCACCGATAACGGCGTCCAGGCGTGCGAGGTCGTCGGCGGTCCACGGGCTCTGGTACACCCGCAGGCGCCCACCGTACACGGGCAGAAGGGCTCGCCGGGCCGCTGTGACATCGGTGGCCGAGACCACGATCTCCTCTACCCCATCCGGGGCCACCCGGCGGAATCGCCACAGCACGACACCGGTCTCGAACAGGGGGCTCTCGACGGTTCGGGTGGCTTCGTCCACCGGGTGCATCGGCGCATCCTGTGACTGCGCCGGCAACCGCAGGGGTGACGCCGCCGGGATGATGTCGGTCACGGTGTCCACATACAGCTTCCCGTCGGACCACATCCCGGTGGCCAGCACCCGGTGACCGATTCGGTCGATCAGCTCTTCGTCCCGACCAGGCCCCCGGGGGAACAAGACGACGACGGGCGCAGAGGCGGGCAGACGAGGATCGACGGGCCACGGCTCCTGGTGCCACCAGACCAACCCGTGTCCTTCCTGCTGCACGCGCACCAGACGCCCGGTAGCCACCGCCTTCTGCCCGTCGGCCAGGACCAGGTGATCGAACCGTGGGTCCTTCGATTGACTGTCCACCGCTGGTTCCTCCACGTTCCTAGGAGCGCTTGACCTCCAGCATCATCCCAAATCGTGTCGGACGGACAGTGACCGTGGACCGGTTGCGGCATTGGTAGTCCACGATGTCGGTGTAGACCCCGGCCAGGTAGGCCCCGCGCCGCATGCAGGCGCTGTAGCTGGAGTAGATGGTGTCGTCTCAAGGGATCCAGATCAGGTTGTGGTCCATGGGAGCGTACTCCCCGCCCTGGAGCGCGGCAGACCCGACGGTGGCCGCGGGCACGGTAGCCGATGCGGCCGGCGCGAGGGAGGAAAGACTCATGACGGCGGCGAAACCAGCCGCAGCCAGTCCTCGAACGATCTTGTGACGCATGACGTGCTCCTCAAGCTGGGAGGTCGCCCCGCCGACCCGGTGAAGCGTGCCGTAACCCTAAGACGTTCGCAAAGTCAAATCCCTGACTTCCGTTTAGAGCCACAACGATGTCTTCTTACCGGGTTCCGCGCTAACGGCTCGTTGGCACGAGAGCGGCAGCAACGATGTCCCCGATGCGTGAGGGTAAGAGGCTGACGTGGCGCAGGGCGGCCCAGCGTTGGCCCAGCAGCGCGTTGGCGCGTTCCCCGATGGCGCACATGCCGCTGACCAGCGCGTTGTAGGCCCGGCTGTCGATTTCGAGGTGGAAGCCCTTGATCGGGGTGTGCACCCCGATCCCGGCGCCCTGGTAGCCCTTGTCGGTCGGAAGCCTGCACAGGGCGCAGCAGACACCCGCCGGTGTGTCGAGGCCACGCTCCGGCGATCGGGTCAGGCGGAACGAACATGAAGCCCGGTCGACCACGCACCAGCAACATCGAGGAGCACAAGACCCGAGGTGTCACCCCGAACCGTCGCCGGTGTGAACCGACAGATCGCAGTGTTGTGGGAGCTCTCGTTCACAGATCGTCGTCACTTTTGCGAACGGACTGGCGGGTGGCGGATACTGGAGGTGGGAACTGGCGTGCTCACACCCACCGTTTCCCGGGAGGCCTGGTTGACCAGGCCGCGCCTCCCAGAAGAAAAAGCCGGGCGGCCGCCCGGCTTTTTCTATGCCCCCCCCAGCCCGGGCTAGTCCAGAAACCGCCGCCACCAGATCCCCACCACCACAGCACCCGGAACCAAGGCAACAACAGTGCCCACCACGAAGTCTTCGACCAGGACACCGATCACCGCAGCCAGCAGACCCACCTGCACCCCGGCCAGCAACACCAGGATCCAAGCCATGTCGCGACGCTGCCGGGTCTTCCACTCCGCGCGCCTTCTGTGCATTCGTAAAACGCTACGGGTCGGGTCCCCGCAACACCTTATCGCCGCGCTTCGTTACGCCACACCCCGATGTAGGGCGGCACACCTCATGCAGCACGTGGTCGCCATGACGGCAGCGCATGGCGACATGGCGGGAAACTCACCATGCCTGTCGAAGTGAAGAGAGCCGGCGCAGCAGAACAAGAGAGGAGGGGCCAGAGCTGACCCGCCCCGGCTCCTCCCGTGACACCTCAGGCAACCCGAAGCGCCTGTAGTCACGGGGTGGTCGTCGCATTCTCGTTCCGCATGCCGTGGCGGGCGATGAGAGCCAGACATACCCCCACGATGGAAAGCGCAAGACCCAACAAGAAAAGCAGGCCGAGACCGATGTCCGGGTCCGCGCTGTAGCGTCCCTGCAGGGACGATGTCACCTTGGTTGCCAAGGCCAGGATTGCCCCAACCGGGATGAGGACAAGCCCAATGCGGTACATGCTTTTCATTGCGCCATTCTAGTTATTCCGTCCGGCGCCCTTGTCGTAGCCATCACCCACAGCTCGCGTCACGAGAGCAGCTGGTGCGCGCGGTAGCCAGGCCCCCTCATGTGGCAGTCCAAGCACGGCCACGCCCTACGACACTTCATCTACCCGTATCGCTTAGGCATGCTGGCCATCCTGACCGGGAGACTCCACGTGACAAGCACTCCCCGGGCAGAGATCAACCCCATCTGCAACTCCGTCCCCACGTGCAATGGCCGGCATCCGGTCGCACATAAAGGGCGACAACGCGCCTGCGTCCGCGCCGTCGCCGGTCCGATCAGGAGTTGTCCGGACGACCCTGAGGCAGTGATCGCATCCCGGATACAGGACGCAGCCAGCCTGAAGGAATCCCGGGCACGGAACCGCCAACATAGTGACAAGCATGCTTTCTATCAGTAAGCTTCATACTTACGCTGGCCGCAGTGGTCGGCGTACGGGGTGATCGCACGGTCGGGTACGACGGTGCCGGCACCCCGGGAGCCTGCCGTTACTCCGCGGTGAGGTTGTCGCCTCCGCGCCGCCAGCCATGACGGCGCGGAGGCGTTCCCCGTGGGTATCGACCTTGTGAGACGACCTCAACGGCACCGCCCTGTCTCGGCCGCGGCGGCGAGGGACCGCATGGGTCATCCCGAGCCACACAGAGCCTCAACTCTTAGTGGGACCATTGATCAGCAGGCTGATTATCAGTAGGGTGAGAGGCAGCAGCCGAACGCACCACTCCGCCCACCGGCGGGCACCGTCTGCGCCGGGCTTCCGCCCGTGAGTTCGTGCCACGCGAATTACCCAAAGGAGATTTCATGGCCACCTACGACGTCAATGCCCTTCTCTCCGCCACCGCCTACGGGTCGGACGGCGACAAGATCGGCAAGGTCGAGCAGGTCTTCCTGGACGACACCACCGAAGAGGTCACCTTCGTGACCGTCAACACCGGCCTGTTCGGCACCAAGGAGAGCTTCGTCCCCGCCGACGGCGCCCGACAGGACGGCGACCGCCTGGTCCTTCCCTACACCAAGGACGTCGTCAAGGACGCCCCGAACGTGGACGCGGACCAGCACCTCTCCCCGGCCGAGGAGGAGGAGATCTACCGCTACTACAAGATGAACTACTCCGGCACCGGTGGCCGCGAGGACCGACACGCCACGGAGATCGATCGTAACGCCGCTCCGGCGGCCGGAACCGCCGGGTACACCCGCAATGACCGGTACACCGACGACACCGCGGACCGTCACGACACCGCCGCTCGCGCTGATCTCGACGACAACGAGGTCATTCGTCACGAGGAGCGCCTGCGCGTGGGCAAGGAGCGTCAGGAGACCGGCCGCGCCCGTCTGCGCAAGTACGTCGTGACCGAGCACGAGACTGTTGACGTCCCCGTCCAGCGCGAGGAGGTCCGGGTCGAGCGGACCCCCCTCGACGGCACCGAGGTCACCGGCGGCACCATCGGTGAGGACACCGTGGAGGTCACCCTCCACGAGGAGCGCGCCGTGGTGGCCAAGGAGACCGTGGGCGTCGAGAAGATCGAGCTCGAGAAGGAAACCGTCCGCGACACCGAGCGCGTCAACGCCGAGGTCCGCAAGGAGCAGGTCGAGATCGAGACCGACGCCGAGCGCGGCACCGGCCTGACCGACAAGGATCGCCGCGACCGCATCTGATCGCACCCGATCGACTCCGGGGCCCCCGTCACCGTTGCGGTGACGGGGGCCCCGTCGTCGTACCGGGTACACCGAGCAGCGGCACCTCGATCGGAGCCCTGTCCGGCAGAACCTGGTCGGCCGCACAGACGCCGTCTGACCTTGACCGCGGGTGCTCAGGACGTGCTCTGCGGACGGTCGTTCAGCAGCCCGGGAACGGCTGTGGAGGTCCGCAACCACCCGGCCAAGTCACGATCAATGATGCCGGCAAGCTTGAGACAGGCCTGATGGGCGTCCTGCGCCTCGAGCCTGATGCGCTGACCAGGCAGTGGGAAACCGTTGACGAACGGCTCGTGGTGAGCCGCCCGGTTACGGGCAGCATGGACCACGGTGACTGTCTCCAACGTCCACGAGCGGGTGAACTGGGCTCCCTCGGCCCGGGCCATGAGCCGGCCCCCGGGAAAGGCCCGGTGCAGGCAGTGCACCCACAACGCTTCGTGGTCGGCGCGGAACCGCTGCGGGGCCCGGCCCACATACCCGCCGGGCTCGAGGAGGCCCTTCCAGAAACCGAGCATCAGCCGGGCCACCAGATGGCCCGGTGTTTGACTCCCCGATGGCAGGGCCCCCCACGCCTGGGCAAGGCTCTGCCGCGTCGGCCCGTCAAAGCCCACGTCGACCTCGAACCATCGGGGGCCGTAGGCGGCCGTGAGCTGATCGTTGAGCGCGTTGCGCAAAGCGACTTCTACGATGGCGACATCAGCCAACAGGGCCGCAGCAACATCACGATCCCAGATATAGAGCTGCGTGGCGAGACCGACTTCATGGCCGGCGGCGTGCAGATAGCTGCCCATCCGCAACGGAGTGATCGCCCGTTGCAGAGCACGTTGATGCGCCCCGTTGCTCCACCCCGGTGCTGCCATAGATGTCCGGTCCTGCCTTCGCTACACTAGATCGCGTAGTCCCCGGATCCGCCTCTCTGGACATGAGCCATGATGCGGCCGGGGTATTTTTCTGCCCTCACCCTACTGGCCCCGTGACCGCACCGAGAGCGGGGTAGAGACAGGCCGGTGGCGATCGAGCCGGGCATCGTGAAGAAGCGGCAGCGTGGCAGACATGGTGCTCTCGCTGTCCACCCACGGGCTCGCACACGGTGACACCAGTGCGCGCCTGGCCGAGGTCTAGGGTACGGAGGTGTCGAAGACGACGATCTCCACGATCACGAACATGGTCCTCAGGTGCATGACCGAGTGACAGAACCGCGCCCTGGACCCGGCGCTCCTCGTGGATTGCATCCACCTCAAGGTGCGCGACAGACAAGTCGCGAACCGGCCGATCTTTATCGCCCTGGCCGCGACCGTGGACGGCAACCGCGACATCCTGGAGCTGTGGGGCGGCGCCGGCGGAAAGGGCGCAAAGTACTGGCTTGCAGGTCCTGACCGAAATCAAGAGCCGCGGGGTCGAGGACGTGCTCATGCTCGCCTGCGACGGCCTCAAGGGTCTGCCCGATTCCGTGGCCAGCGTGTGGCCGACCACGATCGTGCGAACATGCGCGATCCACCTGGTGGTGGCGAGTTTCCGCTACCCCCGCACGGCAGGACTGGGACGCGATCTCTCAGGCCGCGACCGTGGACGAGACCACAGAGGGGACTGCAAGAAGAACGGTGGGGCGGGCCGGATCCAAAGAAGACGTCTGTGTCAGTGTCTACGGCTGAGATGACAGGCACGATGATCCCTCCGGTCACAGGATCACGCACCAAAGATTTCGTCCTTCCGCGCAACACCGAAGCCCACCGCCACCTCAACTTGGGCGAGATGGCCCTCCAACAGGTGGCCAGGGTGCCAGGGCCGGACCAGCATCCACGTCGAGGCCTGGACCCCGGATATCTGAAGGCACCGGTGGGGTCGGTGCGATAGGAAGTGTGCTGGCGTTCTCGGTGGTGCCTGACATATCCTGGTCTCCGGTCAAGCAGCGGGCCACGACCCCTTTTCGCGTATCGAAAGCTGCTGCCATGGACCACAAGATTTCTGTGACCGTCCACGTCGATCTCGACGGACGCAACGTCCGGATCGTTGTCACCGGATGTCTCACCGAGTTCAGTCAGCGGGCCCTGCACCCGCTGATCCGCCGGGCCCGCACCCTGACCCCCACCGTTGAGGTCACGGTCGATCTCACCCGAGTACGCCATCTGGAGCCCCTCGGTCTGGACCTGCTGCGCCAGGCCGTGGATCAGGACGGGGCCGGGGGAACACGGTCACCGGTGCACTTGGTAGTGGCCCAGCCCAGCCGTTCCCGACCGGTGCCCCCGCTGGGCGCACGCCCCGCCGCGCGCCCGGGCACCGGTGCTGGTGGGAGGATCGCGGCATGAGCATGTCCACCCACGTGCTCATCGACGACCCGGCTGCCGCAGTTCCTCTGAGTCCGTCGACGCCTCCGGGTCGGCCCCGTACCTGTCTGGGACCGGATGAGCCTTTCCCCGGTGTACTGGCCGAGCTGCCGCTGACCCAGGTGCAGGTGTTGCACAACCGGATTTGCTGCCAACTCGATGAGGACTACCGCACCGATCCCTCCGGGCCGCACCCGGTGACCCTGGATCGACACCACGAGCTGGTCGAAGAGCTGGCGATCCGCACGCGTGTGGCAGCCAAGCACGGGGCGCACCGGTGAACCGGTGCGGTGTCCGAACCAGTCCCCTGCAACCAAGCCGGATCATCCGGGGTGCTCAGGGGGTCCTCGCCGGCCGCACCGGGGGGCACCTGGGGCAATCGAGACTGGCCCCGACCGTGTCCTGTGCGCCCACGGTCCCGGCGACCACCGTGCGGGCCCCGCAGCGTGGGTGTCCTGCCCGGCTCTCTCCCCCGCGAACTGGGCAGGAAGAACCACGGGCCGGGACGCTCTTGACACCCCCGGTTCCCGAGCCCGGCACGGTGGCGAGGGTGGTCGCCCAGTCGGTAGCCGCCACCCCGGGGGTGCTGCAGCTGATCCCCACCGTGCTCACCAGGGTCCTGGCCATGATGTGCGCCTGGACGGAAGCGGTCCACCGGATACGGCACCGCCGACCCGGGGGCATCGGGGCGTGCACCGGGGTGTGCGTGCACGTTCGAGGGGCACAAGTGCAGGTGGCGGTGGATCTGTCTTTGGATCCGGCTACTGTCCCGACAGATCAGAAGCTGCAGGCGGCGGTGGCCATCACGGCCGCGGTGGAGTGCTGCGTCCAGGAGACCCTCACCGGGCTGGGGTGCAGTTCCGCCGGTGTGGATATCACCGTCCACGCTCTGCACCAGTCCACCCGCCGGCAACGAAACCTTCGATCGAACCGGAAGTGAGGCCCGTGTCCCATCCCGCCGCCGTCCCACCGGCTACTGCCACCCACTTTCGGGTGCTGCGCACCGTGCCCAACTACACCGAAGCACAACAGGTCGTCGACGCTCTCTCCGACGCCCGGTTTCCCGTCGAGCATGTGCGGGTGGTCGGCACCGGCCTGCGCCTGGTCGAACAGATCACCGGGCGGATGACCTACGGCCGGGCCGCTGTGCTCGGAGCCGGAACCGGGGCGTGGCTGGGACTGTTCCTCGGACTGTTGCTGGGCATCCTCACTCTCATCGGCTGGTGGCCGGTGCTGATGTGGACCCTCGTGCTGGGGGTGATCTGGGGACTGGTCCTAGGACTGGTCGCTCACGCCGCCACCGGTGGGCGGCGTGACTTCTCCAGTGTGCAGGGCCTGGAGGCGGATGCTTATGACGTGCTTGTCGACGCCGACCACTTCGACGCGGCGACCACCACGCTCAACAGCAAGGGCCCGAACCCGTGAGCTGCACAACAAGGAAGGTACCCGCTGTCATCACCACCCGGTGCACCCGGCCAACCGCCTGTGCCTGCTGATCCGTCCTCGACCGCCGCAGACCCCGTCGATGACCCCACCCCTCCGGAGCTGGCCTTGGGAATCGTGATCTCTCCGCAGGTGGCGGGGCTGGTGGGCCCCGAGGTCGCTGCCACGGTCTCGAGCTTGTTGCGGGACCGCCACCCGAACGTGCTGTGGCAGGTGGTAGTGATCGAAGACCGGCTGGTGGTCCCGCCGGCGGATGCCCTCGATCTGTTGGAAAGCGCCCGCGACCGGATGCTGGAGGAGAACTGGGACCTCTCCGTGGTGCTCACCGATCTGCCGCTGCGGCACGGGCGTCGACCGGTACTCACCCAGGTGAGTCCGCTGCACGGTGTGGGGCTCGTCGACGTCCCCGCCCTGGGGGCGGTGCACGTACGACAACGGTCGCGGGAGGCCGTGGTGGCCGTGGCAGGACAGCTACTGGGTTACCACCCCACACACGCCGACGCCGCGCAGAGCTTCACCACCCGTGCCCGGCAGATGGCCAACGACCTCGACGACCGCGCCGAGGACCACCTCGTGCCCTTCACCGCCCGGGTGATTACCGGCAACCTGCGATTGTTGTTGGGCATGGTCCGCACCAACAGGCCCTGGACACTGGTGGTCCGGTTGTCCCGGACACTGGTCGGGGCCGCAGCCACAGGGGTGCTGACCCTGGTGGCCTCCGATGTGTGGCTGCTCGCCTCAGCCTACGGGCCGATACGACTGGCCCTACTGGCGGCGTTGGCGGTCGGAGCCGTCAGCGCCACCCTGATCCTGGGCGCCGGGCTGTGGGAACGGCCACGGCGACCCGGCGAACGGGAGCAGGTGGTCCTGTTCAACCTGGCCACCGCCACCACCGTGGCCATCGGCGTGGTCGTGTTCTATCTCGCCCTCTTCGCCGTGTCCTGGCTCGGTGCGCTGCTGCTGGTCGAGGCCGGGGCGCTGAGCGAGGTCCTGGCCCGGCCGGTCGGGGCGGGAGACTACGCCAAACTCAGCTGGCTCACGGCCACACTGGCCACCGTAGGCGGGGCCCTAGGCGCGGGACTGGAAGACGACGACGCGGTACGCTCCGCCGCTTACACCCACTCCGACTGAGTCACCTCCCGCAGAACGCCTCGTGGCCCGCCTGAGACGTCATCGCCCCCAGCCACCACCTTGTAACCCATTCCCGGGCCTTTGTCCATCATCGCGGTGCGGGTTGCACTCACGGTCCGAGTCAGGAAGACTAATCAGTGTACTTACTATTGGCTTGGTTCCGGCCCTGCACCCCGTCGCATCTCGCCAGAGCCGACCAGCGCTTCGTCGCGATGACACAAGGGTTGTCCTAACAGGGCCGCGACAGGCCCCGCAGAGCGCACACCATGTGCTCAGGCCACGAAAAACTCCAACCGGTAGCACCATCTGTCCAACGAGGAGCCATCATGTCCAGTACCCCCGCCAACTCCGCCTCCACGTCAGGTTCCTTCCCAACCGGCACCGGGGACACGGCCAGCCACACCTACCAGGCCCCCAAGCCGTCCTGGAAGGACACCGCCCTGGGCGATGACCGGGAGGGTAATCCCCGCAACATCTCCTGGGGGGCGGTGATCGCCGGGGTCGTCACCTTCTTGGCCTTGACCCTGTTGCTGTCGCTGATCACCGCCGCCCTGGGGTTGGGCATGGCGGATCTGACCTCGGCCAACCCTGGGGAGGGGGTGGGCATCGCCACCGGCCTGTGGTCCATCGTGACCCTGGTGTTGGCCCTGGCCGCCGGTGGTTACGTCGCCGGCGCCCTGGCCGGTCGGGCCGGGCTGATCCACGGGTTCCTCACCTGGGCCACCGCCCTGCTGGCCGCCGTGGTTCTCGCCGGCCTGCTCGTGGGCAACATCCTGGGCGCGGCCGGGAACCTGCTGGGCTCGGCCACCTCCACCGTCACCGACGCTGCAGCGCAGAACCCGGGCCAGGCCGCCTCGCTGGCCCCGGAGGTGGACCCCGCCGAGGCTGAGCAGGCCGCCGAGAACGCTCAGCAGGAGGCTGGTCAGGCCGTGGAAGAGGCCGCCCCGGAGGCCGAGCAGGCCGCTGACACCGCCGCCGCCGGTTCCCTGTGGACCTTCGCCGGGCTGCTGCTCGGGGCGATCATCGCCTCGATCACGGGCCTGCTCGGCTCCCGGTCCGTGACCCGGGACCACACCAAAGACCCCGAGGTGCGCGCCTCCCGCAGCTGATCGACTGCAGCAGGTGAGCGCTCCGGCGGTCACTTCATGAGCAAGCCCCGCCCGAGAAGTTCCTCGGGCGGGGCTTGCTCGCGGTGTGACGGTCAGGATCCGTAGTTCTCGAAGATCAAGTCATCGGTGTTCTTGTCCAGCTGCATGGCGCTGCTGTGCTGGATCAGTCGCGCCACCGTGGACGCCTCACTGTCGGGCACCACGAGCAGGTACTCCTCCACTCCCTCATCCAGGGTCAGCTCGAAGGTGTACGCACCAGGCTGGCCCTCCCCGGCGTTGCTGCGGATCACATCGACGCTGGTGACCCGACGGATGTTCTTGCCCTGTCCTGCCGGCATGTGCTTCTCCTTCTCATGACGCCACGATCGTGGCGAACTCGGATAGCTGTCGCTGCGGGGGCGACTCGCCCCGCCGGTTGACTTTGACAACCCCGCGCAGGGCAACAGGTCATCCACGACCGCTCCACTGCGCAGCACTGTGAACGCTACCCAATGGACAGCAAGCTGACTAGAGCCGCTGAAGGCTGCGTTTCCCACCTGCATCCGGGGGCCCCTGTCCCCGCCCACCTGTGGGCCGGAGTAAAAATGGGCCTCGGCCAGAGCCTGTCGAACCTGCACCGGGGCTCTCACCGAACCGCCCCCAAGAACCAGTTTCCCCCGGGGTCGGTCCGGTGGGCTCAGCGATCGACCTTGAGCACGGAGCCGTTGTCGACGTTGACGTACACATCCACCGAGGTGCCCTGATCATCGTCGATGTCGACCTCCCACACGGTGGTGCCGTCCTCGGTGTCCAGCTGGGCGCTGTCCAGGGTGCCCTCCACCTCCTCCAAAGCGGTGCGCACGGCATCCTCCAAGGGCACCTGGACCTGGGCGAGGTTCTCCCGGTCCTGCTGGTCCAGCTCGTCATCACTCTCCTGCGCAGTGACCTCCTGCCCGTCGGCGGAGACCTCCACCTCCTGCTCCCGGTCCTCCACGGCCAACTTCACCTCCCACCCGTCACCGGCGTCCTTACGATCGATCTCGAAGACCTGCCCACCAGCCACGGATTCCTCCGCGGCCACGATCGCCCCGGCCACCGCACCGGCCTCCGCCCCGACCCCGGCCGCCCCGGAAGCCGAGGGAGACGCCGAGGCGCTCTCGCCCGCGGTCGCCGCGCCGGAGGGAGACGCCGAGGCGCTCTCGCCCGCGGCGGCGCTCTCGCTGGCGGTGGACTCGGTAGTGGCCGCACTCGTAGCGGACCCGCCAGTGGTCTCCTCACCACCGCCCTGGCCTCCGCCGTCGGCACAACCGGCCAGCAAGAGAGCGGAGAGCGCCAGGGCGCTCAGGGACAGAATGTTTTTATCAGTGTGCTTCATAACTGCTTATTGTGGTGGGGTCGGCCTACCGGCGCAAGAAGATCACCGGCTCAGAACACCCGGCCGCACACATCCATCACGAAGGCCCGCATCACCGGACCTCCCGGGCACCGAAGACGGCATGGCCGGCGGCAGCAGCCGCCTCGGCGTTCCCGATCTCGACCTCGTCGGCGGGCAGCCCCCCGGCCCGGTGCAGCCGGTGGACGGCGCGGACCTGCTCGGGGCCGTCGAGGACTTGCGACCCAGCTGCACCACGCAGGCCCGGGCGGGCTTCGGCCCGTCCTGGACACGCCCCACGATCAGCGCCTGTTGGTACTCGACCATCACCGCGAATACATTGAGCTGAAAGCGTCCGGCCCCGAAGGGGTCGACGGTATCGCTGAGACTACGCAGGATGACTCCGAGACGAATCAGTTCGTCAATGGCGGTGACCATGTGCACCAAGGACCGGTCCAGCCGGCCCAAAAGGTAGTGCACGAAGGCGCCCTCCTCCCGGGCCTCGGCCATGAGCGCGGCCTGGCCCAGGCCCTCGGCTTGGGTGCCGCTGACCTTGTGGGCGAAGACCAGCTTTGCCGGCACTCCGGTCTCGGTGAGTGCGCGCAGTTGCACATCAAGGTTCCAGGAGGTGGGGGGCACCCGGGCGTGGCAGCCGCCCGACGAGGCGGGCCGGACCCGCTCACTGCTCAACCAGCCCCCGCAGCGGCGCGCCCGAAGCCCCGCAGCCGCGCCTGGGGGCATCGCACTTCCACGGTTACGCGGGTTCCGCCACCGGCGGCACACCGGATGACCCGTCACGAAGCGAAGCAAAGCTCCTACCCATAGCAAGTTTGCTGTCTAATGCCTACCCTGATAAGGCGCTGTTCCGATGCACAGCGCCGCGGAATGCCCTCAGGGGGATGCCACTGCTGTCGCCCCCGACGGGCCCCGCACGCCAAGTGATCACACCTTGGCACGGACGCGCCTTCCGCCACTCCGTCCCGCGGGCGGAAGGCGCGTCCCCCACACGATGGGTCCCCGACCACGTCCACCGCTGCCAGCACTGGCTCGACGAGATCGACCATCAACGCCTGAAAACCGCTTGACGCCAATAGGAGCATCCGTTAGAGCGACAGTCCCTGCCAGGATTCCCGAACCGGGACTGTTGACACCCGTTCAGGATCGGTCGGGGGCGGGGGTTGGGTCGTGTCCTGGTGCCGGTTCCGCGGCCTTGGTTTCGTCTCGTTGCGCACCCGTCGTGGGTCCAGGACCCGGGGTCGGGGCGGGGGTCGGTCGGGCGGCGGCGGTGAGGCAGGCGGCCGTGCCGATGGCCAGGGCGGTGGGGATACCACGGTAGGTGAACAGGGCGTGGATCTGGGAGTGGTTGCTGAGTGCTTCGTACCAGAAGGGCACGGCAAAGGCAGGTAAGGCCAGCACCACGGCTACTGCCCAGCGGGTGAGCCCGGCCCGCCGCAACGCCAGGAAGAGTCCGGCGGCCACCGTCACGAGGCAGCCGATCAGCACCAGTTCCGCCGTGGGCAGGACCCGCCACCAGTAGATGGCGTTGCTCAGGGTGCCTGCGCCCAGAGCCTCGGAAACCGCCTCGTGCTCGCCACCGGTCCGGAACCCGACGTTCTCCTGGACCGTGTCAAAGGTCTCGGAGAAGCCGAGGAAGACAGCGCCGAAGACCCATCGTGACACCCAGGTGATACCGAAGGCAGCCGGCCAGACCGCCCCGCCCACCAGCACCCCGACGAAGGCGTCCCGGAGCCGGTCGGTGCGGAACCACACCACGGCCCCGAGCACGAAGGCGGACATCGCCCAGGGCACCGCCGGGGTGGTGAGCAGATCCACGTAGCAGAACAGCGCCGCGCCCAGCAACGCACCGTAACCGCCGAGCCGGATCGAGCGCCCGGACCCGACCGCGGTGAGCAGCACCGAGAGGAAGACGAAGGCGATGGAGATCGACTGGCTGAAGGACGTCGACGGCGTGGACAGCAGGTTGGTCCCCACCAGGAATGGCAGGATCAACCCCAACGCCACCGCGGTGGTGGTCCGGGCGCGGAGCGCGAGGAAAGCACCGACGGCCGCGAGCAGCATGAGGGTGCCCGCCACGATGCGCAATCCCTCCAGGCCCATCAGTGCGAGCACGGGACGGGTGATCACGGTGTAGCCGGCCCAGTACTTGTAGTAGTTGCTGTCCTGGATCACCGCGCCTTCCGCGATGGCTTGGAGGTCACCGGCGCCGCCGGCGCAGTTGCCGATCCGCGGCATCCGCACGGCCCGGTCGAAGGCGGATTCCTCCGGAGAGGCACCCAGACCCGTGCCCACCACCACGCACTCCGTAAACGTGTCCGAGACCCCGCCCATCCGATCGATCATGGCGTTGGGCCCGTAGGTTCCGTCCTCGACCGCGGCCAGCAGATGGTTGACGATAGGCCGGTCCGGTACCGCCTGGCCCACCACGAGCAGACCGAACAGGGCGAACTGCAGCACCAGGAGCATCCCAAGGCCTTGAACCCAAGGAACCAGCGGCAGCCATCGCCGGCGCGAGGTCCTCGAGGCCGGGCTCATCTGGCCCACCGCCGCTGGTCTGCCGCCGGAGGCGGGCACGATCTGGTCTCGCCTTGGCCGCTCCAAGGAGGAGCGGGCTGACGCAGGTAGAACAGCCGGGAGGTCTCCCGGCGGATCTTGGCCTGGCCGTGCAGCAGGACGCCCATGAGCAGGAACACCCCGGAGAGGATCATCACAGCCGCAGCCAGGAACGCCGTCGGGAATCGGGGGACGAGCCCGGTGCCGGCGAATTCCACCACCACAGGCACACCGAGGACCAGGCCCAGGAGGAACAGTCCCAGCGAGACGATGCCTGTCGCCAGGAACGGGCGCTCGTGAAAGAGCAGCTGCCCAAAGATCCCCAGAATCCGAAAACCGTCGTGGTAGGTCCGCAGCTTGCTCTCACTGCCCTCGGCCCGATCACGGAAACCGACCTCCACTTCAGCCTGGGGCACACGGGCGTTGACGGCGTGGACGGTCAGTTCCGTCTCGATCTCGAACTCCTTGGAAAGCGCGGGAAAAGATTTCACGAAGCGCCGGGAGAAGACCCGGTAGCCGCTGAGCATGTCCGAGACCTTGCGCTGAAAAGCGAAACTTACGAGTGTGTTGAAGAACTTGTTGCCGGACTCGTGCCCCGACCGGTAAGCGGTGCCACTGAGCTGCCGGCGCACGCCCAGCACGTGATCGTAGGGACCGGAGAGCAACGTGTCGATCATCGCGGGCGCCTGCGCCACGTCATAGGTGTCGTCGCCATCGATGAGCAGATAGACGTCGGCGTCCAGATCCGCGAAAGCCCGCCGCACCACATTGCCCTTGCCCTTCTCCTCCTCACGCCGCACGTGCGCCCCGGCCCGCCGGGCTGCCCCTGCCGTGTCATCGGTGGAGCAGTTGTCGTAAACGTAGACCTCGATGCCCGGCACCGTGGCGCGCAGATCAGTGACGACCTTCGCGATCGCGGCTTCCTCGTTATGACACGGGACGACTCCCACCACACGGATCGGAGCGGGCATGAGCATCCGTTGTGGATCTCCAGGGATTTGAGCTTCCTTCACGATCGCGTCAAACCTCCGGAGAAAAGAAACGCGGGAAGAAAAGGGTTTTCGGTGACCATGGTGTGTTTCACTACGGCCTCCTCGGGGCGATAGAACTCGAAGAGGCCTCGGCCGGAGCGTCGTGGTGCTGCTCGGCCGCTGCGGGCAACCGAGCGGAAGACTCGTTGAGGTCTGCTGCACGGCGCTCGAACCGGGCGTCGGAGGCCTCCGACGCCCCAGCTTCCTCCATGATTCGCGGGGGGTGCAATCGCGCCAGAGCGGTGACGAGCAATAGTGCCGCACCGGTCATTTCCAGCCCCTCCTCCACATGCGCGAGGAAATGACGGACAAACCAGTGCCCATCCACCTGCAGCACCAGCTCCTGGGCGACCTCAGCCCCGATCGCCCCCGTGAAGTAAATCCCGAAAGCCCCCAGCACCGCCCACCGGGCCCGCCCGGGCAGTGCCCGGCTGAGAAGCACAATGAACAGCACCACGGCCGCGGCCAGCGGAACGCCCAGCGCCAACCACATGTAATTCAGACCCGCGTCCGGCCACCAGTGCAGACCCACCAGAGCGAGCCGTTCGTGGAGCATGCTGGCCTCGTCCAAAGACATCAGCAGCACGATCCCGCCCAACATCCGCCAAGCCGTTCGCTCCCTGCGCCCGGCGCTGCCACCGCTCACGAGGAGCATCAGGACGCCTGCCACCACCAACAGGGACGTGTTCCACCAGGTCGGCAGACTGACCTCGTTGCCGATGTCCAGATAAATCCGCACCTCATGGGGCGGCGACCACCACGGTATGAAGAGGTTACCGAGCACGATCACCGCTGACACACCGATCAAGACGACAAAAACCCTGGTCGCCCGGCCCGCCGGGACAGGATGCGTCGGCCTTGACGTCGACACCACGAATCTCCTGGAGGTAAGGGGTAGTTCGGAATTGCTGGTGACGACCCGCGCCGTCACACCGTCATCACCGGCCCGCAGACGGACACTGCCCCGGAGGGAGGGGCTGATGATCCGATCGTAGCGGGCGGTTTCCCACACCCCACAAACGCATCTACCAATTCCTGCTCTTCCCATCTGTGGGCACTGCCGCCCTACGCGACCATGTTCGACCCGAGCGGGATGATCAGTGCTTCCTGGCCAACCGGCGCCAGAGTGTCGATGAGGGTCGACAGGCTAACGGACCGGAGGAAAGCGCACCATCATTTCTCGACGGCCTATAGGCATCAGGATCGGTAGGCAAGACACGGGAGCCTGGGGCATGGGACATTTCCCACGAAAGAGGCCGGTCTCTCCCCTCCAACATCTCCGTACCCCTCCCGCGACTCAGTGCACGTAGCGCCGCCACAACACCGCCGTCGCCAGAGCACTTGGCGCTGCGGCCGAGGCGAAGCTGGCAGCAGGGTGCTCGAGCAGCACATTCAGCACCACCCCACCCACCAGGACCAGCACACCCCCGAACAACACGACGATCCAAGCGATTTCCAGCTGGGACTCGCTCATCGGTCGATAACGTTCCTTTTCCATCTGACCGACCATAGGGCCCCCTCCTCTGCCCGGCGAACCAACCTCGATTTATGACCAGACGTTGTTCCCCCTGCCCGGGACAGCACCATCCGGGAACAGCGCCGGAAGAGCTGTCTGTACCGGCAGATCAGGCTGATGTAGGAACTCCCGTTCACAGATCGTCGTCACTTTTGCGAACGGACTGGCGGGTGGCGGATACTGGAGGTGGGAACTGGCGTGCTCACACCCACCGTTTCCCGGGAGGCCTGGTTGACCAGGCCGCGCCTCCCAGAAGAAAAAGCCGGGCGGCCGCCCGGCTTTTTCTATGCCCCCCCCAGCCCGGGCTAGTCCAGAAACCGCCGCCACCAGATCCCCACCACCACAGCACCCGGAACCAAGGCAACAACAGTGCCCACCACGAAGTCTTCGACCAGGACACCGATCACCGCAGCCAGCAGACCCACCTGCACCCCGGCCAGCAACACCAGGATCCAAGCCATGTCGCGACGCTGCCGGGTCTTCCACTCCGCGCGCCTTCTGTGCATTCGTAAAACGCTACGGGTCGGGTCCCCGCAACACCTTATCGCCGCGCTTCGTTACGCCACACCCCGATGTAGGGCGGCACACCTCATGCAGCACGTGGTCGCCATGACGGCAGCGCATAGCGAGATGGCGGGAAGATCACCATGCCTGTCGAAGTGAAGAGAGGGTGCTTTCCCGTCCTAGTGGAGTAGTCGGGTCTCATGGCGCGGTCAGGTCAGACTCAGGCCCCCGTCGGTGGTGATGACCTGACCGGCGACCCACACCCCGTGGTCGGTGGCCAGCCACCCGATCAGCCGCGCCGGATCCGTGGGCCGTCCCCAGCGGCCGAACGGGGTGGCCCGCCGCCACGCCTCGAGCTCGGCCAGGGACCGGTCGGCGGTTTCCGGGTCCAGGTAGCCGGTGTTCACCGGTCCCAGGTTGATGGTGTTCAGCACGATGCCCACCTCGAGCAGTTCCGCGGCCACCGTCGGTGTCACCCCGGCCAGAGCCGCCTTGCTCGCCGCGTAGGCGACCTCACCGCGCATGGGCCCATCGCCCTGGCCCGAGGTCATCCAGAACACCCGGCCCGCCGCCCGTTCCTCGACGGGTCCGGTGCCCCCGAGGCGCTGCCCAGGCCGGGCCGGTGCCGACCGAGCAGCCGTGGCCGAGTGGCGCTGGGCGAAGTGACGGGTCAGCAGCAGTGTGGAACGGGTGTTGGTGTCCCAGAACGCGTCCAGAGTCTCGGCGGTCATATCGAAGATGGACCCGTCCCCACCGCTGCGGGCGTGGTTGCACACCAGGATGTCCAGGTGCCCAGTCAGGGCGTGAGCCTGGTCCACGAGGTCCTCGACGGCGTCGGCGCCGCGCAGGTCTGCGGAGAAGTCGCCGGTGACCGCCCCGTTCTGGAGGACCGCCCGGATGCCGGCGCGCACGGCGTCCAGGTCGTCGGCGCCCCACGGCTGATCCCTGTCGTGCGGGCTGTAGTGGTGGAAGAACACGCTGGCCCCCAGGGAGGCGAGTTCGACCGCCACTGCGTAGCCGATGCCGCGGCGGCGGGAGACCCCGGTGACCAGGGCGGTTCTGCCCTGCAGCGGGCGCGCGGAAGAAGGGTGAGACATGGTGGTGCTCCTGACGCAGTCGGGGATTCGTCGATCACAGGGCAGGCACTCACGCAGTCTTCATGCTGGGGAACCTAACAGCGATCACCGCTGCCGGCGACAGGCCGCCGGGGAAAAGCCCACCCCGTGGCCAGCACTCGGTCACGATCGAGGCGATGCATCGCGGCGTGCTCGAAAAAGTCCTCTCGGCCGCTCTCGACAGCTCGCCCGTCGGTGAACACCACGAGTTCCTCCAGCCGTGCCGCCACCGCCACCAGCAACTCCCTCAGCTCGTAGGGCTTCCCGTAGGCGTCAAACAGCAACCCCAACTGCAGCATCGCGAACATTTTCACCCTGCTCCCGGGATTCCTCGGGCAAAGTGGGGGGTAGGAGTGGTTTGATCGCGTCTGCCGTGGCGCAGAGAGGTTACACACCATGGTCAAAACCAAACAGGAGCCGCCGCAAAATCCCAGTTGGTGGTGGAGGATGGGCCACCTTCTGGATCGTGTGCTGGATGTGGTCAATGTCGTTCCTCTGCTGGGCTGGCTGATCAGAATCATCGGCAGGTGAGACCGGTGAGAGGACGACATGGTGGAGAGAGCGGCTGGTGAGCATGCCAGCGGGATAGGCGTGGCATTGGCAACCTCACCTGCATCATCATTCCCGCGGGCAATGTCCGGGAGCACCGCAGCCACCCTGATGCTCGCCGAAGGCTGGGACATGAAGGTCGTTGCCCAGCTGCTGGGTCACGCTTCGGTGACCACCACCTCCAGGTACCTCGATGAGCTGCCCGGAGAGCTGTCGGTGGCGGTCAACGCCCACCCCTGACTCCGGTGGATTTGTCAGAGTTCGCCGCACCGTTTCCGTGGGGGCTCGCGCTGCCCCGAGGAGCGCCAGAGTAGATACCACATGAGATAAAGCCTCGAATAGCCACTTGAGTGTGATGTTGCTTACTATGTCTCCACCATTTGCGGAGCTGCTCGTGGGAGCAACTCCGGCTCCCTGGGGCGATCGTTGATCTGAGGGAGTCTGATGTCTATCACCTTTGAGCCCGTGCCCCTGACGGATCGACGGCTCTTCGAGGCCCGGCTCAGTGAAGCCACCCTCGCCCTGCACCACGAGGGCCACGATCCGGAGAGAATCTGCCAGGAAGCGACGCGGATCGGTCAGCGCTACCCCTGGGTGGACGCCCGCACGGTGGCCAACGCCCTGGTGGACGCTTTGGGCCCGGGATGGGGCGCCATCTACCTGCATTGGCTGTGGAGCCAGGACGACGACGCCTGACCCATCGCTCCTCGGTAACAGCATCCCTGTGGGAAGCGTGCAAGTACGGCCAGCACGCCCATCAGGACAGGGCCTACCCCCGCACGGGCCAACCCCACAGGCAATGTCGTTCTCGTGGAGCGGCTGATAGCCGGGCCATAGGTAAATCCGGTAGGGGTCAGCTGTCCCGGTCGGATGTCTTCTAGGGTGTGGCCATGACCGAACCTGCCCGTCCCAGCGTCCTGGCCGATGCCCGCGCGATCGCCGCCGCCGACCCCGCCGGGCAGGGCATCGCGGCCACGCTGCTGAGCTACCCGGGGCTGCACGCGGTGGCCGCCCACCGCCTCGCCCACCGTCTGTGGTCCACCCGGTGGGGCAGACCGGCCGCTCAGGCGATCGCCACCGCCGCGGCGAAGGCCACCGGTATCACCATCCATCCCGGTGCGATGATCGGGCACCGGCTGTTCATCGACCACGGCAGCGAGGTCGTCATCGGGGAAACCAGTGTGATTGGCGACGACGTGACCATCTATCAAGGTGCAAGCTTCGTCGGCGACGGCTCCCCGGGCCGGCGCCACGCCGTCGTCGGGGACGGGGTGCTCATCGGGTCCGGGGCGAAGGTCGTCGGCCCGGTCACCATCGGGGAGGGTGCGAAGATCGGCGCCGGCGCGGTGGTGGCTCGCGACGTCGCGGCCGGCACTACGGTTGTGGGCACCGACGAGGGATGAGCCCGCACCAGACCTCTACAGCAGGGCTGTGGTGTTCAGACCAGGCCGGCTGGTGGGGTGTCGGTGGCGCGGTGGCCTGAGCGGGCGGCCTGCACGGTGGCGGCCAGGGCGTGCATGCCGGCCTCCCGGGCGGGGGCGTCCAGGGAGTAGGGCAGGCGCAGGTGGCGTTCGAAGGCCCCGCCCACCCCGAAGCGGGGCCCGGCGGCCAGGCGCAGACCGTGCTGCGGAGCCAGCGCGGCCAACCGGGAGCTGATCGGGGCCGGCATCGTGGCCCACTCCGACAACCCGCCTACCCCGGGCATGACGGTCCAGTCCGGGAAGTGCGCACCGAGCAGGCCCAGCAGGTGGGCGCGGCCGGCCCGCAGCTCGTCCAGGCGGGTGGGCAGGATCGTGTCGATCTTCTCCAGCAGCGCCACGCAGGCCAGTTGTTCCAGCACCGGGGTGCCCAGGTCGGTGTCGGCCCGTGCCTGGGCCAGGCGCTGGATCAGGGCCGGGTCGGCGCGGATCCAGCCGATCCGCAGCCCGCCCCAGACGGTCTTGGACACCGATCCCACACTGATCACCCCTGAGTGATAGGCGGCCAGCGGCACGGGCGGGTCTGTCTCCAGGGCGAGCTCGGCCATGGTCTCGTCCACCACGGTGGGGCACCCCAACCGGAGCCGTTCCCGGTCGGCGGGGGCCAGGCAGAGCCCGGTGGGATTGTGGAAGTCCGGCAGCAGATACGCCAGATCCGCCCCGTGCGTGGCGGTAGCGAGGGCGGGCAGGTCCCAGCCGGTGTCGGTGAGGGCCACCGGGGTGATCCGCGTCCGGGTGGTACGCAGCAGGTGCAGGGCGTGCGGATAGGTGGGGTGATCGACCACCACCCGGGCCCGGGGGCGCAGCAGGGCGCGCACCAGCAGGTGCACCCCGTGCTGGGCCCCGGTGGTGATCAGGATCTGCTCCGGGGTCGTGGCCAGCCCACGGGCCCGGTACCGGGTGGCCACCGCCTCCCGGAGTTCGGGCAACCCGATCTGGGCGTAGCCGTGGCGGGGCAGGTGCCGCGGCAGCTGCTCCAGTGCTGCGGTGTAGGCCCGGTGCAGGGCTTCTCCGGGGGCCGGTGGGGAGGCGTGGGAGAAGTCGATCAGCTGCCCGTCAACGAGCTCGGTGGCGTGGTGGCCGGTACTCGTGGCCCCGGGCGGGACGGTGGTGGTGCTGCGGGTTCGCTGCCGGGTGGTGAGGTAACCGGTCTCGCGCAGGGTCGTGTAGGCGGTGGCCACCGTGGTGCGGCTGATCCCCAGCCGGGTGGCCAGGTCCCGCTCCCCCGGCACCGTGGTCCCCAGCGGCAGGCGCCCGTCGAGGATCAGCAGCCGGATCCGGTCGGTGAGCTTTCGGTGCGCCGGGCCGGTGCCCGCCGCCCAGTCCCCCAGCAGCCGGTCCAGGGTCGGGGCAGTGGTGTGCACCAGGCCAGGATCCGGGCTCTGGCCCTTTTTCTCAACTCCAGATACCCCCGAGGATGAACACCGTGCCCCGGACCGCCCGGCACCGTCACCCCCCACCGAAGGACCCCTATGCCCGCATCCCCGTCCCCTCCACTCACCGACCAGCCACTGGTGGCGCGGCGGATGAGCGCCGGCGAGCAGCTGCGGGCCGAGCACAAGCCCCGCCGGCTGTTCCAGCTGCTGGCCGGGCTGATCGGGTACGGCACCGCCTTGGCCCTGCTGGTCGGCTCCGGGTTGGGGGCCTCGAGCTGGAACGTGCTGGCCGAAGGCCTCGCCCACCGCACCGGGCTGTCCTTCGGGATGGCCACGAACCTGATCGCGCTCACCGTGCTGGTGTTCTGGATCCCACTGCGTGAACTGCCCGGACTCGGCACCGTCGTGAACGTGGTGCTGGTGGGGGCCGCCGCCGATGCCGCCGCCCACCTCCTGCCCGCCCCGGGCACACTGGCCGAGCAGCTGGCCCACTACGGTCTCGGGCTGGTCCTGTTCGCCTTCTGCGACGCCCTCTACCTCGGGGCCCGCTTCGGCGCCGGACCCCGCGACGGGCTGATGACCGGAGCCGTGCGGGTCACCGGCCAGCCACTGTGGACGGTGCGCACCGGCATCGAAGTCCTCGTGCTGGCCGTCGGCTGGGGCCTCGATGGGACCGTGGGGGCGGGCACCGTGGTCCTGGCCGTGGCCGCCGGACCCCTGGTGCAGACCTTCCTGCGCCACACCACCGTGCCGCTGCGGGCCGACGGCTCGGCCGGGTTAACGGCCCGTTGAGCGTCCCTCGTGCCCATGGACGATGGGGCGCCCTGCTGGGGATGCCGGCGGTGGTCCGGGCGGCAAGGTCTTCTCCAGCAGGGTGGCGCTGTACCAGGGCCCGTCGAAGTCCCGCCGGCCTACCTCCTGGAATCCCTGCCGCCGGTAGAAGGTGCGCAGGACTGTGTTCGACTCCACGCAGTCCAGCCGGATGACCGCTGCTCCTTCAGCCCGGCCACGCTCCGCGGCCCAGTCCAGGAGAAACGCCCCCAGGCCACGGCCGGACGCACCGCGGTGGACCATCAGCCCGTGGACATAGGCCGCCGGGGTGTCATCGGCACCCCAGACCTCGGGATCGGCCCACAGCAGCCGCACGGCCGCGGCGACCCCTATGGCGGGGCCGCGGACCAGATACCACTGGCCGGCCCGGATCTGCTCGGTGATCTCCTGCCGGCTCACATGGCCGTGGCCCCACTGCTCGATGCCCTGCTCACCCAGCCAGTCCTCGATCTGGCACCGAAGCTCGTGCACGGCCCTCGCATCCTCAAGGACAGCTTGTTCGATCGGGGCGGGCCGGGAACTGATCATGCTCACCACGTTAGGGCAGCATCACTGCCCACCACGGTCATCGCACACGGACTGCCACCTTCACGCCACGGGGTGACCATGGATCACCCGGTGCCGGATACGGTGACAGGGGCCCCGCTCCTACTTCAAAGGTCTTGCCCCATGCCCACCCGCCCTTCGATCACTCTGCGCCCGTTCCACGAGGCGGACACTGCTTTCTTCACCGGCCTGGCCACCGACGAGCGAGTGACCCGCTTCGTCGGTGACGGTCGCCCCTGGGCGCCGCAGGCCATCCAGGACCGTCTTCGTGCCGCGCTGCAGCAGCAGCCGGTCGAGCAGGGTGGGGCGGTCCGGTGGTTCATCGCTGAAGCAGGTGGCGAGGCGGTCGGCCTGGTGGTCACCACCCGGTGCGATGCGGGCGTGGAGATTGGCTACTGGGTGTCCCCACAGCACTGGGGGCGCGGGGTGGCCGGAGCCATGGTCGACCTGGCCGTGGCCACGGTCCCGGACGTCTACGGTCGGGTCCGGTTGATCGCCTGGGCCGCTCCGGCCAACACCGCCTCGACCCGGCTGCTCACCCGCCGCGGCTTCGAGCTCGAGGCCAGCCAGGACGGCCTGGACCGTTACGTGCTGGCGCACACGCAGTAGCACGCATCGACCACCACGGAGCACCGTCTGCACCGGAGCGGCCTCGGGCCCGGGGGCTGCTGCGTTGCGCACGGGCGCTGCACGCTATCTGAACCCCGCTGGGGCCCTCCCGAACACGCCCGGAACCATCGATCCACCGCCCGAGAGCAGGCGAAGCGCCCGGTGAACACCGCGGTGTGGGAGGCTGTCCCGCGTGGGAACCCAACCCGGCTACGACGCACTGGCCGAACAGTACGAGCTCACCTTCCCGGACCCGTTCCAGACACCTCTGGAACGACATGCGGTCGCCACCTTCGCGGACATGGTCCTGGTCCACCACAGCGAGAGCACCGTGGTGGACATCGGATGCGGGACCGGGCACGTCACCGCCGACCTCGCCCACCACGGCCTTCACGTCATGGGCATCGATCCCTCAGAAGCCATGCTGGACATCGCCCGCAGGTCACACCCCGAGGTGGCGTTCCGGCGCGGCGAGGCCAACCTCAACGACTCCCCGGGGCCGACCGATCAGCTGGTTCCGCTCCGCGGTGTCCTGGCCCGGTTCAGCCTGATCCACGTCGATCCCCACCGGATCGGTGGCGTGCTCGCTTCCTGGGCATAGCGCATGCCGGCCGGCGGCGTGGTGCTGCTGGCCTTCCAGAGCACTGATGGCGAAGGGCAACCGGTGGTGCCGTTCGATCACGCGGTGGCACCGGCCTGGCGCTGGCATCCCGAGGAGATGAGTGCACGGCTTGCCCGAGCCGGGTTCGACGAGGCCTGGCGCACGATGAGCCTGCCTGACTCGTTGCACCGCTTTCCCGAGTGCCATCTGGCTGCCATACGTCGCCCCTGACAGCAACCCCTACCGCAGCACGGGCCGCCGCTAACCGCCCATATGTAAAGCGGGTGGTGCGTTACCCCGATTGGATGTCTTCTAAGGTGTGCCCATGGCCGCCTCCACCCGCCCCAGTGTCCTGACAGATGCCCGCGCGATCGCCGCTGCCGACCCCGCCGGGCAGGGCACCGCGGCCACCCTGCTCAGCTACCCGGGTCTGCACGCGGTGGCTGCCCACCGGATCGCCCACCGCCTGTGGTCCACCCGGTGGGGCAAACCTGCCGCTCAGGCCATCGCCACCGCCTCAGCAAAGGCCACCGGGATCACCATTCACCCGGGTGCGGTGATCGGGCACCGGCTGTTCATCGATCACGGCAGCGAGGTTGTGATCGGGGAAACCAGCGTGATCGGCGACGACGTGACCATCTACCAGGGCGCCAGCTTCGTCGGCGACGGCACCCCGGGCCGGCGCCACGCCTTAGTCGGGAACGGGGCGCTCATCGGATCTGAGGCGAAGGTCATCGGTCCGGTCACGATCGGGGCCGGGGCGAAGATCGGCGCCGGCGCGGTGGTGAGCTCCGATGTCGCGGCTGGCACCACGGTGGTGGGCCTCCACGAGTGAGGACTTCGTTTCGGGTCCTTGGTGAAACCACGGTGCCAGGATGTGAGGCAGGCACATGGCTGGTGGAACACGGGATGCCTGGCCGACACGCACGGTCCGGGCGGGAGGCAAAGGACTGAACCATTCCTCTATAGCGTGGAAGGACCCAACCCAGGAGGTCTTTCATGATGGACGTCGCCAGCTTCGGAGCATTCCTTGGATTGTTCATCTGGTTGCTCATGGTCGCTATCACCTTGTGGCTGCTCTATTGGGTGGTGCGCAAGGGCGTCACCGCCGGCATCAAGGACTACGTACAGAAGCACGGCGACCGTACCGAAAGCTTGCGGTCATAGGCCATCGCTTACCGGGCCATGGCTGCTTCACCACGTGCCCAAGGTTTCAACCCTGCCGAGCGAAGATTCGGCACAGCCGGCCCTCGGCCACGACCTCATCCACAAGTTCCAGCCCTGCCTTCTCGAGGACACGTTGCGAGGCGACGTTCTCTGCAAACGTCTCCGCCCAGACCGGTAGGCCCAACTCGTCACCGACGCCGACCAGGGCAGTGGCCACCTCGGTCGCCAGGCCACGCCCCCACACCTGGGGTCTCAACGCGTAGCCGATCCACAACTGCCAGGACTGCCTCCCTGGCCCCGGTTGAAGACGCAGCATCGCATCCCCAACCAACCGGCCATCGACGACGATCGCCACCCCGCGCACGAACCACCCCGGCACAGGATCCTGCCCGGACAAGCGGACCTGGATGCGCTCCTGCACCTCATCGCGCGACAACGGGGCGTGGCCCAGATGCTCGGTGACGTGCGGATCACCCCGGTAGACGAGCATCGCGTCGAGGTCGGCGGCCTGCACCGGACGCAGCAGGCATCGGCCGGTGTGCCGAGGCCACACCCCGGCAAGCGGGTCAGGCGGATCGAACATGAACCCCAGTCGACCACGAGCCGGCGGCATCACAGCGCACAGAACTCGTGGTGTCGCTTCAGAACCCCTACCGGGTCACAGCGGTGGTTCGGGAGGCTCGTCGACGGTGAGGATCTCGTTGGTGAGGCTGGTGCCCTCGGTGCCGGCACAGCCGCACAAGATGGGACAGCCGATGGCGTCTTGACCGTGCGACGATCCGAGCATGAGATCCGCCGTGAGGCTCCGATCCGCCACGGGGCGAGCCTAAGACCAGAGATCACCATGAAACCCACCATGTCCCTACATCGGTGGGCCCTTCTTGTCACTGGGCTCGGTGCCGTCATTGCCTTGCTCATGCTGGCCCTCTGGATCATTGCCGACGTGTACAACCTGGGCGTTCCCATTCTTCCCGTCCTGGTCCTTTGGGGAGCCTGCGCCCTGATGATTGGCGGGGTGCTGACGCTCATACTCGACGGCGTCTTTCGCCTCACTGGGCGACACTTCTAGGGAACCTCCACTGCAATCACAGGGTCTACGGAGCCTAGGCTCCGACCATGAGCACTCCCACTCCGGCCTACCGCGGAACAGATATCGACGTCGAGCCGAGGACCGGCATCGGAATCGGCGGCTGGATCGTCGTCAACCGGGTCATCGCAACGGTCGCGTTGCTGTTCTGGGTCGGCAACCAGCTGGCGCACGGGGTGGCCGTGCGCGAGGGCCCGCAGTACGTCTGCCTGTCCAAGGGGCCTTCGGAGAGCGCCCAGGCACTGGGTGCCAGCAGCCTGGGAACCGCCTCCGGGGAACGGACATTCTTCCCACCCACATTCGTCTGCGGCTACCCCAACCAGGATGGCCAACAACCCTGGGTCTACGTCGATATGTATCCGGCGGGACCGTGGATCTTCTGGATCTGCCTGTCAGTGCTGGCTCTGACGACGGTGCTCGCTGTCGTCCTCCGGCGAAGGGCGCACTGGTAAGCAACCCCATCGGCAGCGCTGACGGATCAGGAGCGCCCGCGGGCGCACGTCTCCTCAGCGGGCGTTCGCGTCGGCGGCGTCGTGGGCGCGCGGGACAGGGACAGCACCACGGTCCCGGACGGCCAGGACAGCCCCACCAAGCAACCCGGCCACCAGCCCGTAGGGGGTGAGGACCAGGGCGTAGAGGAACCACACCGGGTCGAGAACCACGTTCAGGATTAGGAAGGGCAGCATCAGCGACGCACCGGCGACAGCCATCAGGGTGACGCGGACCCCGGCGGTCAGGCCGTAGTCGGCCCCGGCTTCCCAGCACGGGCCCCACACCAGCTGGGTCCACACCAGCCCCACCCCCATCAGCACCGCCCAGCACAGCGCCCAGGCCGACCAGCTCCCCGGGGATCGGACGGCGGCGTAGCCCAGGGCCAGCACCAGGGTGAGCGTCTGGAACACCAGATAGGTGCTCAGCCGATGCACACGCAGGGCTCGCCTCACCAGATCACGCCTCTCCGTTCGACAGTCCCCACCGTATGCCGCGCACCCGCGCCACGACGCAAGGACCCCGCTGGAAGGCACCACCCAGGAACCCTTATCGCACTTCATGAACCTGGCAGGTGTGTTGGGGCTCGGTCGTAGCCCTCACAATTTGGGCCTCAGTGTTTCCGGTCGGTGCTGATCGCCAGGGCCACGGCGGTGGCCGTCAGGGCGAGGCCGGCAGCCAGGGCCGCCGGCCAGGAGGCCGGATGAAGCAGGGCGGCGGCGGGGGCCGCGAGCAGGGCGGGCACCAGGATGAGCCCCCGGCTGTAGCCGATCAACTGGGCTACGGGCACCGGCCCCAGGGGTGTATCGATTGGGGGCTGGGTGTGGTCCGGTTCCGGGCCCAGGGCGCGGTAGAGGCCGGCCGCACCGATTCCGGCCCCGGTCACGGCACCGAGAAGCATCAGCGCCGCCCAGCTGGTGCCGGCCGCGAGGCCTGCCAGCACGGCTGCGGCGGCCAGGACCGCGGCGTTGAGCGCGCACGGGACGACCAGGTGCACCAGGGCCGCTGCGGTGGCCCCGATCGGGAGGTTCCGTTCGGCGGCGGCCCCGGCGCGCAGATCACTCAGATAGGCCGTGCCGCGGCCCAGCCCGCGGTATCCCACCACCAGCAGCGCAGCCCAGCCGGCGAGCACCACGGTGTGGGCGAAAGCGGCCAACAGCACCACGGTCAACCCGAGGTCCACGGCCAGCCCGGCCCGCCACCGGCTGGTCCGCAGCGCGGTGAGCGAGGCGAACAGCACCACCGTGCGCGGCCCGGCCACCCAGCCCGGTGTGCGCCCGGGCAGTCCCCGCACCCCGGGCACCGTGGCGGGGGTCAGCGCCGCGGTCAGGTCCTGGGTCGACAGCAGGGACACGGCGTTGCTCAGGTGCCGGGTCCGCGCCCCGGCCGCCCGCAGCTGCACCCCGCCCAGGGTCTGAGCCCACCGCAGCGCCCGGGCCCAGAACAGCCCGGCCGCCACCGTCAGTGCTCCCGCGATCCCCCAGGCCCGCAGGGGTGGCACGAGGACATCCCACCGGCCGGTGGCCCCGTCCCGGGTCCCGGCCAGCACGACCAGCACAGCCCCCAGGGCCAGGAACCAGCCCGCCCAGGGGCGGGACCGCAGCGATGCGGGCACCCCGATTGAAGCCTGGACCCAGATCGAGACCCCGACGGCACTGACCCCCAGACCGGCCCAGCCCACTAGCTGCGCTACCGCCTGCCACCACGGCTGCCCCCACCCAGCAGTCAGCCCAGCGCCCCACATCAGCAGCAACCCTGAGCCACCAAACAAGGCCCCGGTCGCCGCCGCCGCGCACAGCATCCGGCGCACACTGCGGAGCGGTTCCTGAGCCCCGGCCCCGGGCAGCGGCCACACCCACACCGCCCGCTCCGGGGACACCCCCACCGGTCCCAGCCCCCGCAACAGATCCACCACACCGGCCCAGGCCACCCCGAGCAGCACGGCGACTCCGAGCACCGGTGCCCCGGCCCCCATCCAGTCTGCCGCCGGGCGGTGCAGCATCCCGCCGGGGGAACCGGCGGCCACCAGCTCCGCCAACGAGGCCCCGAGACCCAGGACCCCGGCGACCGCCCAGGCCCCCAGAACCACCGTGACGAAGAGCCCGGTGTACGCATCGACGAACCGATCCGCACCTCGAGCCCGGCCTCGAACATGGGCCCGGGCTGCTCGCAGGAACACCTCGATCTCGGCGGGCCCGGCCGGCGTCACGCCGGCACCGGCCGTCACGACCGGCCCTCCCGCTGCGTCTCAGTTACGGCCGGTGGCAGGGCACCGTTGGAGTCGATGGTCAGCACGGTGGTGCCCACTGCCTCCGCCAGCGAGGCGTCGTGCGTGGCGATGAGCAACCCCGCCCCCGCTTCGCGGGCGGCGACCAGACGATCGGCCAGCCGCGCACGCATCAGCGCATCCAGGCGCTGTTCGGGCTCATCGAGCACCAGCAGCTCGAACGGGCGGATCAGTGCTGCGGCCAGCAGCGCCCGCCGGCGCTGTCCCGAGGACAGAGCGAACGGCGAGGCGTCCACCCGGTCGCCCAGCCCGAACTCCTCCACCGCCTCAGCGGCCACCGCCGGCGCGTCGGACACCCCGTGCCCGCGCAGCACCAGCTCCAGGTGATGCCCCACCGACACCCCGGGCAGGAACGCGTCCTCGTCGAACAGGCAACTCACCGCCCGGCGGTAGACCAGCGAGTCCTCCACCACCGGACCACCCTTCAGCCACCGCTCCCCGCTCACCGGCACCTGCTGGCCCACCGCCGTGCGCAGCACCGTGGACTTGCCCGCCCCATTGGCCCCGCGCAGCACCACCGCCTCCCCCGGACCCACCTCGAAGCTGACCCCGGCGGTCACCGGCACCCCGGCATAACCACACACCAGCTCACGAACGCACAAAACAGGGGCGCAACTCACGGACAACAAGCCTTTCAACGGCAACACGGCCACCTCATTCTTCCCCGGTGCCATCGCCTGCAGATCCCCCGCCGGCCGGATATCCACCACCGTCACGACCGAGCATCACCCCCAGCTGCACACTCAGGAGCCCGGGACCGTCCTGCGACAGGCCGGGCGGGGCAGGGTGCCTTGGACGAACCGCGCTTCTCGTAGTGTGGATAAGACCAACAGCCCGGAGGTTATTCGCGATGACCGACGAGATCGCCGGCCTCGTCCCGCTGCTCTTCGCCCTGGTGGTCCTCCCCGCGATGAGCATCCCGGTGGTGCGCTGGGCTGCCGAGGATGCACTCGGGCGCAACGGATCGGCGGGCATCCGCACCCGCCACACCAAGGTCTCCGATGAGGCCTGGGCTGCCGGCCATGCCGCGGCCCTGCCCGTGGTGCGGAAGATGGTGCCGGTAGCCGCGATAGGGCTACCGACTGCACTGATCGTTCAGGTTCTTGGTGGCGGGTATACCGGCACCGCAGTGGCCGCCGTCGCGCTGATCTGCGAAGTCGTGGTGCTGTTGCGCTCCGCCGGCGCCGCCAACCGCACCGCACGCGCGGTCACCGCCAGCGGGTGAGCGCCTATCACCTGCTCCGTTTCTAACCCCAACTGCAAGGCGCCCTTGGTGCGTGTGGTGGTGCCCATAAGCTGGCTGCTGTGCTGATCATGCTGGATCTGGACGACACGCTGGTGGACCGCCGCGGCGCCTTCACCAGCTGGGCCAGTGACTTCGTCGCCGGCCTCGACGGCGACGCCAGTGATCTGGAATGGCTGATCGCCGCCGATCAGGACGGTTACCGGCCCCGGGCGGAACTGGCCGCGCTGATGCGCGAACGCTTCCACCTGAGCACACCGGTCCCCGGCCTGGTGGACTCCCTACGTCACGAGCTGCACGAGCGCATCGAGGCCTACCCCGGTGTGCTCGAGACTCTGGAGAGCCTGGTCGCGAAGGGGGCTGCCTTGGTGGTGGTGACCAACGGGAATGTCGCCCAGCAGTTGCACAAGCTCCGCCGCACCGGCCTGCTGCGCTACAGCCCGCACCCGGTGATCTCCGAGGCGATCCGGGCGAAGAAGCCTCACCGGCTGCTTTTCGACACCGCCCTGTCCCAGGCCGGACACCGCCCGGAACAGTCCTGGATGGTCGGGGACCACCCGGTGACCGACATGACAGGAGCCCATCAGATCGGCATCCGCACCGGGTGGGTCAGTCACCACCAGCTGTGGCCCCACCCTTGGGTCCCTGAGGTGACAGGACCGACGACCACGGACGTCCTGCAGCACATCATGGCCAAAGACGTTCCAAGCTGAGCCGCCAAGGCCATACCCGGCGTTGAAAGCGTTACAACGCAACCCGAACTGCAGCGTCTTTCGCAATCTATGCGGACGGGACCGGTGCGGTATTCAGCCGGCTAGATGGGTATCGATGACCTGGCGTTGTGCGAGCAGCTGGGCGGTGTGGCGTTCGAGTTCTTCTCGGCGCTGTTGCAGATGCGCCCGCAGGTCCGCGCACATCTGCAGCTGCGGTTGCTGACCGCGGGCGCAGGGCAGGAACCGCCGGATCGTCTCGGAGTTGAGCCCGAAGGAAAACATCCCCTGGATTTGGGCCACGATCACCGGAGCGTCCTCGGCATACTCCCGGTACCCGTTGGAAGCCCGCTCGGGCACCAGCAGACCCTGGTCCTCGTAGTAGCGCAACGCCCGGGCACTGACCCCGGACACCCGGGAGAGCTCACCGATCCGCATCCCTGCCCACCCTTCCGATCCTCCGGGGTTGACCTTCACGTCGACGTCATCCTTGAGACTCACCCTATGCACACCGCCACCACCGCTTCCTCCGCCCCCATGTCCCGGGGCGTCATCGTCCACGGCTACGCCGCCGACCCGACCCGCCACTGGTTCCCCTGGCTCACCGACCAGCTCCGGGCCACCGGTGTCGAGGTCACCTGCGTGGCCCTGCCCGACCCGGCGGCCCCGGACGCCACGGCCTGGCAGCAAGGGATCGCCAGGGTGCTCGTGACTCCCGATGAGGGGACGTGGGTGATCGCCCACAGCCTCGGTGTGATCACCGCGTTGCGCCACCTCGCCGACCTGCCCGTGCCGTGGTCGCTGGGCGGGCTGGTGGCCGTGTCCGGGTTCATCGGGACCCTGCCCACCCTGCCGGTGCTGGATGCCTTCCTGGCCACCGCACCTGACCTGACAGCGGTGGCGGCCCACACCGGCCAGCGGGTCGTGGTGCGCTCCGACGACGACCGGATTGTGCCCCCGGCTGCGACCGACGCCCTCGCCACCGGACTGGGTGCGGAGAAGGTGGTGGTGCCCGGGGCCGGGCACTTCCTCGACGAGGACGGCATCACCGCCCTGCCGGCTCTGCTCCCGTACCTGCCCTGCCCGGCAGAGCCCTGCGAAGCCCCCGTTCACCGGGCCATTGAGCGTGGGGCCATATGAGCGGTGCTCGCATCGATGTCTTCTAGGGTGTGGCCATGGCTGACTCCACCCGTCCCTGTGTCCTGGCCGATGCCCGTGCGATCGCCGCCGCCGATCCCGCCGGCCAAGGCACCGCGGCCACGCTGCTGAGCTATCCGGGGCTGCATGCGGTGGCCGCCCACCGCCTCGCCCACCGCCTGTGGTCCGCCCGGTGGGGCAAACCGGCCGCCCAGGCGATCGCCACCGCCACGGCAAAGGCCACCGGGATCACCATCCACCCCGGGGCGGTGGTCGGGCACCGGCTGTTCATCGACCACGGCAGCGAGGTCGTGATCGGGGAGACCAGCGTGATCGGCGACGACGTGACCATCTACCAGGGGGCCAGCTTCGTCGGCGACGGCTCCCCGGGCCGGCGCCACGCCCTCGTCGGGCACGGGGTGCTCATCGGCTCCGGGGCGAAGGTGGTCGGCCCGGTCACCATCGGGGAAGGGGCAAAGATCGGCGCCGGCGCTGTGGTGACCAGCGACGTCGCGGCCGGCACCACGGTGATCGGCATCGAGGCCTGACCCCACCCTTGGTGCCTCCTATCGCTGAGCTGCTGGGTAAGGATGGAGCCCATGAGGATCGGTGAGCTGGCGGAGGCGACCGGTGTCAGTGCCCGGTCGTTGCGCTACTACGAGGACCAGGGACTGCTACGCGCCCACCGCACCCCGGCCGGGCACCGCCGCTACACCCCCGGTGACGTGGATCGGGTGGTGCAGATCCAGCAGCTCTACGCCGCCGGGCTGTGCAGCCGGGTGATCTCCGAGCTGCTCCCCTGCCTTCACGCCCCGCCCCAGGAACGGACCGGGCACCTGGAGACCCGCCTGGCCCAGGAGCATCAACGCTTGGAAACGGCGGTGCGGGAGGCGGTCCGGGCTCGGGACAGCCTGGAGGAGGTCATCACCGACTTCGGCAGGCCTTGATCCTCACACCGGTGTGAGGGTCCACCATGGGCCCATGGAACCTCAACAGCAGCACCCGCCGGTCCGTCAGCTGCGCGTGGTGGTCGAGGCTGCCGACTACGACGCCGCCCTGGCCTTCTTCCGCGACGCACTGGGCCTGCCCGAGTCGGCCTCCTTCGCCGAAGGCCCCGGCGACCGGGTGGCCATCCTCGAGGCCGGCCGGGCCACCCTGGAGATCACCAGCCCCGCTCACAAGCAGGTCATCGACCGGATCGAGGCCAACGGCCGACCCAGCCCGGCCATCCGCCTGGCCTTCGAGGTCGACGACGCCCCAGAGACCACCGATCGCCTGCAGGACGCCGGCGGGGAGGTGGTCGCAGCCCCGGTGCGCACTCCGTGGCAGTCGCTGAACTCCCGGCTCAACGCCCCCGCCGGGCTGCAGATCACCCTTTTCCAGGAACTGCTCCCCGCGGACGAACGTGCCGCAAAACCCGGGTTCAGCACCGAGCACTGACTCTCAGCGCAGCTCGCCAACCGGGGCATGAGAGCTACCCACAGGTGCTGGAGCCCGGGCAGGAGCCCCTACTGCAACGTCGATCCGTCGGCAGTGTCCGGTAGCCGGGTCATATGTATAGCAAACGGCCTCGTGCTGGTGGTGCGCTGGATTGGTGCCAGCGGCACACCACAGAGCCGGATCGATGGGATCACTTCACCGGGTCCGGGAGGAGCCGGAATCGTTCCAGCACCACAAGCGTGTCGTCGTCCAAGTCGTGCCCCGGGACCTCGGCGCACGCCTCCGGCGGCGTGGCCGTCCAGAACTCCTCGTGGGCCTCCCGCCACTGGGCCACGCTGCGGTGCCCCTCGCCCTCGGCCAGCACGTGCTCCCAGGGCACCTCGGCCAACCGCATCGTGGCCACCTCGGTGATCTCCAAGGTGGCAACCACCTGCCCGGTGGAGTCGATGAGGGTCTGACATTCGCCGGGGCGCGGCAGGGGCTGGTCCTCGGCTTCGTAGTCACCCAGCAGCGACGATGTGCCTGTCTTCGCGCCGGACCGGATCAGCTGGACGAGGCGGTCCCGCAACGGTCCGGGGGTCGCGAACTCGGCCACCGGCATTGATTCATCCATGGTCCGAGTATGTCGCCCGACGACCTCAGAAGAGCGCACTCGACCCCACGGGCAACTCGCTCATACAGGAATCAAGCGCCCACCAGCGGACCCCTACCGGAACGCGGGACGAGCCAACCGTGGTGTGGTCTCCATCCCTCAGCGGTCGTCGTTAGGCCGACGCGGATGTGTCCACCCAAAAACGGAGTTCGCCCTCGTGGTTGATTCCGTCGGCTACCCCGCCGTTACGGCGCACGACCGTCAAGGACGCCTGATTGTCCGGAGCGACGGTCAGCAGGGCACGGGCGATGCCGAGTGTCGCGCACTTGCCCAAGGCGGACCGAAGCATCTGGGTGGCGTGCCCCTGGCGCTGCCACGGATAGACGACGTGATAGCCGATGTGCCCACCGCCCTCGTCCTCGGTCAGTCGGTGACGAAGGACCACCGAGCCGATGTAGTACTCGGCGGAGGCGAACCAGAGCAGTTCCGAGGGAACACCCCATCGCTGCCTGACGCCGACACGATCGGCCACGAACCGATCGAAATCAAGGCTGGCCTCACGAAGCCACGCCGTGTCGGATCCGCGGCGCATCATATCGGCCTGTTCTCCCACGAGATACGAGGTCCTGACCCGAACGGACGGCGTGGTCAGTGCCGGCGGTTCCTGCAACGTGATCATCCAGCAAGGGTAGAGGGGTGGTCCGGATCACCGTCCGCAAGGACAACCCCAACTGCAACGCAGCAGGTGGAGAAATCAAGCGAACCGGGGGCCGTCCCGTTTGCTCAGCAGTCGAAGACCCGCCAGCAGATGTCGTTGCGCAATCGCTGGTCCTCCAGCACGAGTTGGCGAATTCTCTCCGGGAGTTGCTCCCGCTGCCACCGGCATTCTGCTCGGCCGGCGGCCTCGGCCTCACCGTCCACGGCGGCGGCTCGTGCGGCCTTGATCGCATAGGCGGCCGCGCCGAGTTCATGGGCGGCCACGTGCGCCACCGCGCCGGCCTGCCCGGCGGCGTAGGCGGCGTGCCGGGCTGCTCCGCGTTTGTTCCGGGCCGCCCCCATGGCGTGGCCTCCAGCCGCCCGGGACTCCATCATCGGCAGCTCCCCACGCACCCAGGCGCGCACGTGGTCGATGGCTGCGCGCGGACGCTGGTCGCCCGGGTGCGCCGACTCGAAGAGGGGCAGGACGTGCTCAGCACAGGAGGCCGCCCACAGCGCCAGCAGGCGGTGGTCGCTGTCCGTCAGGGTGCCACCGCGGCGGATGGTGGTGAGACGGGGATCGCGGATCTTCGGGAGAATCATGGTCGGCAACTCCCCAGGGACGGGCGTAAATGAAGGACCTGCAGTCGCGCACATCCCAGCCTACGTCCGGCTCCCCGACCGTCGTTCTGGCCAGGTCTCCCCCATGTATGCGGACGGAAACGATGAGGCGGCTGTGGCTACGCTGACCCCACGAAGGGTCGGGGGAGGTGCGATGAAGCTACGGAGCTGGCGGCAATACCGGTGGTTGCGGCGGGCCCTGGCCTGCGCGGTCGTGGTCGTTGGTTTGGTGATCGCCGCCCACATCGTCCCTGCCCTGGAGTGGCTCGGGGCCAGGGCGGGGTACTGGTTGCCCAACACGGTCGTGGGAGTCGTCGGTGCGACGGCCTTTGCCATGGTGCTGCGTCACGAGCACCGCACGCATCGCCGCGGGGAAACCGGACCGCTGCCGCAGCGTCCGCGGCTGGGCTACCACCGTCAGGGGCAGCTGAGCCGGGCCTTTCTGTGGTTGGTGGGCGCATGGTTCTGGTTCGTCGGGGTAGCGATCGCCCTGGACGGCGGGGATGAGCTGACCGTCTTCGGGCCCGTCTTCGGCACCTTTGCCTTCATCGCCGGGCAGATGGAGGCCCGGCATGGTCGCGTGCTGGAGAGCCGGGCGCTCGAGGAGGCGCCGGAGCCGCAACCGGCCGACCAGGCTGGCGGATGAGTTGACGACTCCGGTCCAGCGGAGGAAACCGGACCGGTCATAGGGAACGCTCACCGACAGTCCGGGACCGTGCAGTGCGGGGCCGGTGCTCACACAGATCCCAAACCAACGGGGCCTTCGGCATGCCTATTTTGCTGCTCAGCCGAAGGCGCCAGATAGCGCCAACGTGGTAACCGTTTCGACCGCCCCGCTGGTGGCCGCGGTGACTGCTGGGACCCCAATGCGCTCCGCAAGTGTGCGTAGCTTGCCTGCCTTCTTGATGACCTCGCCGGTGTCGGGGGCTTCCTGCTCGGTCGCGGTGCGCAGATCCTCGACCGCCGCGAGTAGCTCAGCTCGGCTCTCACCGTCGGGAACATCCTTTGCTGCGTCCTGGACTGCGATGAGGAGCTTGATGGCGCCCTCGACGCTCAGCCCCTCACTCTTGGCCTTGGCTCCGCTCCCGACTGCGGTTGGCCCGGTGGCTGTCTGGATTGTGGTGTTGTACTGCGTGCCGATGTGCTGACCCACGGCGGCGTCTACAGCGTCCTTCCGGGGAAGCTCGGCCAAAGGAGTCTCCGCCGTCAGATCCGCGACGACGTCCACGAGCTGGGTACGGATTTGGCCAAGTACGCCGGTGAGTACCGCGCCGGCAAGAGAGTAGGACATCCCCGTAATCTGCTGGTACGGGCCGAGCTGGCTGTTCCACACGGTTTGGGCGTAGGCCAATCCCGTGTCGGTGAAGGAGACTGAAGATCTTCCGGTGAGGCTTTCCAGCTCTTCGACGGGCTGACGGAGCGGGAACGACTCCGGCACCCCTTCCCGGGCCTCCACAGGCAGTTGCAGGCGATTAAAGGTTTGCCCCGTGACTACGGTCATCCCGCTAATCGAGTTCACCTGGATCGGCAACGTCGGCAACAACCGATAGTTAGGTACGTCCACGTCCGCGCCGTATCCATTGAGCTCGTACCTCGCCCACTGCCGCAGTGACTCGGATCCGGTTTCCGCTCCGAGCAGCAGGCACTTGCGTAGGAGCCCAGCTAGAGGCTCGGATTCATCGAGGACGCGCTCCCTTAGGGAACTGAGCAGAGTGTTCTTCATTCAAAGTCCTTCAGCGTGAGGGGCCCAAGCATGTCCCGCTGAATTTACCGGGAGCTTCCGACGCTCAAGGCTGGCGAACGACAGCGTGGATCGCGCCCGCATGACGGACCTTCATAGATACGAGACCGTGGTGGGGGGTGCCTGACCGTGAAACCTAGTGTGGTTGATGCCCGTATGACCCGTTCATAGGGGGTGCCCGCACACGTCCCTTCTGCGCAACACTGGAAGCATGGCTGGGATGAAGGTCGGGTACGCCCGGGTCTCCACCATCGAACAAGACCTCACCGTGCAGCGTGAGGCCCTATTGGGTTTGGGCGTGGCCGAGGACCGGATCTACGTGGACCACGGTCTGACGGGGACGCACCGGGCCCGCCCGGGGTTACGGGAGGCGATGGCCGCCTGCTGGCCCGGGGACACCTTGGTGGTCACCAAACTAGATCGCCTCGCCCGCTCCGTGCCCGATGCTCGGGACATCGCCGATGAGCTCACCGCTAAGGAGGTCGCACTCTCACTGGGCGGCAGCTCGTATGACCCGACGGATCCGGTGGGGCGATTGCTATTCAACGTGCTAAGACCTGGTCTCAAAACCGTGCCGCAGATGCAGACTCGTTGAGGCTGTCTTGGAGGTCCCCGTTCTGGATTGCGTCCGTCGAATCGGGCGGGCAGCGGGTGGCGACAAGCCGGGCGGACCTTGCCCTGTCCCCGGCCCTGGGGCGAGAGACTGGGCCCATGCTTGAACCCACACCATGCGCTGGGCCGTTGTCTGCAGAGGCGCACCTCATCTCCATCGGCCGGGCCGTCCCGGAGGACAGCGCGGCCCTGCTGACGTTGCAGTATCGTCTGGACCGGCAGTCGAGTTTCATGCTCTTGGAACCGGGAGAACGTCCTTCTTCCGTGGAGGAGTTGCGGGCACGGTTGGCCGCGCAGAGCTCAGCGGGCAGTTTCGACTTGATCGCCGGCGTTTCCGGGCAACATGTGGGGCCGGTGGGATGGGTCTCGGTGGAGGTCGCCCCGTACCGGCGGGCTGCCCACGTCGGACACCTGGTTCTGGGAGTCGACGCCGCTTGCAGCGGCCAGGGGGTGGGACGCCGTCTGCTAGAAGCTGCCCTGGACGAGTGCCGGCAACGGCAACTGTGGCGGGTGGAGCTGACCGTGATGGTCGACAACCTGCGCGCGGTGCAGCTGTACCTGCGGTGTGGGTTCGTCGTCGAGGGCCTGCGCCGGGCGTCCCTGATCCGCGATGGTGGCCCCATCGACGAGTACGCCATGGCCCAGCTCCTCACAGGCTACGACTCAGGATCCGTGGTGGCCGACAAATAGCGCCCAATCCGCAGGAGGAGGTTGCGACGCTCTACTGCACAACATCTCGGCGAAGCGGGTGGCCTGAAGGGTGAGCGGTATCAGTGCGAGCCAGCCGGCGCAGATTGATGAGCGTGACGGCGAGCAATAGCAGCGGGACCACGGTGGTCTCGGTGCGGTCGTAGCGGATCCCGAGGCGCTTGAAGCGCAGCAGCCAGGAGATGCTGCGTTCTACAACCCAGCGGTGCCGGCCGAGGTGGGTCTTGGCCTCGATCCCGCGCCGGGCGATGCGAACTTTGATGCCCCGCCGGTGCAGGTATCGCCGGCATCTCGGGTAGTCGTAGCCCTTGTCCGCGTGCACTTTCTCGGGCCTGCGGCGGGGCCGCCCTGGGCGATCGCGGTGACCGCGCACACTCGGGTTGGAATCCAGAAGCGGCTCGAGGAGGCGGCTGTCGTGGACGTTCGCGGCCGAGGCCAGCACGTGCAGTGGCAGGCCGTTCCGGTCGGTGAGCAGGTGGTACTTCGTGCCCGGTTTCCCACGGTCGGTGGGGTTGGGGCCGGTCAGCTCGCCCCCCTTTTGGCCCGTACCGACACCGCGTCGACACTGGCCCGCGACCAGTCGAGGATCTCCTGCTCGGAGAGCTCCTCGAGCACGGCCCGGTGGAGCTTCTCCCAGACTCCGGCCTCCTGCCACTCGCGCAACCGGCGCCAGGCGGTGTGCCCGGAACCGTAGCCCAGGGCCGGAGGCAGGTCCCGCCACCGGCACCCGGTGTGGAGCACGAACAGGATGCCCTCCAGGGCGGCACGGTCATCGATCCGGGGCCGGCCACCTGGCCCTCGAGGTGGTGACTGGGGCGGGATCAGCGGGGCGATCAGCTCCCACAGACGGTCATCGACCATCCATGACTGCGTCCTCGTCGTCATGTAGGCAGTGTGGACCACGCTCCGGATCCGGAACAACGGCAATCAAGTTTTGAGACCATGTCTAATACTGCAACGACAGATTGTGACTGAGTGCCGAGTCTGGTATTTGGTGGTGTGTGCAGGCTCAGATGGTGCAGCAGTGGGCGGGCGCCTTTCCGGCGTTCTGCGGACGGTTCGCCGAACGGTTCCCGC
>NZ_JBSJYX010000027.1:0-58241 GCF_053711175.1 Kocuria sp. KH4
CTCGAAGCCGTTGGTGCGGCTGGGGGACGCCTCCTACGCGCTGTACCTGGTGCACTGGCCGCTGCTGATCACCTACCTGGTGCTGCGCGACCGGCCGATGGCCGGACCCCGCTCGGGGGTGGCCCTGGTGCTGCTGTCGGTGCTGCTGGCGGTGCTGCTCACCCGGTTCGTCGAGGACCGGCTGAAGTCCTGGACCTGGCCCGAGCGCACCAAGCGGCGCCTGGCCGGGGTCGTGGTGCTCTGCCTGGTCCTGGTCGCGGCCCCGGTGCTGTTCCTGCAGCACGTCGAGGACCGCCGTGCCGCCGAGGTCCTGGCCGCGGCGGATCGCAACAACCCCGGGGCCGCCGTCCTGCTGCCCGGGTTCCGGGGCCAGGCCGACCCGGACGCGCCGGCCATCCCGGTGGTCACCGGCGACTACTACCAGAAGCCGGGGCTGGGCGAGCCCTGCCCGGCCGAGCTGGAGGTTCCTGACAGCTCTCAGCAGTGGTGCTTCGACACGGTCCCGAACGCCGAGCCCGCCGCGACCCTGCTGGTGGTCGGCAACAGCCACGTGCACATGTGGATCCCGGCGATCGAGCGGCTGGCCGCGGCCAACGACTGGCGGGTAGTCACCTACATCCGCGGCAGCTGCACCTACTCCACCGTCGAGGAGCAGGAGGTCGACCGCGAGGCCTGCACCCGCTGGCTGGAGGGCACCGACCCCGTGGTCGAGGCGGTGGATCCGGACCTGGTGCTGCTGCAGGGCACCCGCAGCACGAACGAGGGCGAGGAGGAGTTCACCCCCGGGACGGAGCAGCGCATCCGCGGCCTGGCCGAGCGCGGCATCCAGGTCGTCGCGCTGCGCGACAACGCCCGCTTCGACTTCGTCCCCGCCCAGTGCGCGGTGGACCACGGGGCCGACGCCCCCGAGTGCGCCGCCTCCCACTCGATCCTGGGCCCGGACAGCCCGCTGGCGCCGGTGGCCGACGAGCTGGAGCGGGTGTCGATGGTCGACATGGGCGACCTGATCTGCCCGGACGGACGCTGCCCACCGGTCGTCGGCAACGTGTACACCTACTGGGACAACAACCACCTCACCGTCGAGTACGTGCGGACGCTGGCCCCCATGTTCGTCGAGCGGGTCCGGGACGCCCTGGCCGCCGACGGCGTCGCGCCCCGCCCGGCACCGTGAGACCGGGCACAGCCCGGCCCCCGGCCGGGTCCGGACCGGGGCCGGGCCCGTAGAATGGTCGGGATTCCCTCGAAGCTGAAAGGCCCCACCGTGTCGGATACCGCCGTCCCCACCGCCCTGTCCGAGGACCCGTTCGGGTTCACCGGGCTGACCTACGACGACGTCCTGCTGCTGCCCGGCAACACGGACGTCATCCCGTCGGAGGCCTCGACGCGCACCCGCCTGTCCCGGCGCATCACCCTGGAGGTGCCGCTGCTGTCCGCCGCCATGGACACCGTCACCGAGTCCCCGATGGCCATCGCGATGGCCCGCCAGGGCGGCCTCGGCGTGATCCACCGCAACCTCTCGATCGAGGACCAGGCGGAGCACGTGGACCGGGTCAAGCGCAGCGAGTCGGGCATGATCACCGACCCCGTGACCATCTCCCCGGACGCGACCCTCGAGGAGCTCGACCGCCTCTGCGGCTACTACCGGGTCTCCGGGCTGCCGGTGGTGGACGCGGAGCAGAAGCTGCTCGGCATCATCACCAACCGGGACACCCGCTACCTGCCGGAGAGCGACTTCCCGAAGCGCCGGGTGCACGAGATCATGACGCCCATGCCCCTGATCACCGGCAAGGTCGGGATGGCCAAGGACGACGCCCACGCCCTGCTGGCGTCGAACAAGATCGAGAAGCTCCCGCTCGTCGACGACGCCGGCCGGCTCACCGGGCTGATCACCATCAAGGACTTCACCAAGGCCGAGCAGTACCCGCACGCCACCAAGGACGACGAGGGGCGCCTGCGCGTCGGCGCCGCCGTCGGCTTCTTCGGCGACGGCTTCGAGCGCGCCATGGCCCTCGTGGAGGCCGGGGTGGACGCGCTGTTCATCGACACCGCCAACGGGCACTCCCAGGGCGTGCTGGAGATGATCGCCCGGCTCAAGGCGGAGCGGGCCGCCGCCCACGTGGACGTGATCGGCGGCCAGGCCGCCACCCGCCACGGCGCGCAGGCCATCGTCGACGCCGGCGCGGACGCCGTGAAGGTCGGCGTGGGCCCGGGCTCGATCTGCACGACCCGCATCATCGCCGGCGTGGGCGTCCCGCAGATCACCGCGGTCAACGAGGCCGCCAAGGCCGCCATCCCCGCCGGGGTCCCCGTCATCGCCGACGGCGGGCTGCAGCACTCCGGCGAGATCGGCAAGGCCCTCGTGGCCGGTGCGGACTCCGTGATGCTCGGCTCGCTGCTCGCCGGCTGCGACGAGTCGCCGGGGGAGCTGGTGTTCGTCAACGGCAAGCAGTTCAAGACCTACCGCGGCATGGGCTCGCTGGGGGCCATGCAGTCGCGCGGCAAGAACACCTCCTTCTCCAAGGACCGCTACTTTCAGGCGGACGTGGCCAGCGACGAGAAGCTCATCCCCGAGGGCATCGAGGGCCAGGTGCCCTACCGCGGGCCGCTCTCGGCCGTGGTGCACCAGCTCGACGGCGGCCTGCGCCAGACCATGTTCTACGTGGGCGCCCACGACGTCGCGGAGCTGAAGACGAAGGGCCGCTTCGTGCGGATCACCTCGGCCGGGCTCAAGGAGTCCCACGCCCACGACATCACCATGACCGTCGAGGCCCCCAACTACCAGCGCTGAGCGGCGACCTGGAGCACCCTCCGGAAAGGACACCATGAGCTACGACATCGAGATCGGCCGGTCCAAACGCGCCCGCCGCACCTTCTCCCTGGACGAGATCGCCCTCGTCCCCTCCCGCCGCACCCGCGACCCCCGGGACGTCTCCACGGACTGGCAGATCGACGCCTACCGGTTCTCGATCCCCTTCCTGGGCGCCCCGATGGACTCGGCCACGTCCCCGGAGACCGCCATCGCCCTCGGCCGCGCCGGGGGACTGGGCGTGCTGGACCTCGAGGGGCTGTGGACCCGCTACGAGGACCCGCAGCCCGTGCTCGACGAGATCGCGGACCTCTCCGGCGACGATGCCCCGGCCGCGACCCGCCGGATGCAGGAGCTCTACGAGGCCCCGGTGCAGCCCGAGCTGATCACCGCCCGGCTCGCCCAGGTCCGGGAGGCCGGCGTGATCGTGGCGGGCTCGCTCACCCCGCAGCGCACCGTGGAGCACTACCGCACGGTCCTGGACGCCGGGGTGGACGTCTTCGTGATCCGCGGGACCACGGTCTCCGCGGAGCACGTCTCCCGCAACCAGGAGCCCCTGGACCTGAAGAAGTTCATCTACGACCTCGACGTCCCGGTCATCGTGGGCGGCGCGGCGGGCTACACCCCCGCCCTGCACCTCATGCGCACGGGCGCCGCCGGGGTGCTCGTGGGCTTCGGCGGCGGCGCGTCCATGCGGATCCAGAACACCCTGGGCATCCACGCGGCCATGGCCACGGCGATCTCCGACGTCGCCGCCGCCCGCCGGGACTACCTCGACGAGTCCGGCGGACGCTACGTCCACGTCATCGCCGACGGCGGCGTGGGGGTCTCCGGGGACATCGTCAAGGCCCTCGCGATGGGCGCCGACGCCGTGATGCTGGGCACCGCCCTGGCCCGCACGGCCGAGGCCCCCGGGCAGGGCTGGCACTGGGGCGCGGAGGCCCACCACGGGCAGCTCCCGCGCGGGCTGCGCACCCGGGTGGGCACGGTCGGGCCGCTGCAGGAGGTCCTCTTCGGGCCCTCCCGGCACGTGGACGGCACCTCCAACCTCGTGGGCGCGCTGCGCCGCTCGATGGCCACCACCGGGTACCTGGAGCTCAAGGAGTTCCAGCGCGCCGAGGTGGTCATCCGCGGCTGAGCCCGGCCCGCGCCGGGGTCCCCGCGGACCCCGGCGCGGGGCCGGCGCCGCCGCGCCGTGCGGGCGGGACAGGAATTGGCGAACGCCCAGGTAGGCGCACTAGCCTTGACGGGTGCTCACGACCGCCCTGCGCCCCCGATCGATCCTCACGCTGCTCGTGAGCCTCGGGCTGGCCGTGGCCTTCGTGCTGCTCAGCCAGTGGCAGCTGGAGTCCAGCGAGCAGGCCCGCACGGTGGCGGACCCCGCCAAGGACGTGGCCGCCCCGCTCGCCGAGGCGGCCGAGGCCGGCGCTCCCGTCACCACGGCGCAGGCCGATCAGCTGATCACGGTCACCGGGGAGTACCGGGACGGCTCCACGCTCCTGGTCCCCGGGCGGCTGCAGGGCGGGACCGAGGGCTACTGGGTCGTCTCGGCCCTGACCGTGGCCGACAGCGCGGACCGGTGGCCGGCCGCCGGCGGCGAGCTCACCGTGGCCGTGGCCCGCGGCTGGACCGCCGATCCCGCGGCCGTGCCGGCGGAGCCCGAGGGACGGGTCGGCGTGGTCGGCCGCTACCTGCCCGCCGAGGGCCCGGTGCCCGGTGCGGACCTGCCGGACGGCCAGGTGGGCACGGTCTCCCCGGCCCAGCTCACCAACCTCTGGGACGCCCCGCTCTACGCCGGGTTCGTGGCGGCCTTCGCCGAGAACCCGGCCTCCGCGCCCTTCCAGCTCCGCGAGGACGGGACGCTCGTCGCGGACCCGGCGCTGCTGAGCCCGCAGCTGTCGGAGCTGGAGATCGACCAGCAGCCCACGGACGAGTCGGTGAACCTGCTCAACCTCTTCTACGCGGTCGAGTGGGTGGTCTTCGCCGGCTTCGCCCTCTACATCTGGTGGCGGTTCGTGCGCGACGAGTGGCTGCGCGAGCAGCACCCGGAGGAGTACTTCTACTTCGAGGGCGAGTACTACCGCGACGAGGCCAGCGGGCGCTACTACTACTACGACCGCGAGGCGGGGGAGTACTACTGGTTCGACGACCAGCCCGCAGACGGGCCCGGCGACCGCGCCGGCGGAGCGAGCCCCCGCGACAGCACCCAGGACAGGACCCAGGACAGGACCGGAGCCCACCATGACTGAACCCACCCAGCCGACCCCCTCCCCGAAGGAGCGCACCGACGGGGTGCGGGTCTCGCTCCCGCAGGACGCCCGGCCCGCGTCCGGCGGACCCGGCCGGGTCCCGCGCCGGGCCGCCCTGCAGCCGCGCCGGCGCTTCGGCGGCACCGAGGCGCAGATCCGGGGCGCGCTGACCTTCTACATGGTCTGCGCCTGGATCTCCGGGACGTTCCTGCTGCTGCTCGTGGCCGAGATGATCACCCGCTACGGGCTGGGCTACGACCTGATCGCCGGGGGCACGGACAAGCTCACGGGGCAGACGGTGGCGCTGGGCTGGCAGGACCTGGAGCTGGAGAACCTCGCCGGCGGCGTCAACATCTCCACGTGGATCCTCATCGTGCACGGCTGGTTCTACGTGGTCTACCTCGTCTCCTGCTTCCGGGTCTGGACGCTCATGCGCTGGCCCTTCCCCCAGCTGGTGGTCATGGCCCTCGGCGGCGTGGTGCCGTTCCTGTCCTTCGTGGTGGAGCGCAAGATCCACGCCTCGACCACCGCGGAGCTGCGCGCCAATCCGAAGGCCGCCAAGCGGTACTGAGCCCCTCCCGCGCCTGGCCTAGGATGGAGGGCGTGACCGAAACACCTGAGACCCGCACCGAGCTGGAGCAGCGCCCGGTCCTGGTGGTCGACTACGGCGCGCAGTACGCGCAGCTGATCGCCCGCCGGGTCCGCGAGGCCAACGTCTATTCCGAGATCGTCCCGCACACCTGGTCCACCGAGCAGATCCTCGCCAAGCAGCCGGCGGCGATCATCCTCTCGGGCGGGCCCTCCTCCGTCTACGCCGAGGACGCCCCGCAGCAGGACCCCGCCCTCTTCGAGGCCGGCGTGCCCGTCTTCGGCATCTGCTACGGCTTCCAGGCCATGGCCCAGGCCCTCGGGGGCACGGTCGCGCACACCGGGGCCCGCGAGTACGGCGCGACCACCGCGACCGCCGTGGGCGGACCCGGCGCCTCCATCCTGGAGGGCTCGCCCGGCACCCAGACCGTGTGGATGAGCCACGGCGACTCCGTGGTCGAGGCGCCCGCCGGGTTCGAGGTCCTCGCCTCCACCGAGACCACCCCGGTGGCCGCGTTCGCCGACGACACCCGCCGGCTGTACGGGGTGCAGTGGCACCCCGAGGTCAAGCACTCCGTGCACGGGCAGCAGGTGCTGGAGCACTTCCTGTTCGACGGCGCCCGCGTGGAGCCGACCTGGTCCACCGGCAACATCATCGAGGAGCACGTCCAGCGGATCCGCGAGCAGGTGGGCTCCGCCTCCGTGATCTGCGGGCTCTCCGGCGGCGTGGACTCCGCCGTGGCCGCCGCCCTGGTCCAGCGGGCCGTGGGCGACCAGCTCACCTGCGTCTTCGTGGACCACGGCCTGCTCCGGGAGGGTGAGGCCGAGCAGGTCGAGAAGGACTTCGTCGCCGCCACCGGCGTCAACCTGTACGTGGCCGAGGAGAAGGAGCGCTTCCTGGGCGCCCTCGCCGGCGTCACCGACCCGGAGCAGAAGCGCAAGATCATCGGCCGGGAGTTCATCCGCTCCTTCGAGGCCGCCGCGGAGGCCGTGGCCCGCACCGCCGCCCAGGAGGGGGAGCCCGTGCGCTTCCTCGTCCAGGGCACCCTCTACCCCGACGTCGTCGAGTCCGGCGGCGGGGAGGGCGCCGCCAACATCAAGAGCCACCACAACGTGGGCGGGCTGCCCGAGGACCTGCAGTTCGAGCTCGTGGAACCGCTGCGCACCCTGTTCAAGGACGAGGTGCGGGCCGTGGGCCGGGAGCTGGGCCTGCCGCACGAGATCGTGGGCCGCCAGCCCTTCCCCGGCCCCGGCCTGGGCATCCGCATCATCGGGGAGGTCACCGAGGCCAACCTCGCGGTGCTGCGCCGGGCGGACGCCATCGCCCGCGAGGAGCTCACCCGCGCGGGGCTCGACGACGAGGTCTGGCAGATGCCGGTCGTGCTCCTGGCCGACGTGCGCTCGGTGGGCGTGCAGGGCGACGGCCGCACCTACGGGCACCCGATCGTGCTGCGCCCGGTCTCCAGCGAGGACGCCATGACCGCCGACTGGTCGCGCCTGCCCTACGACCTGCTCGCCCGCGTCTCCAACCGGATCACCAACGAGGTCGAAGAGGTCAACCGGGTGGTGCTGGACGTCACGTCCAAGCCCCCGGGAACCATCGAGTGGGAGTAGGCATCCAGCGGGGGTAGGCACCGCGCGGGCGCAGGCCCGCCGGGCCCGCCCCCCGCACGGGCGAGACACGAGCAGCCGGGGTCGGGCGGTCCGCGCGGACCGCCCGACCCGTGCGCGCCCGGCCCCTGGCCGCGGCGCAGGAGGAGAACCATGTCGATCGGATCCGACCGCACCCCCCGGACGTCGGACACCCCCGGGACGTCGCCGGAGCGCGTCTCGCTGCAGCCGTGGACCCGGCAGATGGACGCCTACACCGGCCCGGACACCCTGCTGGACTTCAACCAGGTCGACAACGTCTGCATCGACCTGACCGAGGCGAACTCCTCGGGCCAGGCGCAGCTGCTCATGGGCCGGCCCACCCGCCTGTCCACGATCGTGCACGACCCCCAGGCCTACGGGCTGGCCGTGCGGGCCGCGCGCTCCCTGCGCACCAAGATCCACGAGCTGTCGGTCAACCACGGGCTCGACGCCGCGTACCTCGCCGCCGGCACGGCCTCCTGGCTGGCCCGCCCCAAGGGCTCGGACCCGACCGGTGCGGGTCAGCGGCGCTGGATCGCCCCGGTGCTGCTCGCCCCGCTCCGGCTCAGGCCGCGCCCCGAGCTCGACGACTTCGAGCTGCAGCTCGTGGGCCCCGCCCGGCTCAACCCCGCGATGGTCCGCCGGCTGGCGGCCGACCACGGCGTGGACCTCACCTCCGGGGAGCTGGCCCGGCTCGCCTACGGCACCCGCCGGCTGGACCCCGCCCCGGCCCTGGAGACCCTGCGCACCCTGGCCGGGGCGGTGCCGGGGATGCACGTGGAGCACCGGCTGCTGGTCTCCACGTTCGCGGACCTGCACGACCGTCCCGCCGACCTGTCGGTCGTCGCCCGTACCGCGGTCGTGCGGGACCTCGCCCGGCTCAAGGCCGCCGCCGTGGGGCGCATGCCCCAGGTGCAGGAGATCGCCCACGACGCGCCGCCGCTGGACGAGCGCGACCCCGCCGGCGAGCTGCTGCTGCTCGACGCCGACGGTCCCCAGCAGGAGGTCCTCGACCTGGCGGCGCAGGGACACTCCTTCGTGGTCACCGCCGCGCCCGGCACGGGACAGCTCGACACCGCCGTGAACACCGTGGGCAGCCTCGTGGCCGCCGGGCGCACCGTCCTGGTGCTGGGGGAGCGGCGCACCACGCTGGCGGCGTTCGGGCGTCGGATGGACGGGCTCGGGCTGGGCACCGCGGTGCTGCCGCTGTCCTCCCAGCTCAGCGACGCCGACGTGGCCCAGCAGCTCATCCGCGCGGTCGCCCGCAACGAGCGCGCCGAGCGCCCCGACCTCGCCGAGCTGCACGAGACGCTGCGCACCAGCCGGGACCAGCTGGCCGAGCACGTCCGGTCCCTGCACACCGTGCGTCCGCGCTGGTCCGTCTCCCCGTACCGGGCGGTGCAGGCCCTCGCCGAGCTGACCTCCCGCCGCCCGGCCCCGGCCACCGCGGTGCGCTTCCCGCGCTCGGTGCTCGACGCCGTCGCGGACCGGGACGCCGTGGTCGCCCGCCTCGAGCGCGCCGCGGAGCTGGGGGCCTTCGACGCCGGGATGCTGGCCGGGCCCTGGAGCGGGGCGCGGCTGGTCAACGAGGACGAGTCCCGTCAGGCCCACCGCCTCGCCCAGTCCCTGCTGCTCGAGCTGACCACCCTGGAGACCGGGATGCGCCACGTGCTCGCCACCAGCGGGCTGCGCGGCGGCACGACCGTCCCGGAGTGGGGGCGGCAGCTGCGTCTGCTCCAGGAGGTCCAGGACTCCCTGACCCGCTTCACCCCGGACATCTACGACCGGCCGGTCACGGACCTGGTCGCCGCCACCGCCGGCTCCGCCTGGCGGCGCGAGCACGGGATCGAGATGACCGGCCTGCAGCGCTCGCGGCTGCGCAAGGCCGCCAAGGAGTACATCCGCCACGGCGTGCACCTGCCCGACCTGCACAGCGCCCTCGTGCGGGTGCAGTCGCAGCGGGAGCGGTGGCAGGAGTGGGCCACGTCGTCGAAGCACCCCGTGGTCTCGGAGCGGGTGGAGGAGCTCGCGGCCGTGCAGGCCCGGTTCGTGGAGGACCTGGAGGGCCTGGCGATCGCGCTCGAGGGCTCCCCGGCCGGCGAGGACCTCCTCGTCCGGCCGGTCGAGCGCCTGCGCGAGGTCCTGGACGGGCTGATCAACGACGAGGACAACCTCGAGATGCTGCCCGAGCGCACGGTCCTGCTCGACGAGCTGCGCGGCCAGGGTCTCGGCGAGCTCGTGGACGACCTGGTGCGGCGCACCGTGCCGCGCGAGCAGGTCCCCGGGGAGTTCGACCTGGCGTGGTGGCAGTCCACCCTGGAGGCCATGATCACCGGCGACGACTTCCTGGCGATGCCCGAGGGCAACACCCTGCGCGCGGTGGAGTCCACGTTCCGGCGCGCCGACGCGGCGCACATCGCCTCCGGCGCCGGCCGGCTGCTGTGGGAGCTCGCCGACCGCTGGCAGCGCACCGTGCGGCGGTCCCCGCGCGCCGGCGCCGCCCTGCGCCGGATGCTGCGCGCCGGGGCCGCCCCGCTGGAGGAGGTCAGCGCCTCCGCCGGCGAGCTGATCGGCGCGCTGGTGCCCGTGTGGACGGCCAGCCCGCTCGTCCTCTCGGCGGCGCTGCCCGAGGAGCACGAGTTCGACGCCGTGGTGGTGCTCGACGCCGAGAGCTCCCCGCTCGCGGCGGTGCTGCCGGCGCTGACCCGCTGCCGGCAGGTCATCGCGTTCGGCGACCCGCACCTGGGCCGGCCCCAGCCCTTCACCGTGGCGCCCACCGCGGCCCCGGCCCCGGGCGCCCACCCCGTGGTCGAGGTGGACAGCGCCTTCGACGCCCTCTCGCGCGTAGTGCCGGAGCGGACGCTGCGCACCGTCCACCGGTCGATGGACGAGGGGGTGTTCCGCTACCTCGACGAGCAGTTCTACGGCGGGCGGCTGCGCCGGCTGCCGCACGGGGAGTCCGTCACCGGCGCCGTCCCGGCGCTCTCCGTCGAGTACGTCCCCGACGGCGTGGGCGCCCTGACCGCCGGGATCGAGGGCATCCAGGCACCCGCCGCCGAGGTCCGCCGGGTCGTGGCGCTCGTGTTCGAGCACGCGGCCCGCCACCCGCGCCGCTCCCTGGCCGTGGTGACGGCCAGCGCGGTGCACGCCTCCCGGATCGCCGAGGCCGTCCGGCGGCGGATGCGGGAGGAGCCGGCCACCGCGGCGTTCTTCGCCCCGGGGCCCGAGTCCTTCCGGGTGGTCGACCTGCACCGTGCGGCGGGGATCGTCCGGGACACCGTGATCTTCTCCCTGGGCTTCGGCAAGACCGCCAACGGCCGCACCGTGCCGTACCTCGGCGCCCTCTCCGAACGGCACGGCCGGCAGGCGTTCGTCCTGGCCATGACCCGGGCCCGGCACACCACCCGGATCGTGACCTCGCTGCACCCGGAGGAGGTGGAGGCCAAGGGTCTCCAGCACGGCGCCCGGGACTTCGCCCGCGTGCTCGCCATGCACCTGGGCGCCGGCGCCGCGCCCGGGGAGGGCGCGCGCCGCACGCACGAGGACGCCCTGGTGGTGGACCTCGCCCGCCGGCTCGCGGAGCGCGGCGCCTCGGTGCGGCTGCACCACGCCGGGGCCGTGGACCTCGTGGCCTGGGCGGACACCGAGTCGATGTCGGCCGGGGCCGTGCTCGACGGCCGGACCCGCACCGCGGGCCGCCCGCTGCGCATCCCCGTGGCCGGGCAGTCCGACGGCTCCGCCGAGGCCGCGGCGCTGTCCGTGCGCGAGCGCTCGCGGCTGCGGCCGCAGCAGCTCGAGCGCACCGGCTGGAACTACCTCACCCTGTGGACGATCGAGGTCTTCACCGACCCCGACACGGTCGCCGACCTGATCCGGCGCTACCTCGGCCTGCCCACCGGTCCGGAGCGGGGCTCCCGTGCCCGGTGACCCGGAGGCCGCGGGTCCGCCCGGTCCCGCCCAGGACGGCCCCGCCCAGGACCGCCCCGCCCAGGACCGCTCCACCCCGGACCGGCCCGCGGTGCGGCGCCGGCCCCGGCGGGCGACCGGCGGCACGTTCTCCGGGGCGGAGCCGCGCCTGGCCGGCCTGACCGGCCCGGCGTCCGGGGACGAGGTCGGGGACGAGGTCGGGGACGAGGCCGCGGTCGAGGCGCACGAGGACTGGCTCAGGGCGCAGCGGCCTCCGCACTGGGGCTGACGGGGGCGGGCACGAGCACCACGGTGCTGGGCCCGGCACCGGCGAGCCGGGCCGCGTCCTCGTGCGGGGCCCCCACCACCAGCAGGCCCGCCTCCTCCCCGGGCGACGCGCCGAGCAGCCCGCCGTCCGCCCCCGGGGCGGGGGAGGGGACCCACAGGACGGGCAGGGCGCGGCCCAGGACCCGCCGCTCGTCGGCGGGATCCCCGGTGGAGCCGCCGGAGACGTCGCCGTCGGAGAGGCCGACGACGTCCACGTGGTCCCCCGCGCGCACGTGCTGCAGCACGGCCGGGTCGTCGATGCGCAGCGTCACCGCGGTGGCCCCCGCGGGGCGGCCGGTGAGCAGACCGGGGCCCACGACGGCGGCGCCGGTGAGCGGCTGGCCGGCGTCCGCGGCGCCCGCCAGGGTGCGCCCGGCCAGCTCGGCCGGGTCGGCGAGGGCGCCCTCGGGCACCAGCCCGCGCGGATAGGCGGCCACCGCGAGCTGCTCGGGCGCGAGCACCGTGCCCGCCGGCAGGGTCTCGGCGGCGGTCACGACCGGCACGGTGCCGGCGCGGGGCGGGCCCAGACGCAGGACCACCAGGGCCAGGGCGAGACTGACGAGGACGGCCGCGGCGAGCCGGCGGCGCCGGGACAGCGCCGAGCGCAGGTGCAGGGACAGCGGGTAGCGGCGCCGGACGGGGCGCGGACGAGGGCTCATGGCCGGCACGCTACGGTCCCGGCGCGCCCCCGGGCACGGCGGGACGGTGACCCCGGGACGGGGGCGCGGCGCCGGGCCCCGGCGCGGGGCCGGTGGAGCGCGGACGCCGGGAGGGCGCCGGGTCAGGCGGCGGAGCCGCCCGTGCCGGCGGACGCCCCGGCGGTGGACGGGGCGGCGGACGCCGTGGAAGCCGCGGCGGCGGCCGGCGCGGCCTCGGCCGTCGCGGCAGCGGCCGAGGGAGCCGGCGCGGAGGAGCTCGTGCCGGAGCGGTCGGAGCGCGAGTCGTTGCGGTAGAAGCCGGAGCCCTTGAACACCACGCCCACCGTGTTGAACTTCTTGCGCAGACCGCCGCCGCACTCCGGGCAGTCGGTCAGGGCGTCCTCGCTGAACGACTGGCGGATGTCGAACGCGTGGCCGCAGTCCTTGCAGGCGTAGGCGTAGACGGGCATGGGTCCTCCTGGAAACGGTCGCCGGGTGCGCTCTCTGGCACTCGAAGGTGTCGAGTGCTGATTCTACCGTGTGCCGGCACCCGTGCGGGCGCCCAGGCGCACGGGCCCCTCCTCCGTGAGCGCGAGACCCACGGGGGCGTCGAGCGGCTCCAGGGGGACCGCACCGGCGGGCAGCACCTCGTCGGCGAACACGCACACCGCGGTGCGCAGCTCCGGGTGCGCCGTGCGGGGCAGGTCCGCCAGGAACCGGTCGTAGTAGCCGCCGCCGAAGCCCAGCCGCCCGCCGTCGTGGGAGACCGCGAGCGCGGGGACCAGCAGGACGCCCACCGCGCGCATCGCCTCGGGTCCGTGACGGGTCCCCGCGGGCTCGCGCAGGCCGCCCAGCCCGCCGGTGCGCACCGGGGCGTCCGGGGTCCAGTGCGCCCACGCGAGCCGGCGGCCGGGCTCGCACACCGGCACCCAGATCCGGTGCCCGCGCCGGTGCGCCGCGGCGAGGGCCGGCTCGAGGGGAGGCTCGGTCGGCATCGGCAGGTAGGCCGCGACGTCGAGGTGGGGGCGTCCGGCCAGCAGCTCCGTCAGGTGCCGGTCGAAGCCCACGGCGGCGTGCTCGCGTGCGGCACGCGCCCGCCGGCTGCGGGCCGCGCGCAGCTCCTGGCGCAGTCGGGCCTTCGCCTCGGCCGGGGTCCCCGGGTCGGTCATCGTCGCGTCCGCTCCTGTCCGGCGCCCGGCCGGGACGACGTCCCGGACCGACCGGCCCGCCCGGGCCGGTGGTGCGAGGGTAGCCGCGGGCGGCGTGGGGATCAACCGGTCGGGCGCGCCGATCCGTTAGCCTGTGCCCATGAGTGGAAACAGCAACCCCCGCGCGGTCCGCAAGGCCGTGATCCCCGCCGCCGGGCTCGGCACCCGGTTCCTGCCCGCGACGAAGGCCATGCCCAAGGAGATGCTGCCGGTCGTGGACCGCCCGGCCATCCAGTACGTGGTGCAGGAGGCCGTGGACGCCGGCCTGCAGGACGTGCTGATGATCACCGGCCGGTCCAAACGAGCCCTCGAGGACCACTTCGACCGGGTGCCGGCCCTGGAGCACCAGCTCGAGGAGTCCGGCAAGACCGCCCTGCTGCGCGAGGTCGAGCACGCCTCCGAGCTCGGGGAGATCCACTACCTGCGCCAGGCCGACCCCAAGGGCCTGGGGCACGCGGTGCTGCGGGCGAAGATCCACGTGGGTGACGAGCCCTTCGCGGTGCTGCTGGGCGATGACCTCATCGACGCCCGCGACGACCTGCTCACCCAGATGATCGCCGTCCAGGAGCGCACCGGCGGCTCGGTCGTGGCGCTGATGGAGGTCGAGCCCGAGCAGATCAGCGCCTACGGCTGCGCCGACGTCACCGTGGTGGAGGGCGACGAGTACGTGCGGATCAACGGGCTGGTGGAGAAGCCGGCCCCGGAGGAGGCCCCCTCCAACCTCGCCGTGATCGGGCGCTACGTGCTGCACCCGGACGTGTTCGAGGTGCTGGAGAACACCGCCCCGGGCCGGGGCGGGGAGATCCAGCTCACCGACGCGCTGCAGACCCTGGCCGGGCGCGACGGGGCGGGCGGCGGGGTGTACGGGGTGGTCTTCAAGGGCCGCCGCTACGACACCGGCGACAAGCTCAGCTACCTGAAGGCGAACATCATCCTCGCCTCGGAGCGGGAGGATCTGGGCCCGGAGCTGCGGGAGTGGCTCAAGGACTACACCCGGTCGCTGCCGGTCGGCTGAGAGACCGCGCTCCCGTGGCCGGACAGTTCCGGTGGCCCGTCGTCGTCTCCTGGGGCGACCTCCGGCTGCGCCCCCTGGCCCGGGGGGACCGCCGCGAGTGGGACGTCGTGCGCGCCCGCAACCGGGAGTGGCTCGACCCCTGGGAGGCGACGAACCCCGTCCCCGGCGGGGCGGCCCCCACGTTCGGGCAGTTCGTGCGCACGCTGGACCAGCAGGCGCGGCAGGGCACGGCGCTCCCGTTCGTCATCACGGAGCGGGTCCCGGGGACGGAGGAGTTCGGCCTCATCGGCCAGCTCACCGTCTCCGGGATCGCCTGGGGGTCCTTCCTCTCCGCGAGCCTGGGCTACTGGGTGGACCGGGAGCAGGCGGGGCGCGGCGTGGCGCCCATGGCGGTCGCCATGGCCACCGACTACTGCTTCCAGGGCCTGGGACTGCACCGGATGGAGATCAACATCCGCCCGGAGAACACCAAGTCCCTGCGGGTGGTGGAGAAGCTCGGGTTCCGGGACGAGGGCCTGCGCAAGGACTTCCTGCACATCGACGGCCGTTGGACGGACCACCGCAGCTTCGCGATCACCGCCCCGGAGGTGCCCGAGGGGCTGGTGCGGCGGTTCACCGGCTCGGACCGGCCCGCCGTGTGGGAGTGACCGGGCCCGCCGTGTCCACAGGGATACCCACAGGCGGCGCCCCCCGGTAGTAGGCTGTGCCTCACGGCCCGGCCCCGGGCCGGGACACGCCGCGCGCCGGCGGTCCCCGTCCGCTCGTCCGAGCGACCGCAGAGGCAGGACCACGACCATGATCTGGGTGAGCAGCTCGGCCGTGCTGGCCGCGGTGTGCGCGCTCTGCCTGTTCTGGGTCGCACCGCGTCTGCAGCGCCGCCGCGGGGTCCCCGTCGCGGCGCGGGCCCAGGACGCCGGCACGGACGTGGCCGGTGCGGCCCCTGCCGCGGGGGAGCTTCTCCCGCAGGCCGCGGTTCCCTTCCCCGAGTCCCGCCGACGAAGGATCACCATGGCGACCACCGACACCGTTCCCCCGTCGTCCGGCGCGGCCCGCCGCCCCGGGACGCTGCGCGTCAGGCGCGGCCGCGCCGGCATCTTCCTGGCCGGCTGCACCGCGCTCCTGGCCGCGCTCCTCACCGCCGTCGTCGCGCCCTTCTCGGCCGCGGTGAGCTGGCCGTGGCCCGTGTTCCTCCTGCTGCTGGGGGTGGGCTCCGTGCTCGCCCTGCGCTACCTGGCCGTCCAGGACCGGGCCACCCGCCGCCGGTCGCGCCCGGTGCCGGCCGCGACCGTGGACCCGCACGCCCCCCGCGGGGACGTGGCCCTGTTCGACAACGAGGACGGGACGGTCGAGCAGACCCCCGCCGCGCAGCTCCCCGCCGCGCAGCTCCCCGCCGCGCAGCTCCCCGCCGCCCAGGACGAGCCCGCCGAGGACCTCGACCTCCCGGCCGAGCACGAGCAGCCTCGGGTTCCCCCGGCGTTCACCGTGGAGGAGCTGCGAGCCGAGGCGCTGCGGGTGGCGCGCGAGTCCGCCGATCCTGCCCGCACCTGGGAGCCGGTGCCGGTGCCGCGGCCGACCTACGCGGAGGCCCCGGTGGTGGAGCGCCCCGCCCCGGAGCCGCTGCCCGTGCCCGAGCAGCCCGCATCCCGCTCCAGCAGCCTCAAGGACGCGGTGCGCACGGGGGAGGAGCGCGGCCGCGCCGCCCTCGACCTCGACGACGTGCTGAAGCGCCGCCGCGCCTGAGGCGCCCGCGCCGCGGCCCGCCCGCACCCCGCTCCGCCGCCCGGTCGCCGACCGGGCGGCGGAGCCGTTCGGGGGCCGTGCAGGTCGTCCCGGTATCATCGCCGCAACAGCCGGCCGCCGGCTCCCGCCGTCGGACGCCCCGACCGAGGAGGACCCATGACCGCCGTCGCCCACCGCGAGGTCGAGCGCAAGTACGAGGTGCCGGAGGGCGCCGAGAACCGCATCGACTGGAGCGGGCTGCCGGGCTGGACGGTCTCCGCGGAGCCGGTGGAGCACCGCATGGAGGCGGTCTACTACGACACCCAGGACATGGCGCTGGGCCGGCGGTCCGTGGCGCTGCGCCGCCGCCGGGGCGGCGCCGACGACGGGTGGCACGTGAAGTTCTCCGAGGCCACCGGCCGGCAGGAGTGGCAGGTCCCGCTGCTGCGGACCCCGGACCGGATGCCCGCGGCCGTGCGCCACCTGCTGGCCGGACTCACCGGGGGGGAGCCGCTGCGGCCGATCGCGACCTTGCGCACCGTCCGGCGGGTCCTCACGGTCAGCGACGCCGGCGGGGACGAGGTCGCCGAGCTCGCCGCCGACGTCGTCGAGGCCGTCGACGAGCGCACGGGCACGGCGCGCTCCTGGTCCGAGTGGGAGGTCGAGCTCCTCGACGGGTCGATCCCCGAGGACCGGCAGGAGGAGATCTTCGACGCGGTCGAGTCCGCGATCTTCGCGGTGGGCGGCCGGCGCTCGAGCTCGCGGGCGAAGATCGCCCGCGCGCTCGGCGCCGAGGACGGGCCCGGGGGCACGCCCGGCGCAGCCGTGCCGGACGGACCTGCGGAGGGGGCGGCGGAGCCCGGCGAGGAGCCCGGTCAGGAGACGGGGAAGGACTCGGCGCAGAAGGGCGAGCAGGGGAAGAAGGGCAAGCAGGGAAAGGCGAAGAAGAAGGCGGAGGCGAAGAAGAAAGCGGAGAAGAAGCAGAAGGCGAAGAAGCAGAAGGACGAGGGCCCGAAGGCGGAGGGCACGGGCCCGGCGGTCCTCCGGGCGGTGCTGCACGGGCTGGCCGAGCAGCTGGTGCTGTGGGACTTCAAGGTCCGCCTGGATGCCCCGGACGCCGTCCACCAGATGCGGGTGACCTCGCGGTCGCTGCGCAGCGTCCTGCGGGCGGCGGCACCCTTCTTCGCCGGGGACGCCGCGCAGGAGCTGGACGGGCGGCTGCGCGCGCTCGCAGGGGCGCTGTCCGCGGCGCGGGACGCGGAGGTGACCGCGGAGCTGCTCGCCGGGCGGGTGACGGCCCTGGACGGCCGGGTGGGTCCGGCCGCGGCGCAGCTGCTGCAGCGGGCCGCGGAGGAGCAGGCGCACCGGGCCGCCGGCACGGTCCGCCGGCACGTCACCTCCCCGGGGCACCTGCAGCTGCTGGCGGACGTCCGGCAGTTCGCGGCGGCGCCGCCGCTGACCGAGGAGTGCGCCGGGCTCTCGGCGCGGGAGGTCGCCGACGCCCTGGTGCAGCGGGCCCTGCGCAAGGTCGTCCGGGTGGCCGAGCGGGGGACCGCCGCGGAGGAGTCCGGGGAGACGGCCCCAGAGCAGCGGCTGGAGCACCTGCACGACATCCGCAAGGCCGTCAAGCGGGTGCGCTACGTCGACGCCGTCCTGGACCGGGCCGGGTTCCGCCCCGGGAAGGCGCTGCGCCGGGCCGCCCGGGACGCGGAGGACTACCAGGACGCGCTCGGCCGGGTCATGGACGCCACGGTGGTCGAGCGGTGGCTCGCGGGCCGGGCGAGGGCGCTGGCGGGCTCGGGGGAGGACCGCTACGTGGTGGGCCTGCTGCACGGCGCCGAGGCGGCCCGGCTGCACGCCGGCGCGGAGAGCGGCTCCGAGGTCGTGGGGGTGCTGCTGGCGCAGCTGCGCGCGGACCTCGCCTGAGCGCGGGGCCTCCGGGCCGGCGGGCCCCGCCGGGGCCGGCCAGCCCGGACACGACGGAGGCCCCCACCTGGCGTCCTGCCTGGTGGGGGCCTCCTGATCCGGTGGAGCTAAGGGGAATCGAACCCCTGACCTTTTCATTGCGAACGAAACGCTCTACCAACTGAGCTATAGCCCCGGAGCAACCGTTCCATCCTATACACCCGGCGCCCGTTTTCGCATCTCGGGGGAACGGCGTGCCGCGGAGCGTGCCGCCCGGTGGTCGGGGAACCGTCCCGGCAGTGGGTAGATTGGCGGCCATGGACGACGCGCCCGGGCCCCTGCACCCCACCGACGACGACGCCGGGAGGGCGGCCGACCTCACCGTCGCGTTCGTGCCCGGGGTGATGCCGGGCAAGTGGTTCTTCCGCTGGCGGGACCGCAACCGCGGCCGGAACCTGGCCGAGCACCCGCTGGAGACGGACGCGTGGCGGGGAGAGCTGGAGGCGGGGCGCGCGCACGCGTGCTTCGTGCGGCTGCCCGCCCATCCGCGGGCCGGCGCCGACGACCTCGCCGCCCTGCGCCGGCAGTTCCGGGCCGTGGAGCTCTACGCGGAGCAGCAGGTGGTGGTGCTGCCGCGCGAGCACGAGCTGACGCTGCTCGAGGAGGTGCCCGTCGCGGAGCTCGTGGACGAGGTGCTGCTGCAGGAGCCCGCGACGCTGCCCGAGCGGGAGCGGCTGCGCTCCCCGGAGGCGGCGGCCGCGGACGCCCCGCTGCCGCCGATCCGCCACGCCCGGGACGCGATCGAGCTCGTCGCCGCGGGGCTGGGACTGGTCGTGGTGCCGATGTCGGTGGCCCGGCTGCACCACCGCAAGGACCTCGTCCACCGGGTGGTGCCGGACGCCGCGACGGTGCCCGTGCTGCTGGTGTGGCCGCAGGATCTGCCGGAGGAGCAGGAGGAGCTCGTGCAGGAGTTCGTGGGCGTGGTCCGGGGCCGCGGCCTCAACAGCTCCCGCGGAGCGGCGGCCGCACCGGCCCGTGAGGACGGGGCGGCCGCGGCGGGGAAGGCGCGGACGACGGCGCCCTCCCGCGGCGCCGCCCGGGTCCCGCGCGGCCCGGCCCGCGGTGGGGGCGGGCGCGCCGGAGGAGCCCGAGGGGCCAAGGGCGGGCGCCGCTCTGGGGGCCGGGGCCGGCGCTGACCCCGCGCCGACCGTGCGCCGCCTACGGCTGGTCGAGGGCCACCGTGTAGGACCACAGCTCCGAGGAGGTCCCCACCGGGGCCGGGCGCCCCGAGGACGCCGCCCCGGAGCCGGCGCCGCCCGCGCCGCCGCGGCCGTGCGAGCGGGCGAAGTCCTGGGAGGACGTCCAGGCCGCGAAGGACTCCTCGTCCGCCCAGCGGGTCAGCACGAGCCACTGGGTGCGGCCGTCCGTGGGCCGGAGCAGCTCGAAGCCCTCGAACCCGGGGACCCCGGCCATGGACCCGCGGTGGGCGGCGAAGCGCCGGCCCAGCTCGTCCCCCGAGTCGGCCGGAACGGTGATGGCGTTGATCTTGACGATGCTCATGCGCCCGATCCTGGCACACCGCGCCGGACGGCCCGGACCTGTCCCGTCTCGGGCGCCCCCGCGGGGCCGGGCTGCGCCCCCTCCTGCCGGAGCACCGTCTGGTTCAGCAGCGGCACGTGCAGGCCCTCGCGGTCGAGCATCTTCTTCATCCGCAGCCGCAGCGCCCGGGCCACGTCCCACTGCTTGAGGGGCACGGTGCGCACGGCGACGCGCACGGTCACCGACTCGCCGGTGACGGCCTCCACCCCCCACACCTCCGGGTCCTCGGTGATGTACTCGCCGACCTTGGGGTCGTCCCGCAGGAGCGTGGCCTCGTGCAGGATGAGCTCGCTCATCAGCTCGATGTTCGTGTCGTAGGGCACCGGCAGGTCCAGCACGCAGCGCGCCCAGCCCTGGGACTGGTTGCCGACGCGCAGGATCTCGCCGTTGCGCACGTGCCACAGGGTGCCGTTGACGTCCCGGACTTGCGTCACCCGCAGCCCCACGGACTCCACGGTGCCGCTGGCCTCGCCGAGGTCGACGACGTCGCCGATCCCGAGCTGGTCCTCGGCCACGATGAAGATCCCGGACAGGTAGTCCTTCACCAGGGACTGCGCCCCGAAGCTCAGGGCCACCCCGGCGATCCCGGCGCTGGCCAGGACGGGGCCGATGTCGTAGTCGAGCTCCGAGACGACCATCAGCAGCGCCACCGCCCAGATCACCACGGTGGCGACGGAGGACAGCACCGACCCGATGGTGCGGGCGCGCTGGGCCTGCCGGGCGCCCGCGAGCCCGGCGTCCTCGACCCAGCGCGGCCGGCCCCGGTCGAGCCGGCGCACGATCCGCGACCGGGTGCCCCGGGCGATGCCGCCGGTGACTCGGCGCAGGAACAGGCGCACCACCGCGGCCAGGAGCGTGGCCCCCAGCAGGACGAGGACGATCCGCAGCGGCTTGTCGAGCCAGAAGTCCCAGCCGAGGCCGGGCGCGGGGAGCGGCAGGGGGGAGGAGCGGGGGAGCAGCATGGGGGAAGCGTAGCGAAGCCCGGCACTGGTCGTCGCCCCGGCGGGCGGCACCCAGCCGGCACCCGGGGCCGTCGGGCACAATGGTGCACGCACCCGTGGCGCCGCCGCACACGCCCCGACCCCGAGGACCCCATGACCTTCCCCAGCACCGCCCTGCCCGCAGCCCTCCACCCCGCCGCCGAGCCCGCGGCGGAGAGCCTGGGCGGCATCGCCGACTGGGCGGTGAGCATCATGGAGGCGATCGGCGCCCCCGGTGCCGGGCTGCTCGTGGCGCTGGAGAACCTCTTCCCGCCGCTGCCGTCGGAGGTGATCCTCCCGCTCGCCGGGTTCACCGCCAGCCAGGGCAGCTTCACGGTGGGTGGGGCGATCTTCTGGACGACCCTCGGGTCCGTGGTGGGCGCGATCGCCCTCTACTGGATCGGCGCGGCCCTGGGCCGCCGCCGGCTGCGCGTCATCGTCGATCGGATGCCGCTCGTGGACCTGCACGACCTCGACCGCACGGAGGCGTGGTTCGACCGGCACGGGAAGGCCGCGGTCTTCTTCGGCCGGATGATCCCGATCTTCCGCTCGCTGATCTCCGTCCCCGCCGGCATCGAGCGGATGTCCTTCGGGCTGTTCGTCCTGCTCAGCGCCGCGGGCTCCCTGATCTGGAACACCCTCTTCGTGCTGGCCGGGTACTACCTGGGGGAGAACTGGCACGTGGCGGAGGAGTACGCCGGGATCTTCTCCCGGATCGTGGTCGTCGCAGTGGCCGTCTTCCTGGTCTGGTGGGTGGTGCGGCGGGTGCTGCGCAACCGCCGGGGACTGTCCGACGCCTCCCGGCGCGAGCGCGGGGACTCCTGAGCCCGCCGCTCGCCGCCGCCGGTCGTCGGGTCCCGCGCGGTCTTCCTAGAATGGGCCCATGAGCTTCCCCATGGACACCCGGGTGGGCGCCTACGCCGTCATCGTCGAGGACGGGGCGGTGCTGCTGAGCCACTGGAACCCCCGCCACCCCACGCTGCGGGGGGCGTGGAGCCTGCCCGGCGGCGGCATGGAGATCGGGGAGCAGCCCGCGCAGACCGCCTTGCGGGAGGTCGCCGAGGAGACGGGGTTCACCGTGGAGCTCGACGAGCTGCTCGGCGTGCACAGCCGGCACATGGGGCCCGAGGAGCGCCTGGACGGGCGCGGCCGCCCCTTCCACGCCCTGCGCGTCATCTACCGCGCGCACATCACGGGCGGGACGCTCACCGCCGAGGTGGGCGGCTCCTCGGACGAGGCGCGCTGGTTCCCGCTCGACGAGGTCCCGCAGCTGCCGCTCGTGAGCCTGGTGACGGTGGGCCTGGACCTGGCCGGCCTCGCCCCGGCCGCGGCGCGGCCCGCGGGGCGGGAGCGGTGAGGCGCCGCCGCACGGGCGCCGGGCTGCTCGCCCTCGCCGTGCTCACCGGGTGCGCCGGCACCTCCGGGGTCCCGGCGCCGGCCTCCCCGGCCCCGGGCTCGTCCGCCCCGGCGGACGCCGTCCGGATCGCGGCCGGACCCACCGGGCAGACGGCCGTGCTCGCCCACGTCTACGCCGGGCGGCTGCGGGAGGCGGGCTTCGACGCCCGCGTGGTCGGGACGGGGACCGAGCGCAGGGACTACCTCGCGGCCCTGGAGCGCGGCGACGTCGACCTCGTCGCCGACTACTCCGGCAACCTCTACCTGCACCTGCGCGGGCGGGCCCCGGTCGGGTCCGCGACACCGGCGCCCACGGGCTCCGCCGGCGCCGCGCCGGCCCGCGAGGACGGGGGCCTCGCCGAGGACCTCTCCGAGCTGCTGGGTTTGGGCGAGGAGCGGGCGGACGACGACGACGTGCTCTCCGGGGTGCGCGAGGTCCTGCCGGAGGGGCTGCGCGCCCTCGAGCCGGCGCCGGCGGAGAACACGGTGGCCGTCGTGGTCACCCGGGCGACCGCCGTGGAGCACGGGCTCGAGGACCTGGAGGACCTCGGTCCCGTGTGCGACGAGCTCGCCCTCGGCACCGACGTGGACTTCGCGGGCCGCTCCTCCGGTCCGGAGGGACTGGCGGACGCCTACGAGTGCGTCCCCGGGCGCTTCGTGCCGTTCGACGACCAGGCGGAGCTGGTCGACGCCCTGCTCGGGGACCGGGTGCAGGCCGCGGCCCTGTTCACGGCCTCCCCCGCGATCGAGGACAACGCCCTCGTGGTCCTCGCCGACCCGCTCAACAACTTCGTCCCCCAGCGCGTGGTCCCGGTGGGCGCCGAGGAGCTGCCGGACGCGGCCGTGGACGTCGTCGAGGAGGTCTCCGCGCAGATCGACACCGACGACCTCGTGCTGATGACCCGGATGACCACCGCCCGCGACCCGTACACCCCCGAGGAGGCCGCGCGGTACTGGCTGGAGGGCGGCGGCGACACCTGAGCGCCGCCGCGGGAGGCGGTTCGCCCGGGGGTAGGGTGTACCGCATGTCAGTGGTGAAGCAGTCCGAGAAGCTGAAGAACGTCCGCTACGACGTCCGGGGTCCCGTGCTCGAGCAGGCCGAGCACATGGAGGCGGAGGGTCACCGGATCCTCAAGCTCAACATCGGCAACCCCGCGCCGTTCGGCTTCGAGGCGCCCGACGCGATCCTCGTGGACATGATCAAGAACCTGCCGACCGCGCAGGGCTACTCGGACTCCCGCGGGATCTTCTCGGCGCGCACGGCGGTGGTGCAGTACTACCAGACCCGGGGGATCATGAACCTGGACGTCGACGACGTCTACCTGGGCAACGGCGTCTCCGAGCTGATCAGCATGGCCCTGCAGGCGCTGTGCAACCCGGGCGATGAGATCCTCGTGCCCGCCCCGGACTACCCGCTGTGGACGGGGGCCACGACGCTCTCCGGCGGGACCGCCGTGCACTACCGCTGCGACGAGGACGACGACTGGAACCCCGACCTCGAGGACCTCGCGGCGAAGATCACCCCGCGCACCCGCGGGATCGTGGTGATCAACCCCAACAACCCCACGGGTGCGGTGTACTCCCGGGAGGTGCTCCAGGCCATCGCGGACCTCGCCCGGGAGCACGAGCTGATCCTGTTCGCCGACGAGATCTACGAGAAGATCACCTACGACGCCGCGGAGATGGTCAACCTCGCGACCCTCACCGGCGAGGACGTGCTGTGCCTGACGTTCTCCGGGCTGTCCAAGGCCTACCGGGTGGCCGGCTACCGCTCCGGGTGGCTGGCGATCACCGGCCCCAACTGGAAGGCCGAGTCCTACCTGGAGGGCCTGAAGCTGCTGGCCAACATGCGGATGTGCGCCAACGTCCCGGCCCAGCACGCGATCCAGACCGCCCTGGGCGGCTACCAGTCGATCAACGACCTCATCCTCCCGGGCGGGCGGCTCAAGGCCCAGCGCGACCTCGCCCACCGGAGGCTCAACGAGATCGACGGCGTGTCCTGCCGCCAGGCCGACGGGGCGCTCTACCTGTTCCCGAAGCTCGACGTGGAGAAGTTCAACATCGTCGACGACGAGAAGTTCGCCCTGGACCTGCTCAAGGAGCAGAAGATCCTCGTCAGCCACGGCAGCGCCTTCAACATGAACACCCCGGAGCACTTCCGCCTCGTGTTCCTGCCGTCGACGGAGGTGCTCGCGACCGCCCTGGACCGGATCGAGGAGTTCCTCGGCAGCTACCGCCAGTGACCCGCCGGCCGCGCCGCGGCCCGCACCCCAGGAGGCCCCGCATGAGCGCTGTCGACCGCAAGCCCGGCACCGGCTTCGAGCAGGACGTGCGGCCGCTGCTGCGCGCCCGGCCGGGACTGGCCCTCGCCGACGTGGACACCGGGTCCACGCCCGGGTTCTCCGGGTCCAAGAAGCTGGGCACCGCCCTGCGCGCCGCCCGCGAGGACGAGCTGTCCGAGCTGCAGCGGCTCATCTACGCCGAGGCCACCGCCGGCGCCCGGCACCGGGTGCTGCTGGTGCTCCAGGGCATGGACACCTCCGGCAAGGGCGGGGTCATCCAGCACGTGCTCGGGGGGCTGAGCCCGCACGGCGTGCACACCCACGGCTTCGGCCGGCCCACCGCCGAGGAGGCGTCCCAGCACTTCCTCGAGCGCATCCGCCGGCACCTGCCGCGCCCGGGGGTGATCGGCGCCTTCGACCGCTCCCACTACGAGGACGTCCTCGTGCCCGTGGTCCACGACGTGCTCGAGGACCGGCAGCTGGAGCGGCGCTACCAGGAGATCCGCAACTTCGAGCAGGAGCTGGCCGACGACGGCACCGTCCTCGTCAAGGTCTTCCTGCACCTGGGCCGGGACGAGCAGCGCCGCAACCTCATGGCGCGACTGGGCGACCGGACGAAGCAGTGGAAGTTCGACCCCTCGGACCTCACCGCCCGCAGCCGGTGGGAGACCTACATGGCCGCGTACGAGCGGGCGATCGACGCCACCGACGCCGACCACGCGCCCTGGTACGTGGTGCCCACCGACCGCAAGTGGTACGCCCGCGCCGTGGTCCAGGACCTGCTGATCTCCGCCCTGGCGGGACTGCACCTGGACTGGCCGGAGCCCCAGTACGACGTCGCGGAGATGCGGCGCAGGCTCGCCGAGCTCTGAGCGGCCCGGGCCGCGGCCCCGCCGGTGCGCGGGGACCGGTCAGCCGCGGGCGTCGTCGTCGCCCTCGGCGTCCGCGCGGCGGGCCCGGGCGGCGTCGAGGCGCTCGCGGGCGCCGTCCAGCCACTGCTCGCAGCGCGTGGCCAGGGCCTCCCCGCGCTCCCACAGGGCCAGGGACTCCTCGAGCGAGGTCCCCCCGGCCTCGAGCCGGGAGACCACCTGCACGAGCTCCTCGCGGGCCTGCTCGTAGCCCAGGTCCGCGATGTCGGACAGATCGGGCGCTGCTGCGGGACGGTCGGTGCTCGCCATGGTGGGGCCTCTCTGCGGCGGGAACGGTGCGTGGGGTGCGGGCGGACCTCGTCCGGCCCGCGGCTGCGCCCATTCTCCCACTCTCCGGCTCCCGCCGCGTGCCGGGGTGTGCGCCGGGGCTCAGGCGCCGCCGGGGTGCTCGCCCGGGCGGCGGGCGGAGACCGTCTCGGTCCGCACGCCCAGCTCCCCGGCGGCCAGGCGCACCCCCAGCAGCTCCCCGGCGCGCACGGCCCCGGCGTCGGTGACGACCGCCCCGGAGGCGTCCAGGACCACGGAGTAGCCGCGCTGCAGCGTCTCCTGCGGGGACAGGGCGCGCACGCGGGCGCGCAGGTGGCGCACGGCGTCCCGCTCCCGCAGCGCCCGGGAGTCCACGGCGGACAGCGCCCGGGTGCGCCACCGGTCCACGTCCTCCTCCCGCAGCAGGATCACGTCCTCCGGCTGGGCGAGGGCCGGGCGGGAGCGCATCCCGGCCAGGCCCGCGGCCTCCCGGTCCAGGAAGGTGCGCACGGCCCGGTCCAGGGACGCCCGGGCCCGCGCCACCCCGGCCCGCTCCTCCACGACGTCCGGGACGATCCGCTTGCCGGCGTCCGTGGGGGTGGAGGCCCGCAGGTCGGCCACCCAGTCCAGCAGCGGCTGGTCGTTCTCGTGCCCGATGGCGCTGACCACCGGTGTCCGCGCAGCGGCCACGGCGCGGATCAGCGCCTCGTCGCTGAAGGCCAGCAGGTCCTCGAAGGACCCGCCGCCGCGGGCGATCACGATGACGTCCACCTCGGCCATCGCGTCGAGCTCGCGCAGGGCCTGGGTCACCGCCCGCACCGCGCCGGAGCCCTGCACGGCGACCTCGCGGACCTCGAAGTGCACCGCCGGCCAGCGCAGCGAGGCGTTGCGGATCACGTCCTTCTCGGCGTCCGAGTTGCGCCCCGTGACCAGTCCCACCCGGCGGGGCAGCAGGGGCAGCGGCTTCTTGCGCCCGGCGTCGAACAGGCCCTCCTCGGCCAGGGCCCGGCGCAGCCGCTCCAGGCGCTCGAGGAGGTCGCCGAGCCCGACCGGCCGGATCCCGCGGCCGAGCATGGACAGCCGGCCGGTCTTGGCCCAGAAGTCGGGCTTGAGCTGGGCGACCACCCGCATGCCCTTCTCGAGCGGGCGGTCCAGGTGCGCGGTCTCGTTGGCGAAGAGGGTCACGGGCACGGAGATCTCCGCCTCGACGTCGCGCAGGGTCACGTAGGTGACGCGCGCGCGCTTGTTGAGCTCGATGATCTGGCCCTCGACCCACGTGGGGGCGCAGCGGGCGATGTAGGCGTGCAGGTTCTCCGAGAGCATCCGCAGCGGCCAGGGGTTCTCCGGGGTCGTCCGGTCCGCCCGCGCGGGCAGCTCGCGTCCGCCGCCCGGCGGCACGTCCTCCTGCGGCTCGAGATAGGTCATGTCCCATGCTTACCACCCGGCGAGGACAGCCGCGCGCGGGTCCCGCCCGTACAGTGGTGCCGTGACGACCTCCGCGCCCCCCCTCTCCGGACACCGTCCCCGACGACGCTCCGCCACCGTCCTGCGCACCGGCCTCGGCACGGTCCTGGGCCTGGCCGCCGCCGCGCTCGTGGCGGTGCTCGTGCCGCTGCACTGGGCCGGGGACACCCTCGTGTCGAAGGACGGCTTCACCCGGGTGGTGGGCACCCTGGCGGAGGACGAGCCGTTCCAGGAGGAGCTCGCCCGCACCGCGGTGGACCGCGCGGCCGAGCGGATCGTGGGGGAGCGGGCCACCGGCGTCGGCTTCCTCGACCGGATGCTGGAGAACGCCGTCCGCCGCGCCGCGGACGTCGCGGCCGGGCTCACCGCCGACCCCGCCTACCAGCGCGCGTGGACGGAGGCGCTGGCCCGCACCCACGAGGCCAACGTCCCCGCCGACGGTGCGGCGGACGCCCCGCCGCAGCACCTCGTGCTCGACATCGGCCCGGTCCTGCAGGAGGTGGACGCGGCCGTGCAGCGGGCCGCGGGCGTGGACGTCGGCCTCGCGGGGCGGGAGAGCACCATCACCGTGCCGGGCTCGAACACCGGGCGCCTGATCGCGGCGGGGACCCGGCTCACGGACCTGGCCGGACCGCTGACCTGGGCCGCCGCGGCGCTGGCGGTGCTCGCGCTGCTGGTGACCCGGCACCGCCTCGCCACCCTGGCCGTGCTGGGACTGGGCTCGCTGGCCGGGCTCGGCGCGGTGTGGCTGCTCGTGGGCGAGGGCGTGCAGCGGGCCTCGAGCATGCTGGGCCCGGACCCGGTGGTCCGGCTGGCCGCCGACCGGACGCTGGTCCTGCTCACCGGCTCCCTCGGCGAGCAGATGGCCACGGCGGCCTGGGCCGCCGGGATCACGGGCGTGGTGGGCCTCGTGGGGGCGATCGCGCTGTCGGGCGGATCACGGCGCGGTGTCCGGCCCACCGCGTAGCATGGAGGCCATGCCGACCCCCGTTGCGCTCTCCATGCCCACCGTCCCCCGTCAGCGGCGCTCGCCCGCGGACGTGGCCGCCGCCGCCCCCGTCGACGGCCCCAAGAAGGTCCTGCTCGCGTCCCCCCGCGGGTACTGCGCCGGGGTGGACCGCGCGGTGATCGCCGTGGAGAAGGCGCTCGAGCACTACGGCGCCCCGGTGTACGTGCGCAAGGAGATCGTGCACAACAAGTTCGTGGTCGGCACCCTCGAGGAGCAGGGCGCCGTGTTCGTCGACGAGACCGACCAGGTCCCCGAGGGCTCCCTGCTGATCTTCTCGGCGCACGGGGTCTCCCCGGCGGTCGTCCGCTCGGCCGAGGACCGCCGGCTGCGCACCATCGACGCCACCTGCCCGCTGGTCACCAAGGTGCACCGCGAGGCCGTGCGCTTCGCGAGGAGCGACTACGACATCCTGCTCATCGGCCACGACGGCCACGAGGAGGTGGAGGGCACCTCCGGCGAGGCCCCCGAGCACATCCAGGTGGTGAACAGCCCCGACGAGGTCGACCAGGTGGTGGTCCGCGACCCCGAGAAGGTCGTGTGGCTGTCCCAGACCACCCTCAGCGTCGACGAGACCCTGGAGACCGTCCAGCGGCTGCGCGAGCGCTTCCCGTCCCTGCAGGACCCGCCGAGCGACGACATCTGCTACGCGACGTCCAACCGGCAGACCGCGATCAAGAAGATCGCCCCGGACGCCGACCTCGTGATCGTGGTGGGCTCCGCGAACTCCTCGAACTCCGTGCGGCTCAAGGAGGTCGCCCTGGAGTACGGCGCCCGCCGGGCCGAGCGCGTGGACTTCGCCCACCAGGTGGACGAGGCCTGGTTCGAGGGCGTCGCCACGGTCGGGGTGACCAGCGGCGCCTCGGTGCCCGAGGTGCTCGTGCAGGACGTGCTGCGGCTGCTGGCGGAGTACGGCTACGGCGAGGTGGAGCAGGTCGTCACCGCCGAGGAGGACGTCCTGTTCTCCCTGCCCAAGGAGCTGCGCGCCCGGCTCACCGCGGCCGGGGACACCTCCCACCGCCTCGGCGGCCGCGGGGCCCGCCCCACGCGCTGACCCCTGTCCCCGCGCCGGGCCCCGTCCCCGCGCGACGGGCGCCGGGGCTCAGCCGGCCGCCCGCTCCCCGCCGTGCTCCGCCCGGGGGAACTCCGCCGCGGCGACCTCGGACGCAACGACCTCGGCCCGGCCGGGCAGCGCCTCGGCGGACCGGGACTCTGTGGAACGGGCCCCGGCGGACTGCGCCTCGGTGAACTCCGGGGCGGTGAGCGGGCGCGGGGCCACCACGAGGGGCCGCGTGCTGAGCCGGTCGTCCGGTGCGAGGGTGGGGTCGAGGTCGTTGATCCGCCGCGCCGTGGGGAAGACCCGGGTCTCCACGGACCCGGCCAGCCGGTTGTACGTCTCGACCGACTTCTGCAGCGACCGGCCCATGTCGTCGAGGTGCTTGCCCACCGTGCCCAGCCGCTCGTAGAGCTGGCGGGAGAGGTCGAAGAGCTCCTTGGCGTTCTCCGCGAGCCCGTGCTGGCGCCACGTGAACGCCACGGCCTTGAGCGAGGCCAGCAGCGAGACCGGGGAGACGAGGGCCACGTTGCGGCCCGCCGCGTGGTCGAGCAGGGTCGGGTCCGTGTCCAGGGCCGCCGACAGCGCCGACTCGGCGGGCAGGAAGCACAGCACCAGCTCGGGGGAGGCGTCCCGCGCCTCCCAGTACTTCTTCGCCGACAGCGCGTCCACGTGCCCGCGCACGGCCTTGGCGTGGGCGGCCAGCTGGGCGCGGCGGGCGTCGTCGTCCCCGGCGTCCTGGGCGCGCAGGTAGGCGGTCATGGGCGCCTTGGCGTCCAGCACGATGTCCCGGCCGCCGGGCAGGTGCACGACCATGTCGGGGCGGATCGCGCTGCGCTCGCCGTCGGCGGTGGTGCCGGTGGAGGCGACCTGCTCGCGGAAGTCGACGTGGGCGGTCATGCCCGCGGCCTCGACCACGCGGCGCAGCTGCACCTCGCCCCAGGTGCCGCGCGCGGAGCCCGAGCGCAGCGCGGAGGACAGCGAGGTGGTGGCGGTGCGCAGGTGGTCCCCGACCTCCCGGGTGTGCGCCAGCGCCTGGGTGATCCCGCCGTACTGCTCGGCGCGGTCCCGCTCCAGCGCGGCCACGTGCTCCTCGACCGAGCGCAGCTGGTGGGCCACCGGGGCCAGGGCCCGCAGCACGTTGTTGTCCTGCACGGAGCGGGCGTCGGCGTCGCGCAGCCGGTCCTCGAGCTGGGCCCGGGCCTCGACGGCCGCGGCGCGCTCGGAGGCCAGGTCCACGAGCCGGTCCTGCACGGCGGCGAGCTCGGCCTGCAGCCCGGCCCGCTCCTCCTCCGCGGTCCGGACCTCCCGGGCGGTGCGGGCCCGGGCGGCCGCGGCGCCGAGCAGGGCGCCCCCGAGCAGGGCGAGGACGATGAGGGCGACGGCGAGGCTGACGGTCATGCCCAGCAGTGTGGCACGCCACCCGGACACCGCACGGTAGGACCGCCGTGGGCCGCCGCCCGCCCGGCGGTCAGCGGCGGATCGTGGTGCGGCGCACGGCCAGCAGCACGACCACGGCGAAGACCACCGCCCAGACCCCCGTGTTGAGCGCCAGCGCCCACAGGGGGTCGGACTCCACGGGCGGCCCGCTCGTGGCCACGACGTCCCCCTCCACCAGCGGATACCGGGCGAGCCCGGCCAGGCCGTAGAGCGGGGTGAACCGGGCGATGTCGAGCATGACCCCGGTGAGCGGGACGAAGAGGTTGCCGAAGAAGCTGAGCACCACCAGCAGCCCCGACGCGGCGCTGACCGCGGACTCGGAGCGGAACAGCAGCCCGGCGGCCAGGCCGTACAGGGCGAACACGGACGAGCCCGCCACCACGATCGCCCCCGTGGCCGGCCAGCGCCAGCCGCCCAGCTCGGCGCCGGTCACGGCCCCCACGGCGTACACGGCGAGCACCGGCAGCACGGCCACGGACAGGGCCACGGCCACCTTGGCCAGCACGTAGCCGTGCCGCGGCGCGGGCGTCAGCCCGATCTGGCGTCCCCAGCCGCGGGCCTGCTCCACGGCGGCCGAGCCGGCGATCGAGGTCGTGGCGGTGACCGCCCCGTACACCGCCATGGAGATCATGTTGTACCCGCCGGCGTTGCCGTGCCCCACGGGCAGGTCCGCGAAGTCCTGCAGCGCCGTGAACATGAGGTACAGCACCGGGGGCAGGACCACGGCGAAGAACGAGGTGGGGACCATCCGCACGGTGCGGCGCAGGTCGTGGGCGGCGTAGGCGAGGCTCATGGCGGGGACCTTCCGGAGGGCGGGCGGGGCCGGGGTGCGGGGCGGGCGGTCAGTCGGCGACGAGGCCCAGGAAGGCCTCCTCGAGGCCCGCGTGGCTGATCTCGAGGTCGCTCGCCGCGGGGTCCGCCAGCAGCCGGCGGGCGATGGCGTCCGTGTCCGGGCCGGTCAGGCGCCGGCGCGCCCCCACGGGCGGCAGCGGCGTGGCGCCGGGCACGTCGACGGGTCCGGACCCCGACCAGCGGAAGCTGACCACCCGGGTCCCGGCGAGGGACTGGACCTCCGCGGTGGGGGCGTCGGCGACGATCCGCCCGCCCTTCATCACCACCGTCCGCGCCGCGAACTCCTCCGCCTCGTCGAGGTAGTGGGTGGCGAAGACCACCGTCCGGCCGCGGTCGGCCTCCTGGTGCATCGCGGTCCAGAACTCCCGCCGGGCGTTGACGTCCATCCCGGCCGTCGGCTCGTCGAGCAGCAGCAGCTCCGGCTCCGGCAGCAGGGCCAGGGCGAAGCGCAGGCGCTGCTGCTGGCCCCCGGAGCACTTGGAGACTTTCCGGCCCGCGAAGTCCGCGGCGCCGGCCCGGGCCAGCGCCTCGTCCACGGGCAGGTGCTGCCGGTGCAGGGTGGCGACCATCGCGACGGTCTCGCGCACGGAGAGGTCGTCCAGCAGCCCGCCCGTCTGCAGGACGGCGCCGATCCGCCCGGCCCGGACGCTGCGGCGGGGCGCGGCGCCCAGGGTGCGCACGGTGCCGTCGTCGGGATCGGTGAAGCCGAGGACCATGTCCAGCAGCGTGGTCTTCCCGGCCCCATTGGGGCCCAGCAGCGCGACGACCTCGCCGCGCCCGATCCGCAGGTCCACGCCGTCGACGGCCTGCACCCGGCGGCTCCCGTGCCCGAAGTGCTTGCGGGCGCCGACGACCTCGATCGCGGGCACGGCGCCGTCGTCGGTCGGCGCGGTCCCGGTGGTGGTGTGCATGCCCCTACTCTGGCCCATGCCCCGCGCCGGAGCACGGACCGGGCGCCGGGCGATTCCTGGCGGACGGCCCCCGCGCGCACCGTGCGGGGCGCCCCGGTAGGATGGTCTCCCGTGGCTCTTACTATCGGAATCGTCGGACTGCCCAACGTCGGCAAGTCCACCCTGTTCAACGCGCTGACCCGCAACACCGTCCTGGCGGCGAACTACCCGTTCGCCACGATCGAGCCGAACATCGGCGTGGTCAACCTGCCGGACCCCCGCCTGGACCGGCTCGCGGAGATCCACGGCTCCGAGCGGATCCTGCCCGCCACCGTGTCCTTCGTGGACATCGCCGGCATCGTCAAGGGCGCGTCCGAGGGGGAGGGGCTGGGCAACCAGTTCCTCGCCAACATCCGCGAGGCCCACGCCATCGCCCAGGTGGTCCGCGCCTTCGACGACCCGGACGTCATCCACGTCGACGGCGAGGTCGACCCCGCCTCCGACATGGAGACCATCAACACCGAGCTGATCCTCGCCGACCTGCAGACCCTCGAGAACGCGATCCCGCGCCTGGAGAAGCAGGTCAAGATCAAGAAGGCCGACCCGGCCAAGCTCGCCGCGATGCAGCAGGCGCAGACGGTCCTCGAGCGCGGGGACACCCTCTTCGGGGCGGCCGAGGGAGAGAAGCTGGAGCTGGACCAGCTGCGCGACCTGAGCCTGCTCACCGCCAAGCCGTTCATCTACGTCTTCAACGCCGACGACGGGGTGCTCGGCGACGCGGCGAAGCAGCAGCAGCTGCGCGACCTCGTGGCCCCCGCCGACGCCGTGTTCCTCGACGCCAAGCTCGAGGCCGAGCTCGTGGAGCTCGACGAGGAGGAGGCGAAGGAGATGCTGGAGATGTCCGGGCAGGACGAGGCCGGGCTCGACAAGCTCGCCCGCACCGGGTTCTCCACCCTCGGGCTGCAGACCTACCTCACCGCCGGGCCGAAGGAGTCCCGCGCCTGGACGATCCCCGTGGGCGCCACCGCCCCCCAGGCCGCCGGGGTGATCCACACCGACTTCGAGCGCGGCTTCATCAAGGCCGAGATCGTCTCCTTCGAGGACCTCGACGCCGCCGGGTCCATGGCCGAGGCCAAGGCCGCCGGCAAGGTGCGCATCGAGGGCAAGGACTACGTCATGCGCGACGGCGACGTGGTGGAGTTCCGCTTCAACGTCTGACGACGGGCCGGTCCGCGACGGCGCCCGGCTCAGTCCGGGCCGGGGCGCCGTCGGTTCTGCTTGGTCTCGGAGCGCCGGCGCTTGCCCTCGAGCCGCCGCCGCCGGGAGCCGGGCGTGGGGCGGGTCGGCCGCCGCACGAGGGCCGGGACCAGGGCCTCGCGGAGGATCCCGGCCAGGCGCTGCCTCGCCGCGGCCCGGTTGCGCCGCTGCGAGCGGTGCTCCGCGGCGCTGACGGTCAGCACGGTGCCGGACAGCCGGCCGGCGAGCCGGTCGAGGACGAGGGCGCGCTGGGCGTCGCTCAGCGCGGTCGTCGTGGCCAGGTCCAGGGAGAGCTGCACCCGGGAGTCCGCGGTGTTGACGCCCTGGCCGCCGGGCCCGGAGGCGTGGGAGAACTGCTCGAGCAGCTCTCCCGCCGGCACCCGGAGGCCGCGGGGCGCGCCGGGGCCCGCGGGCACGTGCAGATCGTCCACCCTCCGATTGTGCCGCACCCCCGACGCGGCCGCCGCCGTCCCTCCCGTCCGGACGGCGGCGGCGGCGCTGCGTCCCCGATGTGCATGTCCGCCCGGAAGCGCGTACACTCGACGAGTCGCCGCGGGGTGGAGCAGTTCGGTAGCTCGCTGGGCTCATAACCCAGAGGTCGCAAGTTCAAATCTTGCCCCCGCAACCACAGGAAGGCCCCGGACCGCATCGGTCCGGGGCCTTCGTGCCGTCCCGGGCCGGGGCGTCCGGGGGCCTGGCTATCCTCGGGGCATGACCGTCCTCCGCCTCGACCCCGCCGAGGCCCGGCGCATCGCCGTGCGCGCGCAGCTGCTGGACGCCCCGCGGCCGGACGACCTGCTCACCGTGGTCCGCGGACTCACGCTCCTGCAGATCGACCCGGTCGCGGCCGTGGCGCCCAGCGCCGACCTCGTCCTGTGGAGCCGGCTGGGCCGCGGCTACCGGCCGGCGCAGCTGCAGCAGGCCCTGGAGCGGGACCGCACGCTCTTCGAGCACAACGCCATGGTGCGCCCGATGGAGGACCTGGCGCTGCACCTGCCGGCCATGGCGGCCTGGCCAACCCGCGAGGCGCCGCGGGAGTGGCTGCGCGCGAACGACCGGTTTCGCCGCGACGTGCTGGAGCTGCTGGGCCGGGCGGGGCCGCTGCCCTCCCGCGAGATCCCGGACACCAGCGCGGTGCCGTGGCGGTCCACGGGCTGGACCGACAGCCGCAACGTCACCCAGATGCTGGAGCTCCTCATGCTGCGCGGTGAGGTGGCCGTGGCCGGGCGCCGGGGCCGGCAGCGGCTGTGGGACCTCGCGGAGCGCGTCTACCCCGCCGGCACCCCGGTGCTGTCCCCGGAGGAGGCCCACCGGGGGCGCACCGCCCGGCGGCTGCGCTCCCTCGGCATCGTGCGGGCCGGCGCGCCCGGCACGCCCGCGGAGCCGCTGGCCCTCGGGGAGGTCGGGGTCGAGGCCGTCGTCGAGGGCGTCCCGGGCACGTGGCGGGTGGACCCGGAGGCGCTGGGCCGGCCGTTCGCGGGACGCACGGCGCTCCTGTCGCCGTTCGACCGGCTGGTGCACGACCGGACCCGGATCCGGGACCTCTTCGGCTTCGAGTACACCCTGGAGATGTACAAGCCGCGCGCCGCACGGCGGTGGGGCTACTTCGCGCTGCCCGTCCTGCACGGGGACCGGCTGATCGGGAAGGTCGACGCCACGGCCGACCGCGGCAGCGGCACGCTCGCCGTCGCCGCGGTGCACGAGGACGTCCCCTTCTCCCCGTCCACGGCCGAGGCCGTGGACGAGCAGCTCGAGGACCTCGCGGCCTGGCTGGGGCTCCGGGTCTCCCGGGGCGGCTGAGGCTCAGGCGGCGGCCGGCTCCGTCCGCCCGTGCCGGTCCCCGGGGTGCTCGCCGCCCGGCACGATCCGCAGGTCGGTCAGGTCGGCGCCGTCGAGCAGCGGCAGGATGACGGTGGCCAGCAGGGCCAGCGCCGCGCCGTAGGCCCCGGCGCAGCTCTCCGCCACGACGTCCATCCGCACCGAGAGCCCCTGCGCCCCGCTGCAGCGGGCCGCGCACCGGGCCACCGCTCCGGCCCGCGCGAGCGCCTCGACCGTGCCGGCGTTGACCCGGCCGTCCGTGCGGACCGTGGCCTCCGCGACCCACCGGGTCCCCGGATCCGCGGCGTCCGGGCGTGCTCCCGCCTGTCCGACGTCGTCCATCGTTGCCTCCCCCTGGCTCGTCCCCGCGCCCCGGCTCCGCCCCCGAACCCGTGGTCACGACCGTGCGCGACGGTGCTGCGGCCGGCCCCGGCCGCCCCTCCATGGTCGGGGCCCGGCGGCGCGCCCCGCCAGCATCCGCTCCCACCAGTGCGTTTTCCGGACCAGCGGTGCCCGTTCGGGCGCGCGGCGCCGACGGCGGGGCGCGCCCGTGGCGCTCGAGGCCGGGGCCGCGACGCGGCCCCGGTGCACGAATTCCCACCGGGTCGCGACCGTCTGCATGCGGCGCCGGGATCCGCGTCGAGCGGCGCGTAGTGCACCGCGTGCCGGTGCACGTGCCGCAGGCGGTGCGCCGGCGGGGTGCCCGGCTCCGGACGTGGGCGGGGACGCCCTCCGGCGCGCTAGGGCCGGGGGTCGCCGGCGTCCGGGAGGTCCTGCTCCAGCTCCCGGTACTCCTCGACGTCCACCAGCACGGCGGGCCCGGCCTGGGCCACCTGCAGGGCCACCGCCAGACTCGTCACGTCGTCCTCGTCCAGGAGCCGGTCGGGCAGGTCCACGGCGTAGCGGGCCTCGCCGTCCACCACCACGGGGGTGATGTGGGCGGCGCCGGCCGCGAGGTCGACCACGGTCGCGGGGGCGGCCGGGTCGGGGGCGCCGGCCGCGTCGTCGGGGGGAGCGGGGCAGGTCATGGTGTCCGTCCTTCGTCGGGGTGCTGTCAGGCTACGCGCTCCTGCGCCCGCCGGGCCGGACCGGGCGCCGTGGCGCGTCCGGCGCGGCGCCCCGTCCGACGGGCCGGGGCTCAGCGCAGGGCGCGCTTGATGTCCGCGCGCTCCTTCTCCAGCTTGCGCACCCGGTGGCTCAGCCGGAAAAGCCGGACGGAGCCGACGAGACCCATGACCAGGGCCCCGGCCACGGCCGCGAAGAGCATCGCGATGCCGAGGGGCAGGCCGAACTCCCAGCCCAGGAAGCGGAACTGCGTCGGGACGTTGTTCTGCAGGATGAAGACCAGCAGCAGGACCAGGATGAGCAGACCGAGCAGCAGGGCCGTCCACATGGCACCCGAGACGCCCCGCTTCTGGTGCTCGTCGAGGGCGGGGTCGGTGCGCACCGGGGGCGGAGCCGGCGTCGTCGGCTCGCCCGGCCGCCGGTCCTCCGGAGGCAGGCCGGGACGCGGTGCGTCGGGGGAATCGGGGGTGCGTGCCATGACGGTTCTCTCCCTGCTGGTGCGGACGCTCGCGGAGTCGCTCGTGGTCCCACCGTAGCCCGCGGCGGGGCGCTGCTGAACCCCCGGCCCGGCTCAGTCCGGCGCGGCGGCCGCGCGCAGGAAGCGCAGCACCTCGGCGGCCACCCGCTCGAGCGTCGCCTCCTGCCCGAGGGCCGCCGACCGGGCCGTCCTGAGGCCGTGGTCGGCGCCCTCGACCGTGAGCACCTCGACCGCCGGCGCCCCGTGCACGGCGGCCCGCAGCTCGGCCGCGGAGCCGAACGCGTCCCGCGTGCCCTGCGCCACCAGCACCGGCACCCGCGGCGTCAGCAGCTCCTCGACCCGGGACCGCTCCGGCCGCTTCGGCGGGTGGAGCGGGAAGGCCAGGCCCACGACGGCCGCGGCGCCCACGGCCCCGGCCGTGCGGCAGGCGACGCGGGCTCCGGCGCTGCGGCCGCCGACGACGAGGGGCGCGGCGCCGGCGAGCTCGGCGACCGTCGCGGCGGCGGCCAGCCAGGCGGCGTCCAGGGCGGCCGGGCGGGGCGCGATCCGCTTGCCGGCCACCACCCAGGGCTGCTCGTGCCGCACCACGGTGACGCCGTGCCGGGGCAGCTCGGCGGCGAGCGCGGCGAGGTCGGGGGAGTCCGCCCCGCCGCCCGCGCCGTGTCCGAGCCACAGCACGGACCAGGGGGCGCCGGCAGGCCACGACGCCGCGGACACCAGGAGGCGTCCGGGGCCGGTCTCGGTGGGCACGGTGATCTCGTCCGGTGGCGGCATGGTCCCCACGGTAGCGGGACGGCCTAGCATGGCGGGATGGCACCAGCACGGACACCGCGGGGAACCCGGCCGAGCCGGGCGGACCTGGAGGCCGCGCGGGACACGACCCTGCCGGACCTGCTCGGCCCCGGGCTGCGGCTGCTGGTCTGCGGCATCAACCCCAGCCTGTGGGCAGCGGCCACCCAGGCGCACTTCGCCCGCCCGGGCAACCGGTTCTGGCCGGCCCTGTACGACGCCGGCCTCACCGGCCACCTCGTGGACTGCTCCGCCGGGATGAGCGAGGCCGACCGCGAGCACGTCGTGGGCCGTGGCCTCGGCATCACCAACCTCGTGCGCCGGGCCACCGCCCGGGCGGACGAGCTGGACCCCGCCGAGTTCGTGGCCGGGCGGGAGCGGCTGGCCGGGCTCGTCGCCGAGCGGCGCCCCGCCGTCGTCGCGGTCGCCGGGGTCACCGCCTACCGGCACGCGTTCGCGGAGCCCCGCGCCGTGCTGGGGCGCCAGGAGCGGGAGCTGGCCGGGGCGCAGCTGTGGGTGCTGCCCAGCCCCAGCGGGCTCAACGCCCACGCCTCCCGGGCGGGCCTGGCCGCGGCCTTCGCCGAGGCGGGGCGCGCCGCCGGGGTGCTGCCGGATTCCGGTCTCCCGAGCGACGACGACCCCGCCCGGCGGCCCCGGCCCTGAGCACGCCGGTCCCGAGCACGTCGGTCCTCGAACCTGCCGGCGCCGGGCGGGCTCAGACGAACAGGAGCAGGCTCACGGCCATGACCGCCATCCCGGCCACGAGACCGTAGACCGACAGGTGGTGCTCGCCGTACTCCTGGGCCGTGGGCAGCAGCTTGTCCAGGGAGATGAAGACCATGATCCCCGCCACGGCGGCGAACACCACGCCGAAGACGGCGTCGCCCATGAACGGGAGCAGGATCAGGTAGCCGAGGACCCCGCCTAGGGGCTCGGCCAGGCCGGAGAGGAACGAGTAGCGGAACGCCTTGCGCCGGTCGCCCGTGGCGGAGTGGATGGGCACGGCTACCGAGATGCCCTCCGGGATGTTGTGCAGGGCGATGGCGACGACCACCGGGATCGCCACGGACGGCTCCTGCATCGCCGCGACGAAGGTCGCGAAGCCCTCCGGGAAGTTGTGGATCGCGATCGCCACCGCCGTCAGGGTGCCCATGCGCATGAGCCGGCGCTGCCGGGCGCCGTCGTCGTGCGGGTACTCGTGCGGGTTGACGCGGCTGGGCACGAGCCGGTCGATCACGGCGATCAGCGCGATCCCCCCGAAGAACCCGCCCGCCGTGGCCCACGCCCCGGCGCGCTCCCCGAGCTCCGCCACGAGGGCCACCCGCGCCTTGACGAAGATCTCCACCAGGGACACGTAGATCATCACCCCGGCGGAGAAGCCGAGGCTGACCGCGAGGAACTTGGCGTCGGTGCGCCGGGTGACCAGGGCCAGGAAGGCCCCCGCCCCGGTGGCCAGCCCCGCGAAGAGGGTCAGCCCGAAGGCGAACAGCAGCTCGTGCACGGGCGGGTGGGCTCCGTTCCGTCCGGGGGATGGGCGCTCGCAGTCTAGCGAACGGGGGAGGGGCGGGCGGCGGCGTGGGCGAAGATGGTCCGGTGACTCGCGAGGAGAACGGACCCATGACCGACGACGGCGCGGCCCGGCTCCGGGCCGGGCTCGCGGAGCGCTACCTGGCCGCCTGGCAGCTGGTCCCGGACGGGCGGTCCCGCGACGACGACGGCGCCCTGGCGCTGCCCGTGCGCACCCGCGCGGGGGAGCCGGCGCTGCTGCGGCTGGGCCCGGCGGGCGCCCGGGCCGAGCACGAGCACCTGGCGCTGCGGCTGTGGGGCGGGCGCGGCGCCGTGCGGCTGCTCCGGGCGGAGCCCGCGGACCGGGCGCTGCTGCTCGAGCGCACCGGCGAGCGCGACCTGCGGGAGCTGCCGGACCTGGAGGCCTGCCGGGTGCTGGGCGAGCTGACCCGCACCCTGGCCCGCCCGCCCCGGCCCCCGTTCCCGGCCCTGTCCGCCGCGGCCCGGGCCTGGCGGGAGGAGCTGGCCGGTGCCGCGGAGCTGGACGCCCGGTTCCCGCGGCGCTTCCGGCGGCAGGCGGTCGCGGCCCTGGACCGGCTGCTGCGCGACGAGCTGGACACCGCCCTCGTGCACCAGGACCTGCACCCGGGGGCCGTGTGCGCCGCCCGGCGCGCCCCGTGGCTGGCCACCGGGGCGGACCCGGTGCTCGGCACCGTGGAGTTCGCCCTGGTCCCCGCCCTGTGGCCCCGGACCGGCGCCGCCGGCCACGGCGGGGCCCTGGCTGCGGCGCTCGAGGACCGGATCGAGGCCCTGTCCCTCGCGGCCGGCGCCGACGCCGAACGGCTGCGCGCGTGGGCGCTCGTGCGGTTCACCGTCGCCGCCCGGGAGGAGGCGCTCCGGCCCACCGGCGCCCCGCACCGCGCGATCAGCGGACTGGTCCAGCTGTGCAAGGCCGTGCAGAAGGGCGGCTGAGCCCAGCCCCGCCCCGCCCGGGTCCGGGCGCACGGAGGAGCCCCCGGACCGGCGGTTCCGGGGGCTCCTCCGCGCGCCGGGGCCGGCGGGCGCTCAGCCCTTCACGCCACCGGCCAGCAGCCCGCGGACGAAGTAGCGCTGCAGGGCCAGGAACACGACCATCGGCACGACCATGGACACGAAGGCCCCGGCGGAGAGCAGGTGCCACTCCGAGCCGCGCGTGCCGGCCAGCTCCCCGAGGCGCACCGTCAGGGGCGCCACGTTGAGGTTGGAACCGAAGGTCAGGCCCACGAGCAGGTCGTTCCACACCCACAGGAACTGGAAGATCGCGAAGGACGCGATCGCCGGGACCAGCAGCGGCAGCAGCACCCGGAAGAAGATGGTCACGTGCCCGGCGCCGTCCATCCGGGCGGCCTCGATGAGGGTGCGGGGGATGTCCATCATGAAGTTGTGCAGCAGGAAGATCGCCAGCGGCAGGGCGAAGATCGTGTGCGAGAGCCACACCGCCCAGAAGGACCCGGACAGCCCCCACCGGTTGTACTGGGTCAGCAGCGGGATCAGCGTGATCTGGATCGGCACGATCTGCAGGGCGAACACGGCCACGAACAGCCAGGACCGGCCGCGGAAGTCGATCCACGCGAACGCGTAGGCCGCCAGCAGGGCCAGCGTGATCGGGATGACCACCGCGGGCACCGTGATCACCACGGAGTTGACGAAGAACGCGGCGAAGCTCGAGGTCGCGGACCCGGTGATGACCTCCTCGTAGTTGGCCAGGGTCACGGACGGGTCCGCGAAGAACGTCCACCAGCCGGAGCGGCGGATGTCCAGCTCCGGGCGGAAGGAGGTGATCAGCAGCCCCAGCGTGGGGGTCGTCCACAGCACCGCGATGACGACCGCGGCGAGGGAGGCCCACGGCGAGCTGAGCCTCCTCCGCGCCCGGGCGGCCCGCTCCCCGAGGCCGCGGCGCCGCCCCGTGACCACGGTGGTGCCGGCGGGGCCGCGGCGCTCCGGGCGGCCGTCCTCGACGAGGTCCTCGGGCGAGGCGGGCGGGATGTTGGCGGCGGTGGTCATCGCTGCTCCTGGGAGAGTCTCATCTGCCGGACGTTGTAGAGCACGATCGGGACGACCAGCACGAACAGCGCCACGGCCAGCGCCGCGCCGATGCCCGGCTGCCCGAGCGGGAAGCTCTGCGTGTAGAACTCGTTGGCCACGATCGAGGTGCCGAAGTTGCCGCCGGTCATGGTGCGGACGATGTCGAAGACCTTCAGGGTGCCCATCGCGATCGTGGTGACGACCACGACGATCGCCGGGCGGATCGAGGGCACGGTGACGGAGACGAACATGCGCCAGGCCCCGGCGCCGTCCAGCCGCGCGGCCTCCATGATGTCGTCCGGGATGGCCTTGATGGCCGCCGAGAGCACGGTCATCGCGAAGCCGGTCTGGATCCAGATCATCACGGCGATCAGGAAGAAGGTGTTGACGGGCGGGTCCAGTAGGAACTGCTGCGGCGGCACGCCCAGCCACACCAGCAGCTGGTTGAGCAGACCCGTCTGGCGGACGCCGGGCTGGTCCGGCTTGAACTCGTAGACGAACTTCCAGATGATCGACGCGCCCACCAGCGAGATCGCCATGGGCAGGAAGATCAGCGTCTTGGCGAGCTTCTCGAAGCGGGTGCGGTCCACGAGCACCGCGTACACCAGCCCCACGGCCGTGGCCACGGTGGGCACGAGCAGCACCCACAGGGCGGTGTTGAGCAGGACGGCCTGGAAGCCGCCCTCGGTCAGGATGGTGCGGTAGTTGTCCAGGCCCACCCAGGTCTGCCGGTCCCGGGCCTGGAAGGAGCCGAGCACGGTGCGGGCGGCCGGGTACAGCAGCCCGAACACCAGCAGGGCCACGGCGGGGCCGAGGAAGCCCACCAGGGGCACCCAGCGGGGCAGGGTGGGCCGGTCGACGAGCCACAGCACGGCGGCCGTGACCCCGACGAACAGCAGGATCGCCACGCACATGACGAGCAGTTTCTCCGCCGTCGTGTCGGCGTTCAGCAGGAAGTCCACGAAGAGCTCCTCAGGGCTCGGTTCCGGGGGCCGTGGTCGGCGCCGCGGGTCCGTCCGTCGGTACGGGGCGGGCGGGCCGGGTCGCGGGGACCCGGCCCGCCCGCCGGTGCGTCACGGACGGCCGGCGGTCACTCGGACGGCCAGCTCTTCTCGATGTCGGCCAGGACGGTCTCGCTGTCCTCGCCGAGGGAGATCCAGTCGGTCATGCCGTTCCAGAAGGACCCGGCGCCGACCGCCGCGGGCATGAGGTCCGAGCCGTCGAAGCGGAACACCGCGTTCTCGTCGGTCAGCTGCTCGTAGGCCAGCTTGTCGATCGGGGACTTCAGGTTCTCCGGGTCCAGACCGGAGTTGGCGGAGATCCAGCCGAACTCGGTGGCCTGGGCCTTGGCGTTGGACCACTCCGGGCTGGTCAGGTAGGCCTGGAAGGCCTGGACCTCGGGCCGGTCGGCGAAGGCGACGGTGAACTCGCCGCCGCCCAGGATCGGCTTCTCGTCCTCGGACTCGCCGGGCAGGTAGAACGCGAAGACGTCGCCGTCCTCGGCCACGTTGGTGCCCTCGGGCCAGTTGGCCTGGTAGAACGACGCCTGGCGGTGCATCCAGCAGGACCCGTCGAGGATCGGCAGGCCGGCGTCGCCGAAGGCCGTGGTGGCGATGGAGCGCACGTCGCCCAGGCCGCCGTTGACCATCCTGTCGTCCGTGAGGATCGCCCCGGCCGCGTCGAGGGCCTCGACGACCTGCGGGTCGTCGAAGGGGATCTCGTGGTTGACCCACTGGTCGTAGACCTCGGGCCCGGCGGTGCGCAGCATGGTGTCCTCGAGCCAGTCGGTGGCCGGCCAGCCGGTGGCGTCGCCGGACTCGATGCCCGCGCACCACGGCTTGGCGCCGGTCCCGGCGATCGTGTCCGAGAGCTCCATGAGCTCGTCCCAGGTCCGGGGCACCTCGTAGCCGGCCTCCTCGAACATGGCGGGCGAGTACCAGACGAAGGACTTGGCGTTCGCCCCGAGGGGGGTGCCGTAGAAGGTGCCGTCGACGGTGCCGTACTCCTTCCAGGAGGGGTCGTAGTACTCGTCGACGTTGGCCGTGGCGTCCTCGCCGACCGGCTGGATGACGTCCGGGTGGTCCTCGGCGATGGTCCGGATCAGGCCCGGCTGCGGGACGAACGCGACGTCGGGCGCGCTGCCGGACTGCAGGCGCACGAGCAGCTGCGCCTCGAACTCGCGGGAGCCCTCGTAGACGATGTCCGCGCCGGTGCACTCCTCGAACGGGGCGTAGGAGTCGATGTGGGACTGGTCCTCGGGCGCCACGATCGAGGTGTAGACGCTCACGCTCTTGCCGCTGAGGTCGCCGTACTGCTCGAAGGCGGAGCAGTCGACGTCGCCGCCGGCCGCGGTCGCGTCCTCAGAGCCGCTGTCGCCGCCGCAGGCGGTGAGCGTCACGGCCGCGGCCGTGGCGGCGAGCGCCAGGGTGATGCGTCGGGTGGAGGGGGATGTGGACATGGGCTGTCTCCGATTTCCCGGTCGGCCGGCGGGCGCGCCGGCCATGCGATGGTTTCGACTTCCGCACTCGCAGCCCGGGAAACCCTGGGGTTACCGCCGAGGAACATTTGTGCGAACGCGATGAAAGTACCACACGAGTGACCTGGGACACATTGGGTTCGGGAGTCGAAGACAACGTGTTGCGATCGGGAACATTTGTGTCCCGCCGGACCGCCCGGCCGGCCGCACCTGCGGCCGTCAGTCGGCCCGGCGGCCGAGGGCCTCGACGGTCTCCGCGGCCAGGGCGATCCCGGCGCCGCTGTAGAGGTTGAAGACGGTGCGCACCCCGTGCCCGCGCAGCTCCTGCACCTCGTCGTCGTACTGCGCCACGGCGGCCACGGCCCCCGTGAACCCGGACTCCGTGAGCTGGCGCAGCGCCACGAGGTTGGAGCCGTGGAAGGGCATGGCCAGCACCGCGATCCGCACGTGGCCGGTCGCGATCACCCGCTCCCAGAACTCCTGGTCGGTCGCGTCGGCCTCCTGGACGTCGAAGCCCAGGGCGCACAGCCGCTCGACCCGGTCCGTGGCGTTCTCGATGCCCACCACGGTGAACCCGTGCTCCCCGGAGAACTCCTGGTACGCGGCCTGCCCCACCCGTCCCATGCCCAGCACCAGCACGTCGGCGTGACCGATGTCGATGGGCCGGTCCTCCGGGTGCAGCCGGTGCTCCGGGTGCTCCGGGAGCCGCCGGGCCAGGGTGCCGATCAGGGGGGAGCCGCGCCGGTTGACCAGCGCGGAGACCACGAAGCTCGCCGCGACCGCCACCGAGAGGACCACGAGCCAGCGCTCCGTGAGCATCCCGGCCGACACCCCGATGGCCCCCACGATCAGGGCGAACTCGGAGTGGTTGGCCAGGGCCAGCCCGCCGCGCAGCGACGTCCTCCGGCGCAGCCCGAACAGCCACAGCAGCAGCACGAACAGCATCGCCTGCACCGGCACGAGCACCAGCAGCAGCAGTCCCAGGAGCACCGTCGTGGAGTCCGGCATGCCGTTGAACCCGATCGAGACGAAGAACGCCACCAGCAGCAGGTCCTTGAGGGTGAACAGGGTCCGGGAGAGCTCGCCCGCGTTCGCGTGCGAGGCCAGGAGCATGCCCACCAGCAGCGCCCCCAGGTCCCCCTTGATCCCGACCGCCGAGAAGGCGGCGTAGCCGGGCACCAGGGCCACGACCACCCCGAACAGCGCCTGCATCTCCCCGTGCCCGATCCGGTCCCAGACCCGGCGGAGCACCCAGGCGGCGGGGACCAGTAGCACCAGCCCGAAGGCCCAGGGGCTCGGCGGGTGCTCGTTCGTGGCGGTGATGAACACGACCGCCGCGATGTCCTGCATGACCAGGATGCCGATCGCCACGCGCCCGTAGAGGGACGTGGTCTCGCTGCGCTCCTCCAGCACCTTGAACACCAGCACGGTGCTGGAGAAGGACAGCGCGAAGCCCACCAGGGCGAGCGTGGGCAGGTCCGCGTCGGGCAGGGCGAGGCCGGCCAGCATGAACAGCCCCAGGAAGCCGGCGCCCAGCGCCGTGCTCAGCACGATGTGGATCCCGGCGGTGCCCCAGACCTCCTTGCGCAGCAAGAACCGGGCGTCCAGCTTGAGCCCGATGCCGAACAGCATGAGCGTCACGCCGAGGTCGGCGAGCTCCTCCACGGCCTCCAGCCGCTCCACGCCCAGGCCGTTGAGCACGAAGCCCGCGGCCAGGAACCCCACCAGGGGCGGCAGCCGGAGCAGGACGGCGAGGGCGCCCGCGCCGAAGGCGACGACCAGGTACACGGCGACCGTTGTCACAGGAGGCTCCCTCGCCGGGCCGGTGGGTGGTGACCCTCCCAGTCTAGGGGCGCGGCCCCCGCCCGGCGGGGCCGGAGGGCCGTCCGCCCGGCCGGCGCCGCCCGGGCCGCCGACCGCCTACAGTGGTCGCAGCACCGCGGCGGCCCAGCACCGCCTCGGTCGCCGCACCGCGCACAGGGGAAGGACCGGAGCATGCACGAGAGCCCGCGGCCCGCCGGCAGCACGTCCGCGCTGACGCGGTCGCAGCGGCTGGACCGGCTGCCCTACACCACCGAGCACCGGAAGCTGCTCGTCGGCTCCGGCGTCGGCTGGGCCCTGGACGCCATGGACGTCGGCCTCGTGTCGTTCGTGATGGCCGCCCTGGCCCAGCAGTGGGCCCTGAGCTCGGGGGAGCTGTCCCTGCTCGCCTCGATCGGCTTCGTCGGGATGGCGGTGGGGGCCGGTCTGGGCGGGCTGCTCGCCGACCGGCTCGGCCGCCGCCAGGTGTTCGCGCTGACCCTGCTCGTCTACGGCCTGGCCACCGGCGCGTCCGCCCTCGCGGGCTCCTTGGTTGCGCTCGTCGTGCTGCGCTTCGTGGTCGGTCTGGGGCTCGGCGCGGAGCTGCCCGTGGCCTCCACCCTCGTCTCCGAGTACTCGCCCCGCCGGATCCGCGGCCGCCTGGTGGTCGTCCTCGAGTCCTTCTGGGCCGTCGGCTGGATCCTGGCCGCCCTCGTCGGCTACTTCGTGGTGCCGACCTCCCCGGACGGATGGCGCTGGGCGCTGGTCGTCGGCCTGGTGCCGGCCGCCTACGCGGTGGTCGTGCGCCGAGCGCTGCCCGAGTCCGTGCGCTTCCTGGAGAGCCGGGGCCGCACGGAGGAGGCCGAGGCGGCCGTGCGCGCGTTCGAGCGCGCCCGGGCCCTGGGCCGCTCCCGGGCGGAGCCGGAGGAGCAGGCCCGGGCCGCCGAGGCCGCGGCCGCACCGGCGGCCGGGTCGGCGGGTCTCTGGTCGGCCGGGCTGCGGCGGCGCACCGGCGCGCTGTGGACCGTGTGGTTCTGCGTCAACTTCGCCTACTACGGGGCGTTCACCTGGCTGCCCACGCTGCTGCTCCAGCAGGGGTTCACGCTGACCACGTCCTTCGGCTACGTCCTGGTCATCACGCTCGCCCAGCTGCCCGGCTACGCCGCGGCCGCCTGGCTGATCGAGGTCTGGGGCCGGCGGCTCACCCTGGCGGTCTTCCTCGGGGGCTCCGCGGTGAGCGCGGTGCTGTTCGGCGTCGTCTCGGTCGGCGCCGTCGTGCTCCCCTGGCAGGTGATCGGCTCCGGCATGGCCCTGTCCTTCTTCAACCTGGGCGCGTGGGGCGCGCTGTACGCCATCGGCCCCGAGCTGTACCCCACCGCGCTGCGCGCGACGGGCACCGGCGCCGCCGCCGCGTTCGGCCGGGTCGCCTCCGTCCTCGCCCCGCTGTCGGTGCCGGTCCTGCTGGGCCTGGGCGGGGAGCGCTACGACCTGGTCGTGGTGTTCGCGGTCTTCGGGGCCGCGTTCCTCGTGGCCGCGGCGGCGGCGTTCGTCCTGCCCGAGCAGCGCGGCCGGGCCCTGGCATGACGTCCCCGCCCGTCCTCGGCGACCGGGAGATCGGCCTCGCCCGGCTGGTCGCGCACGGGCTCGTGCGCCCCGCCGACGCGGCCCCCGAGGACGTCGTGCGCGCCCTCGGGGCCGTCCAGGCCCAGGACCTGCCCGGCGCCCTCGTGTCGGTCGGGCTGCGCCGGGGCGGCGGGGCCGCCGGGGTGCGCGAGGCCCTCGCCGAGGGCCGGATCGTGCGCACGTGGCCCATGCGCGGCACCCTGCACCTCGTGCCCGCCGAGGAGCTGCGGGCGTGGCTGGTCGTGCTCGGGCCCCGCACCGCCTCCGCGACGGCGGCCCGGCGGCGGGAGCTCGGCGTCGACGAGCGCCTGGACGCCGCCCGGGAGACCGCCCTGGCGGCCCTGCGCCACGGGCCCCAGCCCCGGGAGCGGCTGCACGCCGCGTGGGAGGAGGCCGGGCTGCTGGGCGCCCCGGGCCGGGCCTACCACCTCATGCTGGCCCTGCACCTGGACGCGACCCTGTGCATGGGGCCGCTGGCCGGGGGCACCCGCGACCAGCTCGTGGTGCCCGTCGCGGACTGGGTCCCGGGAACGGGGGAGGAGCCCGACCCCGCCCCCGCCGCCCCCGGGGTGCCGCCCGTCGTGGTGCGCTGGGTGCGCCGCTACCTGCGCAGCCACGGCCCGGCCACGGTCGCCGACGCCGCCCGCTGGGCGGCGCTGCCGCGGGCCACGGTGCGCGCGGCGGTGGCGGCGCTCGACGACGTCGTGGCGGTGCGCGATACCGGCGGCCGGGAGCTGTGGTGCGCCCCCGAGGTCCTCGAGGCCGGGCTGCGGGCGGACCGCCGGGCCGCCGGGGTGCACCTGCTGCCGCCGTTCGACGAGTACGTCCTGGGCTACGGGGACCGCTCCCACGTGCTGGAGGGTCGGCACGCCGCGCGCATCGTCCCCGGCGCCAACGGGGTCTTCAAGCCCACGGTGGTGGCCGGCGGACGCGTGGTGGGCACCTGGGCGCGCAGCCGCCGGGCGAGCGCGCCGGGGCTGGTGCTGGAGCCCTTCGAGGAGCTCTCGGCCACCCGCCGCCGCGCCGCCGAGCGGGCGTTCGCGCGGCTGCCGGTCCTGTGACGCGTCCCGGCCCTGCCGCCGAGCACGTCCCGCCGCCGCCGGCCACGGCCGGGCCGCGGATCCCCGGTGCTGGCCGGGCCCGCACGGCGCTGGATAGGGTGGGCCCATGAGCGATCCCACGCGCCTGCACGCCGACCTGTCCCGCCTCGGGCGCGAGACCGACCGGTTCCTCGCCACGGCCGAGTCCCTCACCGCGGAGGAGCTGGCCGCGCCCTCGCTGTGCGGCGACTGGAGCCGCGCCCACGTCGTCGCCCACCTCGCCTCCAACGGGCGGGCCCTGGTCCGGCTGGTCGACTGGGCGGTCACGGGCCGGGAGCAGCGCCCCTACGCCTCGCCCGAGGCCCGCAACCAGGAGATCGACGAGTTCGCCGCCCTGCCGCGCGAGGAGCTGCTGCGCCGGACCCGCGAGAACGCGACCTACTTCGCCGAGCAGTGCCGGCGGCTGGGCGGGGACCTGGCCGTAGACGAGGTGCACATGCACGGCAAGCGGATCCCCGCCCTCGCCGTCGTGGCGCTGCGCAACGCGGAGATCGTCGTCCACCACCACGACCTCGACACGGCCTGGACCCTGGAGCGCGCCGAGCCGGAGTCCCTGCTCGACGCCCTCGAGGCGGCGGTGCGCACCATGCGCGCCAAGGACGCCCCCGGGACGACCCTGCTCACCGAGGAGGGCGACGAGTGGGTGATCGGGGACGGCGCCGCGCGCGTGCGCTCCGACCGCGCCGGCCTGCTGGCGTGGCTGGCGCGCGGGCAGGCCGGGCGCGTCACGGCGGAGACGCCCCTGCCGGCGCTGCCCACCTGGTGAGCCCCGCCCCGCCGCGCACCGGCTGACCCCTCGGCCGCCGCCCCCGGGACCCCGGCCGCCGGGCCGGCGCGGCGGGGGAGGCGGCGCGGTGGGGTCGGCGGGGTCACAGCCCGCCGGGGTGCCGCCCGGGCGGTCCCGCAAGGTAGACTGTTCGGTGGCCCGCTGTGCGGGTGCCCCCGTCCGGGCCTCTCCGGGCGCGCGGCGGCGCCCCGGCCGCACCCATCGGGAGGGCTGCACCTCCCCCCGCATCTCCACCCGAAGAGAGACCCACGCGTATGTCTGTAACCTCCACCACCGCCCAGCGCGCCGACCTCCGCAACGTGGCCATCGTGGCCCACGTCGACCACGGCAAGACCACCATCGTGGACGCGATGCTCCAGCAGACGCACGCGTTTTCGGCCCACGGTGAGGTCGAGGAGCGCGTGATGGACTCCGGTGACCTGGAGCGCGAGAAGGGCATCACGATCCTCGCCAAGAACACCACCGTGTTCTACGACGGTCCCTCCGCCCACGGCGAGACCATCACCATCAACGTCATCGACACCCCCGGCCACGCCGACTTCGGCGGCGAGGTCGAGCGCGGCCTGTCCATGGTCGACGGCGTCGTGCTCCTCGTGGACGCCTCCGAGGGCCCGCTGCCCCAGACCCGCTTCGTGCTGCGCAAGGCGCTCGAGGCGAAGCTGCCCGTGATCCTCGTGGTCAACAAGGTGGACCGCCCCGACGCCCGGATCGACGAGGTCGTGGGCGAGTCCATGGACCTGCTCCTGGGCCTGGCCTCCGACATCTCCGAGGACGAGCCGGACCTTGACCTCGACGCCGTCCTGAACGTGCCCGTGGTCTACGCCGCCGGCCGCGACGGCCGGGCCTCCCTCGAGCAGCCCGCCAACGGGTCCCTGCCGGACAACGAGGACCTCGAGCCGCTGTTCCAGACGATCATCGAGCACGTCCCGGCCCCCTCCTACGACCCCGAGGGCGTCCTGCAGGCGCACGTGACCAACCTGGACGCCTCCCCGTTCCTGGGCCGTCTCGCGCTCCTGCGGATCTTCAACGGCACCCTGAAGAAGGGCCAGACCGTGGCCTGGGCGCGGGCGGACGGCGAGCTGAAGAACGTGCGGATCTCCGAGCTGCTGGCCACCAAGGGCCTGGAGCGGGTCCCGGCCGAGTCCGCCGGCCCCGGTGAGATCGTGGCCGTGGCCGGGATCGAGGACATCACCATCGGCGAGACCCTCACCGACCCGGAGAACCCGCAGCCCCTGCCCCTGATCACGGTGGACGACCCCGCGATCTCCATGACCATCGGCATCAACACCTCCCCGCTGGCCGGGCGGGTCAAGGGCGCCAAGGTCACCGCCCGCCAGGTCAAGGACCGCCTCGACAAGGAGCTGGTCGGCAACGTCTCGCTCAAGGTGCTCCCCACCCAGCGCCCCGACGCCTGGGAGGTCCAGGGCCGCGGTGAGCTGGCCCTGGCCATCCTCGTGGAGCAGATGCGCCGCGAGGGCTTCGAGCTGACCGCGGGCAAGCCGCAGGTGGTCACCAAGACCGTCGACGGCAAGGTGCACGAGCCCTACGAGCACATGACCATCGACGTGCCGGACGAGTTCCTCGGCGCCGTGACGCAGCTGATGGCCGCCCGCAAGGGCCGCATGGAGGCCATGGCGAACCACGGCACCGGCTGGGTGCGCATGGAGTTCAAGGTCCCCTCCCGCGGGCTCATCGGCTTCCGCACGAAGTTCCTCACCGAGACCCGGGGCGCCGGCATCGCGTCCTCCTACGCCGACGGCTACGAGCCGTGGGCCGGTGACATCGAGTACCGCACCAACGGGTCGATGATCGCCGACCGCGCCGGGGTGGTCACCCCGTTCGCGATGATCAACCTGCAGGAGCGCGGCTCCTTCTTCGTGGAGCCGACCTCCGAGGTGTACGAGGGCATGATCGTGGGCGAGAACGCCCGCGCCGACGACATGGACGTGAACATCACGAAGGAGAAGAAGCTCACCAACATGCGTGCGGCCTCCTCGGACACCTTCGAGAACCTCACGCCCCCGCGCAAGCTGACCCTCGAGGAGTCCCTCGAGTTCGCCCGCGAGGACGAGTGCGTGGAGGTCACCCCGGACGCGATCCGGATCCGCAAGGTGGTCCTGGACGCCAACGAGCGCCTCAAGGCCAACCGCGCCCGCGCCCGCGCCTGAGCGACCGGCCCAGCAGGCGAGCGCGGCAGGCCGTCCCGTGACCCAGCCCGTCCCGTACTACCCCGAGCAGGGCGTCCTCGTGCGCGAGGACGCCCTGCCGGGTCTGCTGCCCGCCGGGCTGCGCCCGGAGGACGCCCGGCTGCTGTTCGTGCACGCCCACCCCGACGACGAGTCCATCGCCACGGGCGCCACCATGGGCCGGTACGCGGAGCTGGGCGCGCAGGTCGTGCTGCTCACCATGACCCGGGGGGAGCGCGGCGAGGTGATCCCCGGGCCCCTGCGCGGGCTCGAGGTCGGCCGTCCCGGCTGCACCGACGACGGCACCGCCCTGGGCCGCTACCGCGTCGGGGAGCTCGACGGCGCGGCCGCCGCGCTGGGGGTGGCCGACCGCTTCTTCGCGGGGGAGCCCCCCGCCCTGGACCCGACCGCGGGCTTCGCCGGCGGCACGGGCCACTACCACGACTCCGGGATGTCCTGGGGCCCCGACGGCCGGGCGGCCCCGGCCGGGGACTCCTCCCCGCACAGCCTCACCGCGGCGTCCCCCGAGGAGGCCGCGGCCCACGTCGCCGCGGCCGTGCGCGCCGTCCGCCCCCACGTGCTCGTCACCTACGACGACGACGGGGGCTACGGCCACCCCGACCACGTCCGCACGGCCGCCGTCGCGGTGCGCGGGGCGGAGCTGGCCGCCGGTCCGGGCACGGACGCCTCGGGCGGGACCGCCGAGCCGTGGCGCACCCCCCTCGTGTGGGCCGTCGAGGGGGAGGCCCGGGCGGAGGACCCCCGCCCGCAGGCCGCGGTGCACGGCTCCGCCGGGCGCAAGCGGGCGGCGATGGCCGCCCACGCCACCCAGCTGGTGCTCGCCGAGGACGGCGGCCGCTTCGCCCTGTCCAACGGGGTGTGGCAGCCCTTCAGCGCCCTGGAGACCTTCCGCCTGCTCAGCGGGGACCCGGGCGCCGCCGCGGGGCGGACGCGGGCCGACGCCGCCCCGGCCTCGCTGCCCACCACCCTGGTGACCTCCGTGGCCGCCGGTCTCGCCGGCGCGAGCGTGGCCACGGTGCTGCACGGGGCGGTCTGGTACGCGCCGGCGGGGTGGTGGCTCCCGTGGGGGCTGCTCTTCGCCGCCGCTCTGCTGCTGAGCGTGTCCCTGTGGGTCGGCACCGCCACCCGCCGCGTGTGGGCCGCCGCCGTGCCCGGGCTGATCGGCTACCTCGTGTCCTGGTTCTTCGCCTACGGCGGGGACGGGTCGGTGATCGTGGTGACGGACCCGCGCACGGTGGTCGGCGTCCTGGGCCTGGCCTGGTTCGTGGTGGTGTTCGCCGTGACGATCGTCTCCGTGCTCGTCACGGGCCGCTGGGTGCGGGCCCGGCGGCGGGCGGCCCGCCCCGCCTGAGCGCCCGGCCGCCCGCGCTCCCGCCGGCCGGTCAGCCGCCGCGCGGACGCCGCCGCGGCGGGGCCGGTGGCACCACCCGGGCGGCCCGCACCATGGCGGCGGGGATCAGCACGTCCCCGCGCCGGGTACGCACCGTCACCGTCCCAGTACCCCCCGCGGCGGCCGGGTCCACCAGCTCGCCCAGGGCGTCGGTGAGCGGCAGCCCGGAGGCGTCGTCGGCGGGCAGGGCGTAGCGCACGCTCACCCGTGTACCGGGCGGCAGGCCCGCGAGCAAGTCCGCGGCCGCGGATGACGGAACGGGGGAGGACGTTGAGCCGGATGTCGGGGGAACCATGGCTGTCATCGTAGCCAGGACACGGTGGCTAGACTGGTCGGAGAAATCCAGCAGAAAGGTGTGAAACGCCGTGACCTACGTCATCGCCCAGCCCTGTGTCGACGTCAAGGACAAGGCCTGCGTCGAGGAGTGCCCCGTCGACTGCATCTACGAGGGGGAGCGCTCGCTCTACATCCACCCCGACGAGTGCGTGGACTGCGGCGCGTGCGAGCCGGTCTGCCCCGTCGAGGCCATCTACTACGAGGACGACACCCCCGAGGAGTGGGCCGACTACTACAAGGCCAACGTCGAGTTCTTCGACGACCTCGGCTCCCCGGGCGGGGCCGCCAAGCTCGGCAACACCCACACGGACCACCCGATGATCGCGGCCCTGCCCCCGCAGAACCAGGGCGCCCAGTGACCGAGACGGCACGGTCCTTCGGCCTCGCGCTCCCGGACTACCCGTGGGACACGATGGCGCCGTACCGCGCCGTCGCCGCGGAGCACCCGGACGGGGTCGTGGACCTGTCGATCGGCACGCCCGTGGACCCCACCCCGCTGGTGGTCCAGGACGCGCTGGCCGCCGCCGCGGACGCCCACGGCTACCCGACCACCCACGGCACGCCCGCCCTGCGGGAGGCCGTCGTGGCCTGGTACGCCCGGCGCCGCGGCGTGCCCGGCCTGGACCCGGCCGCGGTCATGCCGACGGTCGGCTCCAAGGAGCTCGTCGCCTGGCTCCCGCTGCTGCTCGGCCTGCGCCCGGGGGACGTGCTCGTGCGCCCCACGGTGGCCTACCCCACCTACGACATCGGGGCGCGGCTGGCCGGCGCCGAGGCGGTTCCCGCCGACGACCTCGACGAGCTCGAGGACGGGGTCCGCTCCCGGGTGCGCCTGGTCTGGCTGAACTCGCCCGCCAACCCCACCGGCATCGTGCGCGACGTCGAGTCGCTGCGCCGCGTCGTCGACCAGGCCCGGGAGCTCGGGGCGGTGGTCGTCTCCGACGAGTGCTACGCCGAGCTCGGCTGGGGCCGGTGGGACGTCCAGCAGGACGGGGCGCCCGTCCCCTCGGTGCTGGACCCGCGGGTCAGCGGCGGGGACACCTCCCTGCTGCTCTCGGCGTACTCCCTGTCGAAGCAGTCCAACGTGGCCGGCTACCGCGCCGCGTTCCTCGCCGGCGACGCCGGACTGATGGCCAACCTGGTGAACTCGCGCAAGCACGCCGGGATGATCGTCCCGGCCCCCGTCCAGGAGGCCATGCGGGTCGCCCTCGGCGACGACGCCCACGTGCAGGCGCAGAAGGCGCTCTACCGCGCCCGGCGCGAGCGCCTGGTGCCCGCCGTGGAGGCGTTCGGGCTGCGCGTGGAGCACTCCGAGGCGGGGCTCTACCTGTGGTGCACGGCCGGGGAGGACACCTGGGCCACGGTCCGGCGTCTCGCCGAGCGGGGCGTCGTGGTGGGCCCGGGCGTGTTCTACGGGACGGCGGGGGAGGGCTACGTGCGGCTCGCGCTCACCGCCACGGACGAGCGGATCGACGCCGCCGTGCAGCGGCTCTCCCGCGGCTGAGGCGCCGCCGCGCGGCGCCGGGATTGGTCCGCCCGCCGACGGAGCAGGTAGGTTGGACCGTGACGATCGCTGTGTCCCGAGACACGCCCGTGCTGCGCCACCGGTGCCGCCCGGCAGGGCCGCCCCGGACACCGGACACCGAAATCCACTCGCGGAGGACGAAGAACATGACCGAGTCTGCACAGAAGACCGAGACCGCCCAGCTCGACTACGGCAACGGCGGCCGGCTCGAGCTGCCCGTCCAGGACGCGACCGTGGGCAACCGCGGGTACGCGATCACGAACCTGCTCAAGGAGACGGGCAACGTCGCCTTCGACCCCGGCTTCATGAACACCGCGAACGCGCGCTCGGCCGTGACCTACATCGACGGCAACAACGGCATCCTGCGCTACCGCGGCTACCCGATCGAGGAGCTCGCGCAGCACTCGTCGTTCATCGAGACCGCGTACCTGCTGATCTACGGCGAGCTGCCCACCCCGGCCCAGCTCGAGGACTTCGACACCCGGGTGCGCCGGCACACCATGGTCCACGAGGACCTCAAGAGCTTCTTCAACGGGTTCCCCCGCAACGCGCACCCCATGCCCGTGCTCTCCTCGGCGGTCTCGGCGCTGTCCACGTTCTACGCGGACTCCCTCGACCCGTTCGACCAGGAGCACGTGGAGATCTCCACGATCCGGCTGCTCGCCAAGGTCCCGACCCTGGCCGCGTACGCGTTCAAGAAGTCCAAGGGCGAGCCGATGCTCTACCCGAAGAACGACCTCACCTACACGGAGAACTTCCTCCGGATGTGCTTCGGGGTCCCCGCCGAGGACTACGAGATCGACCCGACGATGGCCAAGGCCCTCGACGTGCTCCTGATGCTGCACGCGGACCACGAGCAGAACTGCTCCACCTCCACGGTGCGGCTGGTGGGCTCCTCCCACGCCAACATGTTCGCCTCGGTCTCCGCCGGGATCAACGCCCTCTACGGCCCGCTGCACGGCGGCGCGAACGAGGCCGTGCTGGCCATGCTGAACCGGATCCAGCAGGAGGGCGTGAAGCCCGAGGAGTTCATGGAGAAGGTCAAGAACAAGGAGTCCGGGGCCCGGCTCATGGGCTTCGGCCACCGCGTGTACAAGAACTACGACCCGCGCGCGCGCATCGTCAAGGACTACGCCCACGACCTCCTCGAGAAGCTGGGCGGCAACGACGAGCAGCTCGACATCGCGATGCGGCTTGAGGAGAAGGCCCTCGCCGACGACTACTTCGTGGAGCGCAAGCTCTACCCGAACGTCGACTTCTACACGGGGCTGATCTACAAGGCGATGGGCTTCCCGGAGAAGATGTTCACGGTCCTGTTCGCCATCGGCCGGCTGCCGGGGTGGATCGCGCAGTGGCGCGAGATGATCGAGGACCCGGAGACCAAGATCGGGCGCCCGCGCCAGCTCTACGTGGGCGAGGCCGAGCGGCACTACCCGCAGGGCTGAGCCGCACCGGCGGACCAGGGCCCGCGTCCCCCGAAGGGGACGCGGGCCCTGCCCTTGGCGCCCGCCGGGCGCCCCGGTAGGGTGCGGGCCATGAGCGAGCAGCGGCACACCCCCGAGCGGATCACCGAGCTGGGCCCCGGCGAGGTCTTCGTCTTCGGCTCCAACGCCAGCGGCGCGCACGGGGCCGGCGCGGCGCGCACCGCGGTGGAGCGCTTCGGCGCGGTGCCGGGGCAGGGCCACGGTCTGCAGGGGCGCTCCTACGCGATCGACAGCATGAGCGGGTTCCCCGCCCTGGAGCGGGAGGCGGCCGTGTTCGTGGACTTCGCCCGCGCCCACCCGGAGCTGACGTTCTGGCTGACCCGGGTGGGCACGGGCATCGCCGGCCACGACGAGCGCCGGGTGGCGGCGCTGTTCGCCGACGCGCCGCCGAACGTGGTGCGGCCGCCGGGCTGGTGAGCCCGGGGCCTCAGGACCCGGCGTAGCCCTCCGGGTTGCTCCGCTGCCAGTTCCAGTGGTCGCGGCACATCGTGTCGATGTCCCGCTCGGCGGACCAGCCCAGCTCGGCCAGGGCGGTGGAGGGGTCGGCGTAGGAGACGGCCGCGTCCCCGGGGCGCCGCGCTGCGATCTCGTAGGGGATGCTGCGCCCGGAGGCCCGCTCGAACGCGGCGTGCACCTCGAGCACCGAGTAGCCCGTGCCCGTGCCCAGGTTCCACGTGTGCACCCCGCCGTGCCGGGCGAGGTGGTCGAGGGCCCGGAGGTGGCCCTCCGCGAGGTCGACGACGTGGATGTAGTCGCGCACCCCGGTGCCGTCGGCGGTGGGGTAGTCGTCGCCGAACACGCGCAGCCGCTCCCGCCGGCCCACGGCCACCTGGGCGATGAACGGCAGCAGGTTGTTCGGCACCCCCGTGGGGTCCTCCCCGATCCGGCCGGACTCGTGGGCGCCCACGGGGTTGAAGTAGCGCAGCAGGGCCACGCCCCACGACGGGTCCGAGGCGGCGAGGTCCACGAGCATGTCCTCGATGTGCTCCTTGGTGCGGCCGTAGGGGTTCTGCGCGTCCATGGGCTGCTTCTCGGTCAGCGGCATCTCCTCCGGGGCGCCGTAGACCGTGGCGGAGGAGGAGAACACGATGGAGCGGCAGCCGTGGGCCTCCATGGCCTCCAGCAGGTTCAGCGTGCCGGTCACGTTGGTGCGGTAGTACCGCAGCGGCTGCTCGGCCGACTCGCCCACGGCCTTGAGCCCGGCGAAGTGGATCACCGCCTCCGGCCGGTGCTGCGCGAACAGGGCGTCGAGCCCGGCCGGGTCCAGCAGGTCGACCTCGGCGAACGCGGACGCCGGGCGCCCGGCGAGCTCCTCGACCCGCTCCAGGGAGGTGCGCGAGGAGTTGGCCAGGTTGTCCATCACGACGACGTCGTGGCCGGCCTCCAGCAGGGCGAGGACGGTGTGCGAGCCGATGTAGCCGGTTCCCCCGGTGACGAGAATTCTCATGCGCCCAGCGTATCCGCCCGGGCGCGGGCGGCCCCTCAGCGGCTCGCGAGGACCAGCACGACGTCCCCCGCCGGCGGCGGGCCGTCCGGGTGGGCCTCGGCGGCGTCCACCCAGCCGGGGGCGGGGGCGAAGCGGGTGGTCCGCTGGTCGGCCCGGACCCAGCTGCGCCCGTCGTAGGAGACCTCGGCGACGCCCAGCCGCTCGGCGGAGGCGACCGCCCAGTGCGCCACCGCCCAGCCGGTGGGTCCGGCCGGGGCGGGCACGACCACCCGGCCGGCCTCCGCGCGCGCCGCGGGGGCCGCGGCGCCGAAGGCCGCGCCCAGGGCGTCGGCGGCCGCCGCCGCGTCCCCGGGCCGCTCGGGGTCGGCGAGCACGCAGTTCAGGGAGGCCTCGGTGCCCCCGGTCAGGCTGGCGGCGAAGGCCCGGGCCAGGGGCTCGTGCGGGGCGTAGGCGTCCGGGTGCGCGGAGCGCTGGACCGCCTGGGCGGCCTCGGTGACGGACAGCCGGGCGTAGTCCACCTCGGCGAGGCGGTCGTAGAAGACGCCGGTGGCGTAGGCCGGGTCCATGATCTGCTCGACCGTGCCCCAGCCCTGGGACGGGCGCTGCTGGAACAGGCCCACGGAGTCGCGGTCCCCGTAGTCGATGTTGACGAGCTGGGACTCCTGCACGGCCGTGGCCAGGGCCACGACCGCCGCGTACGGGTCGATGCCGCGCCGGACGGACTCGGCGGTGATCAGGGCCGCGTTGGCCGCCTGCTCGGAGGACAGGGTGTGCCGCCGGCGCTGCCCGTCCGGGTCCGTGGCGGCGACCACGCAGCGGGGCTCCCCGGCGGAGGGGCGCCCGGCCCGCAGCTCGACGACCACGAGGGCGCCGGCGGCGAGCACGGCGCAGACCAGCAGCAGCACGAACAGCAACAGCCCGGCCGCCCTGGTGCGGCGGCCGGAGGCGGGGGAGGACACGGG
>NZ_JBSJYX010000028.1:0-49373 GCF_053711175.1 Kocuria sp. KH4
GGGGGGCGACGGCGCGGGGGAGGGCGTGCTCGCGGGGATCCGGTGGGTCGTGCGCGGTCCTCCGGCCGTCCTCGGGGTGCGGGACGGGTCCGGCGGACGGCGGACCGGGATGGGAGGCCCGGTCCGCGGGTGGTCCCGAATCCCCCTCGGGCCCCTTCGTACCCTAGGAGCCGCGGACCGCCCTGTCCACCTGAGTGGGGACAGTCCTGTCCCAGGTCACAGGGGACTTTCCGGGGCCGGGGCGGTCATTCCGGCCCGCCGCCGCCCACGGCGTCCCGCATGCGGTGCAGGAAGCCCACGACGACCGCGGCCTGCTCGGGGGTGAGGCTCCGGGCGGCGGACAGCATGCGCTCGTGCACGGCGGCGAGGGTGGCGCGCACCTCGCGGTCGGCGCTCTCGGTGGCCGTGACGACCAGGGCCCGCCGGTCGGTGGGGTGCGGTTCCCGGCGGACGTGCCCGCTCCTCGTCAGCCGGTCCAGCAGCGTGGTGGTCGAGGCCGAGGAGATGCCCAGCCGGGCGGACAGGTCCCGGGGGCTCACGGTCCGGCCGGCGCGGGCGGCCTCCAGGAGGTGGCGGAGGGCGAGCAGGTCGGTCTCGCCCATGCCCATCTCGTCGCGGGTCCGCCGGCGCATCGCGGTCTCGGCGGCGCGGTACGCGCGCAGGGCCTCCAGCACCTCCACGGCCGCGCGGGAGGCGCCCTCGTCGTCGTACCAGTAGCCCGACGGCGTGGTGGGTGTTGGCATATTGTTCACCGCACCTCCTGGAAGAACGGGGCGCACGGATGGTGGAATGGACCCAGCCTCCCGGCCGCACGGCCGGTGGGTCCCGGAGCCCGGGGTGCTGATCGCCCCGTCCGCCCTCCGATCGTAACAACCACCGTGCTGATAGCTAGACCCTCTAGGTTCATCCAAATCGCATGGAACGTGCGGCGGGGCCGCCCGTTCCCCGGCCGGGGTGGCAGCAGCAGGACTCGAGGAAGGTTCGATGATGAGCAGGACAGTCTCCCCGCAGTCGGCGGCCCGGTCGACGGAGCTCGACCCCGCCCCCCTCCTCCCGCTCTCCCCGGAGGCCGCCGCCGCCGGGGAGCCTCCCCGCTGCCCCGAGGAGGTCGTCCAGCGCGTCTTCACGGCCGCCGGAGAGGTGGAGGTCGCCGAGTGGGCGATGGACCGGGCGCTGGACGAGGCGGCGGGCTCCGACGACGAGATCGGTGTCGGGTTCGACGTCGCCCCCGTCGACGGCACCCTGGAGACGGCGCGATGGGCCCTGGACCAGGCGACGAGCGCGCTGCACGCCCAGATCCGCGCGGCCTCCCGGGCCGGCGTCCCGGTTGCGGTCCTGGCCGAGGCGTCGGCGCTGGAGGCCCACGAGCTGGCCGCCGTGCTGGCCGCCGCGGACGCGGCGCCCTCGCCGGCCGCCACGTCGCCCGCCGCGGCACCGCCGACCACGATGCCGCCGGCCACGACGGCGACCGCCACGCCGCCGGTCGCCCTGCCGGCCGCCGGCTGACGCCGCGGGAGCGACCACCCGGCCGGCGCCGCCGGCCGGGTGGTCGCTCTTTCGTTACAGGTGAGTAACCGATACCGCCGGTTCCTGTTTCACCGGGCGTGTCCGCACTGATCGGCCCGCCGGACGTCCTACATTTCTTCATGGGCACGACGGACGGTGACCTCCGTCACGTCGCACCCGGGAGCCTGTGCTCCCCGACGAGCGAGCTCCGTGCTCGCCCTGGCACGGCCCCGTCTCCCCGGAGTGCGAACCCAGCACTCCCGGCGGGCCCGTATCGACCCATGGAGGAAACGATGAGAACCAAGCGGATCGCGGGCGCATCAGTGGCGCTGACCGGATCGTTGCTGCTCACTGCGTGCGGTGGGGGAGACGGCGGGTCCGGCGACGCCGCCGCCGAACAGGGCGGCGGCACCTTCAGCGTGTACATCGGCGAACCCGAGAACCCGCTGCTCCCCGGCAACACCGGGGAGACCGAGGGCGGCCAGGTCGTCGACGCGCTGTGGACGGGACTGGTCGAGTACGACCGGGAGACCAACGAGCCCGTCTACACCGGGGTCGCCGAGTCCATCGAGTCCGAGGACCAGACGACCTGGACGGTCAACCTCAAGGACGGCTGGACCTTCCACGACGGGTCCCCGGTCACCGCGCAGAGCTACGTGGACGCCTGGAACTACGTGGCCAACAGCGAGAACGCCCAGGGCAACTCCTACTTCTTCTCGACCGTCGAGGGGTACGAGGACCTGCAGGCGGAGGAGGGCGAGAAGCCCGCCGCCACCGAGATGTCCGGCCTGCGCGTGATCGACGACCGCACCTTCGAGGTCACCCTGAGCGAGCCCTACGCGCAGTGGCCCACCACGGTCGGCTACACCGCGTTCTTCCCGATGCCGGAGGCGTTCTTCGAGGACCCCGAGGGCTTCGGCGAGCAGCCGATCGGCAACGGCCCCTTCAAGGCGGACGAGGCGTTCCAGGAGGGCCAGGGCATCACCCTGACCCGCTACGACGAGTTCGGCGGCGACGAGCCGGCGAAGGCCGCGGGCGTGGAGTTCCGGGTCTACACCGAGATCAACACCGCCTACAACGACCTGCAGGCCGGCTCGCTCGACGTGGTCGACGAGCTCCCGCCGGACGCCATCGCCTCCGCCGAGGGCCAGTTCGGCGACCGCTACAAGACCCAGCCCGCCGGCGACATCACCTCGCTGGGCTTCCCGACCTACGACGAGCGCTTCGCCGACCCGGAGGTCCGCCGCGCCTTCTCGATGGCCATCGACCGGCAGTCGATCACCGACGCGATCTTCCAGGGGACCCGCATCCCGGCGACGTCGTTCGTCTCCCCCGTGGTGGACGGCCACCGCGACGACGCCTGCGACGCGTGCGAGCTCGACGTCGAGGAGGCCAAGCGGATCCTCGACGAGGCGAACTTCGACACCTCCCGGCCCGTGGACCTGTGGTTCAACGCCGGCGCCGGCCACGAGGAGTGGATGCAGGCGATCGGCAACCAGCTGCGCGAGAACCTGGGCGTCGAGTACCGGCTGCGCGGCGACCTGCAGTTCGCCGAGTACCTGCCGCTGCAGGACGAGCAGGGCATGACGGGGCCGTTCCGCTCCGGCTGGATCATGGACTACCCGGTCATGGAGAACTTCTTCGGACCGACCTACGCGTCCGCGGCCCGTCCTCCGGCCGGCTCGAACGTCACGTTCTACAACAACGAGGAGTTCGACGCCAAGCTGCGCGAGGGCAACTCGGCCGACTCCCCCGAGGCCGCGATCAAGGCCTACCAGGAGGCGGAGGACCTGCTGGTGCAGGACATGCCCGCCACGCCGCTGTTCCACCGTGTCACCCAGTACGCGCACTCGGAGAACGTCAGCGACGTCTTCGTGAACTCGTTCCAGCGCGTCGAGGTCGAGGACGTCGTCGTCGGCTCCGAGTGACCCGTCCCGGGCCCGTTCCGTTCGCGCGACACCCTCGCGCACCATCCGCGCGGCACCCTCCGCGCACCCCTCCGCACACAACCAAGGAGACCCATGGGGCGGTACGTCCTCCGTCGTCTGCTGCTGACCATCCCGGTGCTGCTGGGCGCATCCCTGCTCATCTTCGCCATGGTCTACGCGCTGCCGGGAGATCCCATCCGAGCGCTGGGCGGGGACCGCCCGCTCTCGGCAGCGGTGCAGGCGCAGCTGCGCGCCGAGTACAACCTCGACGACCCGCTGCTGATCCAGTACGCGAAATACCTGGCCGGCCTGGTGCAGGGGGACTTCGGCACCGACTTCTCGGGCCGGCCCGTCCTGACCACCATCCTCGACCGGCTGCCCGTGACGATCCGGCTGGCCCTCGTGGCCGTCGGCTTCGAGATCCTCATCGGCATCCTCGCCGGCGTCCTGGCGGGCCTGCGCCGCGGCTCGTTCTTCGACAACCTGGTGCTCGTCTCGACCACGGTCGTCGTGTCCATCCCGGTGTTCGTGCTCGGCTTCCTGGCCCAGTACGTCTTCGGCGTGCGGCTCGGCTGGTTCCCGATCGCCGGCCTCGCGGACGGCTGGTACAGCTACATCCTGCCCGGGCTGGTGCTGGCGTCCCTGTCCCTGGCCTACGTGGCGCGGCTGACCCGCACGAGTCTCGCGGAGAACCTGCAGAGCGACTACGTGCGCACCGCCCGGGCCAAGGGTCTGAGCGAGACCACCGTGGTCGGCAAGCACGCCCTGCGCAACAGCCTCATCCCGGTGGTCACCTTCATCGGCGCCGACCTCGGCGCGCTGCTGGGCGGGGCCATCGTCACCGAGTCGGTGTTCAACATCCCCGGTCTCGGCCGGGCGGTCTACGACGCGGTGCTGCGGCAGGAGGGCGCCGTCGTCGTCGGGATCGTAACCCTGTTCGTGTTCTTCTACATCTTCTTCAACCTGGTCGTCGACGTCCTCTACGCCGCCCTCGACCCGAGGATCCGCTATGAATGAGCCCCGCACGGAAATTCTCGAGGAGCCCGCGCACGAGGAGGGCCTGCACCGCGAGTCCTTCTCGGACCGCGTCGACGACCGCGCCGAGGAGATCGCCTCCGCGGCCGCCGGCGGCGACATCGAGCAGGCCGGCCTGTGGCGCGACGCCTGGCGGCAGCTGCGCCGCAACCCGTTCTTCATCGTGGGGGCGCTGCTGTTCCTCGTCTTCGCGCTGATGGCGCTCGCCCCGCAGCTCTTCACCTCCGTGGACCCGCGGGCGTGCAGCCTCACCCGCTCCGGGGCCGCGCCGCAGGCCGGCGCGCCCTTCGGCTACGACGTGCAGGGCTGCGACTACTACGCCAACGTAGTCCACGGCGCCCGGGTCTCGCTGTCCATCGGCTTCCTGGCCGTGCTCGGCACCCTGGTGATCGGTGTGGTGGTCGGGGCGCTGGCCGGCTACTACGGCGGCTGGATCGACTCGGTGCTGGCCCGGGTCACGGACATCTTCTACGGGCTGCCGCTCATCCTGGGCGCCATCATCCTGCTGTCCGTGCTGCCCGAGCGCGGAGTCCTGGAGGTCTCCCTCGCCCTCATCGCGTTCGGCTGGATGACGGCGATGCGCCTCGTCCGCTCCAATGTGATCGGCGTCAAGGAGGCCGACTACGTCCAGGCGGCGCGGGCGCTGGGCGCGGGCACCGGCCGGATCATCACCAAGCACATCCTGCCCAACGCGATGGCGCCCGTGCTCGTGTACTCCACGATCGCCGTGGGAACGATCATCGCCTCCGAGGCGACGCTGACCTTCCTGGGCGTCGGCCTGCAGCTGCCCGAGATCTCCTGGGGCCTGCAGATCAACGCGGCGCAGAACAGGCTCCGGGACGCCCCGCACCTGATCCTGTTCCCGTCGCTCTTCCTGTCCCTGACCGTGCTCGCGTTCATCCTCATGGGGGATGCGCTGCGCGACGCCCTCGACCCGAAACTGCGCCGATGACACCCTCCCACCCCGCATCCGCCCCGACCCCGGCGGCCTCCGCACCCGCGGAGCCGCCCGTCCTCGAGGTCGACGACCTCGCGGTGGAGTTCCGCTCCCGCCGCCGCACCGTCCACGCCGTCAACGGCATCAGCTACTCCGTGCGCGCCGGGGAGACCCTCGCCGTCGTGGGCGAGTCCGGCTCGGGCAAGAGCGTCAGCGCCCAGGCCGTGATGGGCATCCTCGACGTCCCGCCCGCCCGCATCACCAGCGGGGAGATCCGCTTCCGCGGCGACGACCTCCTGGCGATGGGCCGCAGGGAGCAGCGCGCGGTCCGCGGCCCGGGGATCGCCATGGTCTTCCAGGACGCGCTGTCCGCCCTCAACCCCGTCTTCACGGTGGGGCACCAGATCGGCGAGCTGTTCCGCGCCCACCGCAGGGCCTCCCGCGGCGAGGCCCGCGAGAAGGCCATCGAGCTCATGGAGCGCGTGGGCATCCCCGCGGCCCGCGAGCGCGTGGACGCCTATCCGCACCAGTTCTCCGGGGGCATGCGCCAGCGGGTCATGATCGCCATGGCGATCGCGCTGGACCCGGAGATCCTGATCGCGGACGAGCCGACCACGGCGCTCGACGTGACCGTGCAGGCCCAGATCATGGACCTGCTCGGCGAGCTGCAGCGCGAGACCGGGATGGGGATGATCCTCATCACCCACGACCTCGGCGTGGTCAACGAGGTCGCCGACCGGGTGGCCGTGATGTACGCCGGCAGCATCGTGGAGAACGGCACGGTGGACGAGGTCCTGGCCGAGCCGCTGCACCCGTACACCCAGGGGCTGATGGCGTCGATGCCCAGCCTCGAGTCCCACGGCGACCGGCTGCACCCGGTGACCGGGACCCCGCCCGACCTCTCCGCCGTGCCCAGCGGCTGCGCCTTCCACCCGCGCTGCCCCCTGGCCCGGTTCGGGCGGGCGGCGGCGCCCGGCAAGGACTGCGCGGCGGACGTCCCGGTCCTGCGCGAGGTCGTCCCCGGCCGCACGGCGGCGTGCCACTACAGCGAGGAGCTCGAGCATGCGTGAACCACGGACCACGACGACGGACGCCCCGCTGCTGGAGCTACGCGGGCTCACCAAGCACTTCCCGCTCACCCGGGGGATCGTGCGCCGCAAGACCGTGGGGCAGGTGCGCGCCGTCGACGGCGTGAGCATGACCCTGCACCCGGGGGAGACCCTGGGGCTGGTCGGCGAGTCCGGCTCCGGGAAGTCGACGGTGGCCAAGCTGGTCATGGGCCTGGAGCGGCCGACGGCCGGGCAGATCCTGTACAAGGGCCGGGACATCACCGCGATGTCCGCCCGGGAGCTGCGGGACTACCGCCGCAACGTGCAGATCATCTTCCAGGACCCGTACTCCTCGCTGAACCCGCGCATGACGGTGGGCGACATCGTGGCCGAGGCCTGGGACGTGCACCCCGGCGCCGTGGCCCGGAAGGACCGCGGGGCCCAGGTCCGGGAGCTGCTGGAGCGGGTGGGCCTGCGGGCCGACTACGCCAACCGGTATCCCCACCAGTTCTCCGGCGGGCAGCGCCAGCGCATCGGGATCGCCCGGGCGCTGGCGCTGCGCCCGGAGGTCATCGTCTGCGACGAGCCCGTCTCCGCCCTCGACGTGTCCGTGCAGGCCCAGGTGATCAATCTGCTGCAGGACCTGCAGGACGAGTTCGGGCTCTCCTTCTTGTTCATCGCCCACGACCTCTCCGTGGTGCGCCACCTCAGCAGCCGGGTGGCGGTGATGTACCTCGGCAGCGTGGTGGAGACCGGGGACCGGGACGCGATCTACGAGCAGGCCGCGCACCCGTACACGCAGGCGCTGCTCTCGGCCGTGCCCGTCCACGAGCCGGCCCTGCGCGGGTCCCGGGAGCGGATCATGCTCAGCGGCGACCTGCCCAGTCCGGCGAACCCGCCGTCCGGCTGCCGGTTCCGCACGCGCTGCTGGAAGGCCCAGGACGTCTGTGCCGAGCAGGCGCCGCCGCTCGTCGACCGGGGGCAGGGGCACCCCTCGGCCTGCCACTTCGCGGAGACCCGCGGGCTGGTGATGGGCACGGCGTAGCCTGCCGCGGGTCCCGGCCGCCCGGATTCCTCCGCGCCGCCGCTCCCGGGTGGCACCGCCGCCGCGCCGGGGCCGTCACCCGGGTCCGGCGGCGGAGTAGGGACCGGCCGAGTCCGGGAACGCCGCGCGGGCCCAGAGCAGCATCACGGCGTAGCTGCGCCAGGGGCTCCAGCCGGCGGACCTCGCCGCCGCCGCCGCGGTCCCGGTCACCCCGAGGGCGCGGCGCAGGACGAGGTCCTGCGGCAGGAAGACGTCCGGCTCGCCCAGCACCCGCAGGGCGATCGAGTCCGCCGTCCACGGGCCGACGCCGGGCAGGGCGAGCAGCCGCCGGCGCAGACCGGCGGCGTCCTGCGCGGTGCCCGGCCCCCCGGGCCCGGCCGGGGGCTCCAGGTCGAGGCCGTCGACGACCGCGGCGGCCAGCGCGTGGACCGTCGCGGCCCGGCGGGTCGTGACCCCCACGTCCTGCCGCAGCCGGGACGGGTCGGCGGCGGCGATCCGCTCGGCCGACGGGAAGGCGGTGAGGCCGTCCGCCGCGGGGGAGCCGTAGTGGCGGAGCAGGCGTCCGGCGAAGGTGCGTGCCGCGGCGAGGGAGACCTGCTGCCCGAGCACGGTCAGCACCGCGGTCTCGAAACCGTCCGGCGAACCGGGCAGCCGGATCAGCGGCCAGGCGCGCACACCGGGAGCCAGTGCGGCGTCGGCGGCCAGGGCGCGCTCCGCCGCGGGGGACTCCGTGCCCTCGCCCAGCCAGTGGCGCACCCGGCGCAGCACCGGCTCCAGGGCGTCCGCCGGCCCGGGTCCCACGCGCACCGGGAGGCCGGCGGGCGTGAGCCGGTCCCAGCCCACGGTCACGGTGCGCGCCACCCTGCCCACGACGACGGGCCGCCGGTGGGCGCCGCCGGCGAGGTCGTCGCAGCCCGGCACGGCCTGGGAGGCCAGGAAGTCGCGGAGGAACCGCGCGGACGCGGGTGCAGGGAGCAGGACCTCCACGGTCCCGCCGTCCGGGCCGGTCACCGGCGGCACCCGCGCGCCACCGCGCCCGTGCCGGTCGCGGGGCCCGAGGCTCCTCCCGGTGCGGTCCATGCGCTCCTCCCCGTTCTCCGGGGCGGGCGCCCCGGAGAACCAGCCTGTCCCGCCGGGTCCGGGCTGTCCAGGCGCCGGGCCGCGGCCACCCCTGGTCAGATTGTTGAACAATCATTACACTGGCGGAAAAGTGACCGCGGCCACGTCCCGGGTGGTCGGCGCCGTGCCCGGCGCAGGCCGCCCCGTCCCGAGGAGGACGCATGTCCAGCTCCGCCCCCACCCCGTCCGCGCCCGAGGGCCACGGACCCGTCACCGGCTCCGCGGCGATGCGGGCCGTGAACCGCTCCGCGCTGCTGGGCGCCCTGTTCCTGATGGCCACGAGCGCCATCGGCCCCGGGTTCATCACGCAGACCGCGAACTTCACCGTCCAGCTCGGCGCCGCCTTCGCGTTCGCCATCGTCATCTCCATCGTCGTCGACATCGCCGTGCAGCTGAACGTGTGGCGGATCATCGGCGTCTCCGGGCTCAAGGCCCACGAACTGGGCAACCGGGTCCTCCCCGGACTGGGCTGGTTCATCGCCGGCCTGGTGGCGGTGGGCGGGCTGGTCTTCAACATCGGCAACACGGCCGGGGGCGGTCTCGGCCTCGACGCGATGCTCGGGCTGGACGCCACGTGGGGCGGCATCCTCACCGCGCTCCTCGCCGTCGCCGTGTTCGTCAGCAAGCGCGCCGGCGTGGCCCTGGACCGCATCGTGGTGGTGCTCGGCGTGGTGATGATCCTCGTGACCGGCTACGTCGCCGCCGTGTCCCGGCCCCCGGTGGGCGAGGCGCTGCGCAACGTGGTGCTGCCCGAGGACGTGAGCTTCCTGGTCATCACCACCCTCATCGGCGGCACGGTGGGCGGCTACATCACCTACGCCGGCGCCCACCGGATCGTGGACGCGGGCATCACCGGTGTGGACAGCGTCAAGCAGATCTCCCGCAGCTCCGTGGTCGGCATCGTGGTGACCGGCGTGATGCGCTTCCTGCTGTTCCTCGCGATCCTGGGCGTGGTCGCCGGCGGCGCCCAGCTCACGGGGGAGAACCTGGCCGCCCAGGCCTTCCGGTCGGCGGCCGGCGAGGTCGGGCTGCGCCTGTTCGGCCTCATCCTGTGGGCCGCGTCCATCTCCTCGGTCATCGGCGCGGCGTACACCTCCGTCTCCTTCGTCACCACGTCCCGGACGCGGGCCCGGACCCGGAACCTGCTGACCGTGGTGTTCATCCTCGTCTCCGCCGCGGTCTTCGTGCTCCTCGGCCAGGCGCCCTCCACCCTGCTCATCGTGGCCGGGGCGGTCAACGGGCTGATCCTGCCGCTGGGCTTCGCCGTGCTGCTGTGGGTGGCCTGGCGGCGCCGGGACCTGCTGGGCGGGTACCGGTACCCGACGTGGCTCGCGATCCTCGGCACCGTGATCTGGCTGCTCACCATCTACCTGGGATACCAGTCCCTCAGCGGCATCGCCGCGCTGTGGTCATGAGCGCCGCGGCCGGGCCCGTGGAGCGCTCCGCCCTGCTCCCCGCGCGCGCCCGCGAGCTGTTCCGCGGCGGACTGGTCACCCCGACGGCCGGGTGGTGCGACGGCTTCGCGCAGACGAACCTCGTGGTCGTGCCCCGCGACTGGGCCTTCGAGCTCCTGCTCTTCGCCCAGCGCAACCCCAAGGCCTGCCCCGTGCTCGCGGTGCTCGACGCCGGTGAGGTCGGCGGCCCCCTGCTCGGGGACGGGGACGTCCGCACCGACCTCCCGCTCTACAGCCTCTACCGGGAGGGCGAGGCGGCGGGCACGCGCCAGGACGTCCTGGACGTGTGGCAGGACGACTTCGTGACCTTCGCCCTGGGCTGCAGCTTCACCTTCGAGGCCGCCCTGCAGGAAGCGGGGATCCCCGTGGCGCACATCGACCAGGGCGTCAACGTCCCGATGTACCGCACGAACCGTCCCTGCGAGCCCGCCGGCCGGCTCTCCGGCCCGCTGGTGGTCTCCATGCGGCCGATCCCGGCGGACCGGGTGGCCGACGCCGTGCGCATCACCTCCCGCTACCCCGCCGTGCACGGGGCGCCCGTGCACGTGGGCGCGCCGGAGGAGCTGGGGATCCGCGACCTCTCCGCCCCCGACTACGGGGACGCCGTGCAGATCCCGCGGGGGCACCTGCCGGTCTTCTGGGCCTGCGGGGTGACGCCGCAGGCGGCGGTGCTCGAATCCGGGGTGCCGATCGCGATCGGGCACGCCCCCGGGCACATGCTGGTCACCGACCTGCCCGACTGGCGCTACCAGGTGCCCTGAGACGACCGGTCAGCGCGCCCCGGGACCCTCCAGGACGGTGAGCAGCTGCTGCCGGGCGTCCTCCAGGTACCGGTGCATCTGCACGGAGGCCTCCTCCCGGCGGCCCCGCTCGAAGAGCTCCAGGATCCGGGCGTTGCGCTCGATGTAGGGGGCGTGGAAGGACGGGTCCTGCCGCATGGAGAAGAACACGAGCCGCATCTCCGCCAGGATCCGGGACATCAGCTCGTCCTGCCGCACCGAGCCGGCCAGCTCCACCACGGTGCGGTGGAAGCGCTGGTTCGCGTCGGCCATGCCGCCCACGTCCCCCTGCCGGTGCGCGGCGCGGCCCGCCGCCACGGCGGCGTGCAGGCCCGGCTGCGGGCCGGGGTCCGTCCAGCGCAGCGCCGAGGTCTCCAGCGCGAGCCGCACCCGGTAGATCTCCCGCACGTCGTCCGCGCCCGGCCGGGCCACCGAGACACCGCGGTTGGGGATCCGCTGCAGCAGGTTCTCGTTGCCCAGGACCGTGAAGACCTCGCGCAGGGTGTTGCGGGAGATCCCGAGCACCTCGCTGACCCGGGTCTCGGAGAGCCGGGTGCCCGGCGGGAGCCGGCCGGCCGTGATGCCCCGGCGCAGGACGCCGGCGGCCCAGGAGGTGGCCTCGCCCTGCGGGGCCGGCCCGGCCAGGCCGACGGCGGTCAGCAGGAACTCGTTCTCCACGGTGTTCATCAGGACACCATCCTGGCATCCCGGGCGGCGGCCGCGGCCCTGCCGGTGCGGGGCCGTGCCGTGTCCCCGCCGGCGGGCGTGCGCCGCCGCGCCACGCCGTGGGCGGCGCGGCGGAGAGGTGGGGAGGGCGGGCGCCGGTGCGGTGCCCGCCCGCACGGCTCAGCCCGTCTGCCGCCCCGTGAGCTTGTCGCGGAGCCGGTCCACCATCCCGACGCCCGGTCCGATCGTCTTGTGGAACAGCTCCGAGTGCGGGGCGTGCGGGTGCGGCCGGGTCGGTGCGAGCTTCTTGGCGGTCTGCACCTTCTCGCCCAGCTCCACGAGCGTGGCGGCGGGGATGCCCGCCCGCAGCTTGGGGAACTGGTCGGACTCCTCGTCGTCGATGTGGTGGCGCAGCTGCGCCTCCAGCTCCCCGACCAGGTCCAGGAACGCCGGTCCGGAGGCGTCGGTGTCCTCCAGCTTCTTCATCACCTGCACGATCTCGTCGTGCTCGCGCTTGTCGTGCTCGACCTCCTTCGCGCCGTCGGGCACGTGCTCCTCCACGGCGGGGTAGACGTGCATCTCCTCGGCGACGGCGTGGCGCATCACCTCGGCGATCACGGTGTCGGCCAGCTCCCGGCGCCGGGCGGGCTCCGGCGCGTCCTTGATCTGCCCGATCAGCTCGAGCATGTCCCGGTGGTCGGCGGTGAGGATGTCGACGACATCCGTGCTCCGTCCTGCGGCGGGGGTCTCGGTCATGGGACGTCTCTCCTTCGAGTCGTGGGCGGTCGGTCGCCCGGCCGCGGGGACGGCACCGGGAGCGGATCCCTGTGCCGTCCCCGCGCCGCGCCCGTGGGGCGGCGCGCCGGGTGCTGTCGACGATAGGCCACCCGGGCGCCGGCCGACCAGGTCCGCCCGCGGATGACGGCGCTCAGTCGAGGCGGGCGAGCACCTGGTCGGCGGCCACGGCGTCCCCGGGGGCGGCCGAGAGCTCCCGGACGGTCCCGGCGCGGGGGGCGGTCAGCCGGGACTCCGTCTTCATGGCCTCGAGCACGGCGAGATCCTGGCCGGCTTCCACGGCGTCCCCCTCGGCGACCAGCCACGAGACGAGCGTCCCCGCGAACGGCGCGGTGACGGCGCCGTCGTCGGCCGCCGGGACGGGACCGGGGGCGCCGTCCCCCGTGGGTGCGGCGCTCAGGGCGGCGGCGAGGGCGTCGGGGATCCCGATGCGCATCCGCCGCCCGTCCACGTCCACGGTGAGGCGGGTGCGTCCCTGCTCGCCCGCGCGGGCGTAGCCGGAGTCCGGGGTGAGCCGGTCGGCGAACTCCTCCTCGATCCACGTGGTCCACACCCCGAGACCGTCGCCGCCGGAGAAGGCGGGGGCGTCCAGCACCGCGCGGTGGAAGGGGATGGTGGTGGCCACCCCGTGCACCCGCAGCTCCCGCAGCGCGGTGCGGGCCCGCACGAGCGCCTGCTCCCGGGTGGGGGCGCTGACCACGAGCTTGAGCAGCAGCGAGTCGAAGGAGGTGGCCACCCGGGTGCCGCGGTGCACCCCCGAGTCCACGCGCACCCCCGGGCCCGTGGGGGTGTCCACGGCCTCGACCGTCCCGCCGGAGGGCAGGAAGCCGCGGCCCGGGTCCTCGGCGTTGATCCGGAACTCCAGGGCGTGTCCGCGGGCCGGTGGGGTCTCGAGCACCGGCAGGGGGTCCCCGGCGGCGACGGCCAGCTGGGCGCGCACGAGGTCCACGCCGTAGACCTCCTCGGTGATCGGGTGCTCCACCTGCAGGCGCGTGTTGACCTCCAGGAACGAGATCAGCCCGTCCTGGGCCACGAGGAACTCGGCGGTGCCCACCCCCACGTAGCCGGCCTCCCGGAAGATGCCCTCGGCGGCGGCGGCGATGCGCTCACGCTGCCCGTCCGTGAGGAACGGCGCGGGGGCCTCCTCGACGAGCTTCTGGTGGCGGCGCTGCAGGGAGCAGTCCCGGGTCCCCAGCACGACGACGTTGCCGTGAGCGTCGGCCATGACCTGCGCCTCGACGTGGCGCGGGCGGTCCAGGAACCGCTCCACGAAGCACTCACCCCGCCCGAACGCGCTCTGCGCCTCGCGGGCGGCCGAGACGAAGGCGTCCTCCACCTGCGCCAGCTCCCGGACCACCCGCATGCCGCGGCCCCCGCCGCCGTGGGCGGCCTTCACGATCACGGGCAGCCCGTGCTCCTCGGCGAAGGCCCGGGCGTCCGCGGGCGAGCCGACCGGCCCGTCGCTGCCGGGCACGAGCGGGGCGCCGGCCCGCCGGGCGATTCCCCGGGCGGCGACCTTGTCCCCCAGCAGCGCGATCGTCTCGGGCGAGGGGCCGATCCAGGTGAGGCCGGCGTCGATCACCGCCCGGGCGAAGTCGGCGTTCTCGGAGAGGAACCCGTAGCCGGGGTGCACCGCGTCGGCCCCGCACCGATCGGCCACGGCCAGCAGGGCCTGCGCGTCCAGGTAGGTCTCGGCGGCCGAGACCCCCTCGAGGGCGTAGGCCTCGTCGGCCAGCAGGACGTGCGGGGCGTCGGCGTCGGGGTCCGCGTAGACGGCGACCGAGCGCAGGCCCGCCTCCGCGCAGGCGTGGACGACGCGGACGGCGATCTCCCCGCGGTTGGCGATCAGGATCTTGTGCACGGTGCTACTCCAGGGGGTTCTCGGTGGCGGGACGGTCGGTCTCGGGGCGCCCGGCGGCGCCCCCGGGCGGGAGGAGCTCCGGCGCCGGGACCCGCCGGAAGCGCAGCCGGGCGCCCGGGGGCAGCTGGGCCAGCAGACCCAGGTCCTGCGGGTGCACCACCCCGATCACGGGGTACCCGCCGGTGGTGGGGGCGTCCTGCAGCAGGACGACGGGCAGGCCCGAGGGCGGGACCTGGACGCAGCCCGGCACGGTGCCCTCGCTGGGCAGCTCGTCGGTGCGGGTGCGGTCGAGCGGCTGCCCCTCGAGCCGGGCGCCCACCCGGTCGGACGAGGTGGCGAGCGCCCACTCCTGGGCGAAGAACGACTCCACCGCGGAGACGGTGAACCAGTCGTCGCGGGGGCCGGGCACCACCCGCACCTGCGGCACCCCGGCCGGCTCGGGCAGCGTCTCGGGCGGCCGGACGGCCGTGCCCGGGGCCGGGCCGACGGGCACGGCGTCCCCGGGGCCGAGCGGGTCCGGGCCCAGTCCGGCGAGCGTGTCGGTGGAGCGGCTGCCCAGCACGGGCGGGACCGCCACGCCGCCGCGCACCGCCACGTAGGCGCGGGCGCCCGAGACGGTGGCCCCCACGGTCAGGCGCTCGCCGTCCCGCAGGGCGAACGGGGCGCCGTTCGCGGGGCGCCAGGGGGCCGGGCCCGCGACGGCCAGGGGCGCCGGGGCGCCGGTGACCGCCAGGACGTGGTCCCCGTGGGCGGTGAGCTCCAGGCGGCCGAGCAGGTTCTCCAGCACGGCCGCCCCCGCGGGGTTGCCGACGAGCCGGTTGGCGGTGGCCGCCGCTGCGGCGTCGAGGGCGCCGGAGGGGGAGACCCCCAGCGCCGCCGAGCCGGCGCGGCCGGCGTCCTGGACGAGGGTCTGCAGGCCGGGCCGGTCCACGACCAGGTGGGCGCCGCGCACCGGCGCCGGGTCGGCCGTGCGGGGGGCGAGCTCGACGAGCTCCCGCACGGGCCGGTACCGCACGCGGTCCCCGGGGCGCAGCAGGGCGGGCTCCTCCCGGTCCAGGTCGAACATCCGGGCGGCGGTGCGCCCGATCAGCTGCCACCCGCCGGGGGAGCGCCGGGGGTAGACCGCGGAGAACCTGCCGGCCAGGGCCACGGCTCCCGCCGGGACGGCGGTGCGCGGGGTGTCCCGGCGCGGGACGTCCGGGACGTCCTCGGCCGCGCAGTAGAAGAAGCCGGGGGCGAAGCCCGCGAAGGCGGCGGTCCACTCCTGCGCGGTGTGGGCGCGCACGACCCCGGCCGCGCCCAGGCCCGTGAGCTCGCCGACCGCGTCCAGGTCCTCGCCGTCGTAGACGACCTCGATGGTCACGGTCCGCGCGTCGCCCGTCCCCGCGACGCCGCGCGGTGCCGCCAGGGCGGTGCGGACCGTCTCCCGCAGGGCGGCGGGGGTGCTCGCGCGCACCGCCACGGTCCGCGCCCCGGCGACGCAGTCCACCAGGCCGGGGAGGCCGGTGGCGGCGAGCCGGGCGTGCAGGGCCACGGCGTCGTGCAGGTCCGTGCACTCCACGACGGCGGCCAGCGGTCCCAGCGGGCGGACGGAGCGCTCCGCGGCGGGCGTGCTCACAGGAAGCTGCCGACGCGCAGGCCGGCCTCCTCGAGGGCGTGGCGCACGCGCTCGGCGATGGCCAGGGCGCCCGGGGTGTCCCCGTGCACGCAGATGCTCTCCGGGTCCACCGCGACGACCGAGCCGTCGACGGCCTCGACCACGTGCTCGGTGGCCATCCGGACCACGCGTGCGGCGATCCGCTCGGGGTCGTGCAGCACGGCGCCGGGCTCGGTGCGCGGGACCAGGGTGGCCTGCGGGGTGTAGCCGCGGTCGGCGAAGGCCTCGCGGACGGTGCGCAGTCCGGCCGCGCGCGCCTGGCGCTCGATCTCGGAGCCCGGCAGCACCAGCAGGGGCAGGGCCTCGTCGACGTCGCGCACCGCGTCCACCACGGCGCCCGCGTGCTCCTCGTGGTGGACGATTGCGTTGTAGAGGGCCCCGTGCGGCTTGACGTAGCGCACCCCGGTGCCGGAGGCGCGGGCGAGGGCCTGCAGGGCGCCGATCTGGTACACCAGCTGGTCGGTCAACTCCGCGCGGGGCACGGCGATGAAGCGGCGGCCGAAGCCCTTGAGGTCGTCGTAGGAGACCTGGGCGCCCACGGTGACCCCGTGCTCGACGGCCACGGTGCAGGTGCGGCGGGCGACGGTCGGGTCCCCCGCGTGGAAGCCGCAGGCCACGTTGGCGCTGCTGACCACGCCCAGGACGGCCTCGTCGCCGGCCATGGCCCAGGCGTGGAGGGATTCGCCGCAGTCCGCGTTGAGGTCGATGTCGGAGGGGGACATGGTGTGCTCCTTGTCACGTCGGTCCTCCCAGCATGCGCCCTCCCGGGAAATTGTTCAACAATTTCGGGGCGGGAATTCCCCGGGCCGCCCGGCGCGGGCCCCTAGGACCAGGTGCCGGTCCGGTCGCGCAGCGTCCGGTACGCCTCCAGCACCTGGGGCGTGGGGTCGGCGGTGAGCTCCTGCATCCCGGGCAGCGCCCAGGCCGGGGGCTCCTCGGCGCCGGAGAGCGCCCAGGCGGCCTGCCGCGCCGCGCCGAGGGCCACGTACTCGCCCGGGGCGGGCACGAGCACGGGCCGGCCGAGCACGGCGGGGGCGAGCCGGCGCACGGCCTCGGACTGCGCGCCGCCGCCGATCAGCACGATCCGCCGGGCGGGGACCCCGGTGGCGCGCTCGAGGGCGTCCACCCCGTCGGCCAGGGAGCAGAGCAGGCCCTCCACGCAGGCCCGGGCGACGTCCTCGCGCGAGGTGGCCGAGGACATCCCGTGCAGGGTGGCCCGGGCCTCGGGGCGGTTGGGGGTGCGCTCGCCGTCGAGGTAGGGCAGCAGGGTGGTGCCGCCGGCCCCGGGGCGGGCGGCCAGGGCCAGGGCGGAGAGCCCGGCGTGGTCGACCCCGAGCACCCGGGCCCCGAACTCCAGGATCCGCGCGGCGTTGAGCGTGGTGGCCATCGGCAGGTACCGGCCGGTGGCGTCGGCGAAGCCGGTGACCAGCCCGGTCGGGTCGGCGGTGCGGGTCTCGGAGACCATGGCCGCGACCCCGGAGGTGCCGACCGAGAGGGAGACGTCGCCGGGCCCGAGCGTGACGCCGAGGGCGGCGGCCATGTTGTCGCCGGTGCCGGCGGCGAGCTGCGCCCCGCCGGGCGTGCGGCCCAGCACGGCCCGGGGGTGCGGGGCGAGGTCGGGCAGCGCCACGTCGTGGCCGAGGGCCCGGTGCGCGAGGTCGTGGCTCCACCCCTCCGTGCGGGTGGAGTAGTAGCCGGTGCCCGAGGCGTCGCCGCGGTCGGTGAAGAAGGAGGACTTCTCGGCGTTGAGGTGCCAGGAGAGGTAGTCGTGGGGGAGCAGCACCCGGTGGGTGCGGGCGGCGTGCTCCGGCTCGTGCTCGGCCATCCAGCGCAGCTTGGTGGAGGTCATGGAGGCCACGAGCACGCTGCCGAGCTCCTCGGCGCACGCGGCGGGGCCGCCCATCTCCTCGACGAGCTCGCGGGCCTGGGGCGCCGAGCGGGTGTCGTTCCACAGCAGGGCGTCGCGCACCACGGCGTCGTGCGCGTCGAGGGCCACCATCCCGTGCTGCTGGCCGCCGACGGCCACGGCGGCGGCCTCGTCGAGGAACGGCCCGGCGGCGTCGTCGAGGGCGGCGAGCCACGCCCGCGGGTCGACCTCGGTGCCGGCGGGGTGGGGCGCCCGGCGCTGCCCGAGGACCTCCCCGGTGTCGGCGTCGACCAGGAGCGCCTTGGTGGACTGGGTCGAGGAGTCGATGCCCAGGACGGTGGTGCGTGCCATGAGGAACCTTCGGGACGGGGGCGGGACAGGGGCGGGGCGGGACGCGGCGGCGGCGCCGCCGGAGGGGCCCGGCCCGGCGCAGGGGGGACGTGCGCCGGGCCGGGCCGGGAAGGGGTGCGGCGCCCGGACGGGGGGGAGGGGCCGCACCCGGGCGGGTCAGCCGCGGGCGCCCATGAGGTGCTCGACGGCGAGCTGGTGCAGGCGCACGAAGCCGTAGTTGCGCTCCGAGGGTCCGGTGAGGTCGAGGTCCTCGTAGGCGCTGCGGTCGGCCAGGAAGGCGCTCAGGTCCTCGCCCTCCGCCAGCGTCGGCTCCGCGAGCTCCAGGATGCCGGACTGCGCCATGGCCTCCTGCACCTCGGGGTCCTGGCGGAACGCGACGGCGCGCTGCTTCAGCAGCAGGTACATCTGCATGTTGGCGGCCGCCGAGTCCCACACGCCGTCGAGGTGCTCGGTGCGCGAGGGCTTGTAGTCGAAGTGGCGGGCCCCCTGGTAGGCGCCCGGCTTCGACGGGAAGCCGTTCTCCAGCAGGTCGACCGTGAAGAAGGCGCTGATCAGGTTGCCGTGGCCGAAGACCAGGTCCTGGTCGTACATGGGCCCGTTCTGCCCGTTGAGGTCGATGTGGAACAGCTTGTCGCACCACAGGGCCTCGGCGAGCCCGTGGGTGTAGTTCAGGGTGGCCATCTGCTCGTGGCCGGTCTCCGGGTTCACGCCCACCACGTCGCCGTTGTCCAGGCGGTCGATGAACGCCAGTGCGTGCCCGATGGTCGGCAGGAAGATGTTGCCGCGGGGCTCGTTGGGCTTGGGTTCGAGGCCGATGCGCATGTCGTAGCCCTGGGACTTGATGTAGCCGGCCACGGTGTCGATGCCCTCCGCGTAGCGGTCCAGGGCGGCGTACAGGTCCTTGGAGGAGTCGTACTCGGTGCCCTCGCGCCCGCCCCACATCACGAAGGTGGTGGCGCCGAGCTCGGCGGCGAGGTCGACGTTGCGCAGCACCTTGCGCAGGCCGTAGCGGCGGACCCGCCGGTCGTTGGAGGTGAAGGCGCCGTCCTTGAAGATCGGCTCGGCGAAGGTGTCGGTGGTGACCATCTCGCAGACCATCCCGGTCTCGTCGATCGTCTGCTTCAGCCGACCGACCAGCCGCTCGCGCTCGGCCTCGGAGGCGTCGAAGGGGATGAGGTCGTTGTCGTGGAAGGTGAAGCCCCACGCCCCGAGCTCCGCGAGCCTGCGCACGGACTCCAGGGGGTCCAGGTCCGGCCGGGAGGCCGAGCCGAACTGGTCGCGGGCCGCCCAGCCGACGGTCCACAGGCCGAACGAGAACCGGTCCTCCGGCGAGGGGGCGACGGAGGCGGCGAGCGAGGTCGCCGGTGAGGTGACGGACATGGCAGGTCCTTTCCCGAATTGGTTAGTTACCGTTACTTACTATAGATCGTGCAGTACCGTGGGACCAGACCGGCGGCCGCTTTTTTCCTCTCCGCCGCACGACCGCGCCTGCCCCGGCCGGTCCCGCCAGCAGCGAAGGAGAGCCGTCCGTGCAGTCGAGCCACCTGCGGGAGCACAACCTCTCCACCGTCCTGCGCGCGGTCGCCGGGGCGGGGGAGCCGGTCTCGCGCGCCGCGCTGGCCAAGCGCACGGGGCTCACCAAGCCCACCGTCTCGAAGCTGGTGCAGGAGCTGCTGGACGCCGGCCTGCTGGTGGAGGGGCAGCAGCCGGCCGTGCGCGCCTCGGGCCGGCCGATGATCCCGCTGGGCATCGCCCGGGGCAGCGTGCTGGGCGTGGGACTGGAGATCGCCGCGGACCACCTGGCGTGCCTCGTCACCGACCTCGGGGGCCGGGTGCTCCACGAGGACACCCGGTTCGGGGCGTACGCGGGGGCGTCCGTGGATGACGTGGCCGCCGCGCTGTCCGAGCTGCTCGACGACGCCCTGTCCCCCCGCCCGGACGTGCCCGTGGCCGGCATCTGCGTCTCGGTCCCCGGCCGGCTGGGCCCGGACCGGGCCACGGTGCTCTCCGCCCCGAACCTGGCCTGGCGGGACGTCCCGCTGGTCGAGCGGCTCGGGCGGCTGCCGTCCTTCCGGGGGAAAGCGCTGACGGCCGGCAACGACAGCAGGCTCGCGGCGCGCACCGAGGTCCTGCGCCGGCCCGGCGAGTCCTTCCTGTTCCTGCACGGGGAGACCGGGATCGGCGGCGCCGTGGTCCTGGAGGGCCGGATCCACGGCGGCGAGCACGGCTGGGCCGGGGAGCTGGGCCACGTCACGGTCAGCCCCGGCGGGGAGCTGTGCCGGTGCGGGCGGCGGGGCTGCCTCGAGGCCTACGCCAGCTACCACGCCCTGCGCGGGCGGACCGGGTTGCCGGAGGACGTCCGGATCGAGGACCTCGTGGCGGCCACGGCCGAGCGGCTGCGCAGCCGGGAGGCGGTGATGGAGATGATCGGGCGGCCCCTCGGGGTGGTGCTCGCGAACTCGATGAACGTCCTGGACCTCTCGACCGTGGTGCTCTCCGGGTACTTCGCCCCGATCGCCGCGGAGCTGGAGCCCGTGCTGCGGGAGGCCGTCGAGGCCCACGCGCTCACCGCCGAGGTCGGCCCGGTCGAGATCCAGCGCTCGGCGGCGGACGCCCACCCGGCGCTCAGCGGCGCGGCCGCCACGGCCCTCGAGCCGATCCTGACCGCACCGGCCCGGTGGCTCGACCGGCGCTGAGGCCCCCGCCCGCGCACGACGGACCCGCTCCCCGGGAGGAGCGGGCCCGTCGTGCGCGCCCCCGGTCGGGGCGGCCCGGTCAGCGGAACGCGGGGTGGTGCTCCCACCGCGCGTCGCTGCCCGGCCGGGACCGGACCAGGGTCTCCTGCAGGGCGTCGTAGGCGGGCTTGCGCTCGTAGTCGCCCTCCATGGTCAGGGCGTCCCCGTAGCCGGGGAAGGTGTTCGGCACCCAGGAGTGCTCGTCGAGCACGCCCCACACCGTGAAGGAGTTGCAGTCCTCCACGGCCAGGCAGGCCTCGAGGGCCATGCGGTACCAGTCGGCCTGCTGCTGCCGCAGCTCCGGGCTCATCTGCCCGTCCGCGCCGACGGGCCCGCGCACGTCGATCTCGGTGACGGCCGTCTCCAGGCCCAGGTCGTCGAAGCGCTGGAGGTTCTGCTGCATCCGCCCGTCGAAGCCGTACTGGAGGCCGAGGTGGGTCTGCATCCCGAAGCCGTGGACGGGCACGCCCTGGGCGAGCAGGTCCTGGATCAGGGCGTAGTAGGCGTCGGACTTCGCGTTGGGGCCCTCCACGTTGTAGTCGTTGAAGAACAGCCGGGCGTTCGGGTCCGCGTCGTGGGTCCAGCGGAAGATGTCGGCGATGATCCCCGGGCCCAGCTCGCGCAGCCAGATGTTGTCCTCCGTGCGCAGCCTCCCGCTGTCGTCGAAGATCTCGTTGGCGACCTCCCACTGCTGGATCCGGCCCTCGTAGCGGCCGACCACCGTGTAGATGTGCTCCTTGAGGACGGCGCGCAGCTCCTCCGGGGTGTGGTCCCCGTTCTCGAGCCAGTCGGGGTTCTGGCTGTGCCAGAACAGGGTGTGGCCGCGCACGACCTGCCCGTTGGCCTCGGCGAAGTCGACGATGTCGTCGGCGGGGCCGAAGTCGTACACGCCCTCCTCGGGGTGGATGAACTCCCACTTCATCTGGTTCTCCGGGGTCAGGGAGCTGAACTCCCGGGCCAGCACCGAGCGGTACCCGGGGTCGGAGGGGAAGGGCTCGGGGTAGTCCGCGGAGGTGTGGTGCCCGCCGCCGGCCACCGCGCTGCCGATGCGGAAGTCCTTCGGGGTGTTCCAGCGCAGGGTGTCCTGCTGGGCCAGGCCCGGCGGGGTGGCGGGGGGCGCGGCGCCCGCGGCCTGGGGGACCGCGGTGAGGCACAGGGCGGCGACGGCGCTCGCGGCGCCGATCCGCAGGACGGGGAGTCGTCGGCTCATCTCGGGGGTTCCTTTCGAGGGGTTCGTGCACGGGGGACTGCAGGGGGCGGGGGGAGGCCGAGGGGGCGTCCCGCGACTCCTCCGGCGGGTGGGGACCCCGGAGGGGTGGACGGGGCGCGGGCCGCGCGGCGGCCCGCCCCCCGGGCTCAGGAGGCGTCGGCGGCGAGCGCGCGGTCGGCGACCTCGACGTCGACGGGGGTGGTGAGGACGCGTTCGACGTCCTCCACGTCGCGCACCGGGCCGGTGACCACGAACCGGTCCTCCAGGGGGAGGTCCTCGCTGGAGCGCCCGGCGCGCAGGACGAACTCGCCCGGCTCGACGATCCGGCGCATGGCGCGCCCGGTGAACGCGGTGCGGTCGGCGTGCAGGTGGAAGACGACCTGGGCGCTCTGCCCGGGCTCCAGGGCGACCTTGGCGAAGCCGACCAGCATCGTCACCGGCCGGACCACCTGGGCCACCGGGTCGCTCAGGTAGAGCTGGACGACCTCCTGCCCGGCCCGCCCGGACGTGTTGGTCACGGTGACGGCGGCGTCCACGGTGCCGTCGGCGCCGATCCGCGCGGCGGAGAGTTCCAGGGCGTCGTAGGAGAACGTGGAGTAGCCGATGCCGTGGCCGAACGGGTACAGCGGCCGGGGATCCAGGTTGGAGATCCCCTCCGCGTACCCGCCCAGGGTGGGCGTCAGGTAGGTGCCCGGCTGCCCGCCCACGTGCCGGGGGATGCCCACGGGCAGCCGCCCGGAGGGGTTCACCCGGCCGGAGAGCACCCCGGCGACGGCGTGGCCGCCCTCCTCGCCCGGCATGAAGGCCTGCACCACGGCGGCGCAGCGGTCGTCGAACGCCCCGAGGCTGTAGGGGCGGCCGGTGACGAGCACGAGGACCACCGGGGTGCCCGTGGCCAGCACCGCCTCGACGAGCTCGGCCTGCCGGCCGGGCAGGGACAGGTCCACCACGTCGCAGCCCTCCCCGGAGGTGCCCGTGCCGAACAGTCCCGCGAGGTCGCCCACGGTCACGACCGCGAGGTCGGCCTCCTCGGCGGCGGCCACCGCCGCGGCGATGCCGCTGGTGTCCGGGTCCGTGAAGTCCACGCCGCGGGCGTGGCGGAACGTGGTGCCCCCGCCCGCGAACTCCTCGGTGAGGGCGTCCACGATCGAGGTGATCTCGATGCCCGTGCCGGACTCGCCGAAGCGGGAGAGGACGTGGTTGGTGAAGCTGTAGCAGCCCAGGAAGGAGCGGGGCTGGGCGGCGCTGGGGCCGATGACGGCGACCGTCCGGGCGGCGTCGCCGGCGAGCGGCAGCACGCCGTCGTTCTTCAGCAGGACGATGGACTCCTCGGCCATGCGCCGGGCCAGCCGGCGGTTGCCCTCGGAGTCGAGGTCCACGGGCCCGCCGGCGGCGCCGGGGTCGAAGCCCTCGTCGAGCAGGCCGAGCTCGACCTTCTGGGTCAGCACCCGGCGCACCGCCCGGTCGAGCAGGGACTCCTCGAGGGCGCCCTCCCGCACGGCCCCGGCGAGGTCGGCGAAGCAGCCGGTCTCGGGCAGCTCCACGTCCATCCCGGCCGCGAGCGACTGCACGCCGGCGTCCCGGGGGTCGGTCGCGACGTGGTGCATGGACTCGAGGAAGCTGACGGCCCAGTAGTCGGAGACGACGGTGCCCTCGAAGCCCCACTCGTCCCGCAGGAGCGTGGTGAGCAGCTCGGGGTCGGCGGCCGGCGGGACGCCGTCGACGTCCGCGTAGGAGTTCATCACGGCGCCGACCCGCCCGAGCCGCACGGCCATCTCGAAGGGCACGAGCACGACGTCGCGCAGCTCGCGCGGGCCGATCGAGACGGGGGCGTGGTTGCGCCCGGCCCGGGAGGCGGAGTAGCCGGCGAAGTGCTTGAGGGTGGCGATCACGCCGGCCTCCTGGAGCCCCCGCACGTACTCGGTGGTCAGGCAGCCCACGAGGTAGGGGTCCTCGCCGACGGTCTCCTCGACCCGGCCCCAGCGGTAGTCGCGCACCACGTCGAGCACCGGGGACAGGCCCAGGTGGACGCCCACGCCCTTCATGTCGTCGCCGATCCGCCGCGCCATGGTGCGGACCAGCTCGGGGTCGAACGCGGCGCCCCAGGCGATCGCGGCCGGGTAGCAGGTGGCCCCCAGGGTGGTGAAGCCGGTGAGGCACTCCTCGTGGGCGATCGCGGGGATGCCCAGCCGGGAGGTGCCCACGACCTGGCGCTGCAGGGTGCGCAGGTGCTCCACCCCGTCCGCCGCGGAGATCGGGGCGCTGCCGAAGGCGCGGGTGATGTGGCCCAGGCCGTGGGCGATCGCGGCCTCGAAGGTGGAGCGGTCGTTGGCGAAGGCGGCCTCCATGGGGGCGGCCCCGCCGGTGGCCTCTTCCGGGTCCGGGCGCAGCCAGTAGCTGCCGAGCTGGCCGGCCTTCTCCTCGAGGGTGAGCTCCTGCAGGAGGGCGTCGACGCGCTCGCCGACGGGACGGGACGGGTCGTTCCACACCGGGGTGCCGGAGGGGGTGCTGGGCGGGGTCATGGGGCTCCTTCGGATGGGTAGGCGCGTCACTTGCCGAAGCCGGCGGTGAGCCCGGCGACGAGCTGGCGGCGCCCGAAGACGTAGAGGACGAGGATCGGCAGCGCCGAGAGGACGACGGCGGCCAGGACGGCGGGGATGTCCGCCTGGAACTCCCCCTGGTAGGTCCACAGGGACAGCGGCAGGGTGCGCTTCTCGGAGCTCTGGGTGAGGATCAGCGGGAAGAGGAAGTTGTTCCAGCTGTTCAGCGCGTTGTAGACGCCCACGGTGGTGACGGCGGGCATGCTCAGCGGCAGGACGAGCGTGCGGAACACCTTCCAGTCCCCGGCCCCGTCGAGGGTCATGGACTCGTAGAGCTCGTTGGGGATGTCGCGCATGAAGTTGGTCAGGATCAGGACCGTGATCGGGATCCCGGAGGCGATGCCGGGCAGGATCAGCGCCGCCAGGGTGTCGTAGAGGCCCAGCTGCACGATGATCAGGTAGATCGGGATGATCGTGGCCTGGATCGGGATGGCGATGCCCAGCAGGAACAGCCGGTTCGAGAACACGGCCAGCCCGGTGCGGCTGCGCACGATCACGTAGGACGCCAGCAGGGACAGGAACACGATCCCCGCCACGGTGCCGACGACCACCACCACGCTGTTCAGGAAGTACTGGACGAACTGGTTCTGCAGCACCGTCAGGTACGGCGCGAACGTGGGCGCCGAGGGCACCAGGGGGTTGGTGGAGTAATAGTCCTCCCGGGGCTTCGTGCTGGTGATCGCGATGTAGTAGATCGGGACGATGATCACGGCCAGCCACAGCCATCCGCCGACGGCCGCCGGGATGTTGGGGGCGCCCCGGCGCCGGCGGGCCGGCGCCGCGCCCGCGGGGCGGGGACCCGCGGGACGGGCGGCCGCGGGCCGGGTGGCCGGGCGGCCGGTGCGGTCGGGACGGGTGTCCGCAGGACGTGTGCTCATGGGGCTATGCACCTTCCGCCTGGCTCTCCATGGTGTCGGCCCCGGTGAGCCGTTGCAGGCCGAGGGCGAGCGTGAGCCCCACGGCGACGAGGATGACCGCCAGGACACTGGCCTCGCCCATCTGGTTGCTGCGGAAACCGGTCAGGTACATGTCCAGGGGCAGGATCCGGGTCGCGGTGCCCGGCCCGCCGCCGGTGAGGCTGAAGACGAGGTCGAAGTAGGTCAGCGAGCCGACCAGCATCAGCGTCGAGGACGTGACGATCGTGTACTTCAGCTGCGGGAGCGTGATCGAGAAGAACCTCCGCACGGTCCCGGCGCCGTCGAGCGTGGCGGCCTCGTACATGCTCTGCGGGATCTGCCGCACGCCCGCCTGGTAGAGCAGGGAGTGGAACGGGATGAACGACCAGGAGATGACGACCACGACCACGGTGAACGCCAGGTCCGGCCGGCCGAGCCAGTCCTGCCGGAGCACGGCCGCGTCGAAGGCCTGGGACAGCCCGAAGTTCGGGTCCAGCAGGGCCTTGAAGGCGATGCCGATCGCGGCGGCCGAGAAGAGCATCGGCAGGAAGTACAGCACCGAGAGGAACTCGCGGTAGCGCTGCCGGCCGGCCATGAACACCCCGAGCAGCAGGCTCAGCGGGAACTGGACGGCGTAGCTGAGCAGGGTCAGCTTCACGGTCAGCCACATCGCCTGGCGCGAGACCGGGTTCTCGAGCACCGACACCCAGTTCCCGCCCCCCGCCCACTGCGGCGTGCCGAGCCCGTCCCACTGCATGAAGGACAGCACCAGCACGCCCAGCAGCGGGCCGATCGAGAAGACGCCGAAGAAGACCAGGGCGGGGGCCAGCAGCCAGTTGCTGGGTCCCGCGCCCGCCCGGGCCCTGCGCCGGGCGGGCGCGCGCAGGAGCATCACAGCGTCCCGTTCATCGCGGTCTGGAACTGCTCGGGGGTCATCTCACCGGCGAAGACCTGGCTGAGGTTGGTCAGCAGGGCCTGGCCCTGGTCGGCCGGCAGCGCCTGGTCCCAGGAGAGCTGGAAGTGCGGCGCGTCCTGGACCATCGAGTAGGCGAAGTCGAGGTACTCCGGGTACTCGGTCTCCCCGATCTTGTCCTCCACGCCGTCCACCGCCGGGATCAGGCCGGCGTCGAAGAGCGTGTCGACGGCGGTGTCGTCGAGGTTCATCTGGTCCAGGTACTCGAAGGCCGTCTGCTGCTCCTCCTCGCTGGCGTCCGCGGACACGGCCCAGAAGTTCGCGGGGTTGCCCACGATGTTCTGCGGGTCGCCCTGTCCGCCCTCGATCTCGGGGAAGGCGGTGTAGCCGAGGTTCCCCTCCGCGGTCCACTCCGGGGCGTCGGTGAGGAAGGTGGAGTACACCCAGCTGCCGTGCAGCATCATGGCCGCCTGGTCGGTGTGCACCAGCGCGACGTCGGCGCCCGCGTCGGCCACCACCGAGCCGTAGGCGTCGCCGAAGCCGCCGGCCTCCACCAGCTCCTGGATCTTCTCGAGCGCCTCCGTGATCGCGGGGTCGGACCAGGCGTTCTCCTCGCCGTCCACGATCGCCTGGAAGACCTCCGGGCCGCCGATCCGGTCGGTGAGGTACTGGATCCACATCAGGTACGGCCACTGGCTGGAGCCGGCCACGGAGATCGGCGTGACGCCCTCGGCCTTGAAGGCCTCCACGGCGTCCAGCATCTCCTCCCACGTGGTGGGCACCTTCACGCCGGCCTGCTCGAAGAGCTTGGTGTTGTAGTACAGGACCACGGGCTGGGTGTTGTTGTTCGGGACCGCGTAGAGCTTCCCGTCCACCGTGCCGGTCTCCAGGACGGAGTCGAGCGCGCGCTCCTCCATGCCCGGGATCTTGCCGGTCAGCTCCACCACGCTGCCGTTCTCCACGTAGCTCTCGAGGGTGTCCCCGCCCCAGTTGTAGATCAGCGTCGGGGCGTTGCCCGAGCCCACGCTGGTGCGGATCTTCTCCTTGAACGCGTCGTTGGCGAAGTACTCGGCGGTGATGGGCTCCTCGGCGTGGGCGTCGTTCCACTCCTGGAAGGAGGCGCGGAAGGTCTCCTCGGCGCCGCCGGTGAGGGTCCAGGCGGTGGCGCCCTCGGCCTGGCCCGGCTGCGCGCCGCCGCCGCACCCGGTCAAGGCCAGGGCCGCGGCGCCCACGAGCGCGACGCGGGACAGCGACCGCCGGGAGAAGGGGGTCCACGGGGCGGGGGCGGGGTGGCGGGTGCGGTCGGTCGTCATGGCGTGCTCCTCAGCGTCGAGTGATGCCTTGCGCTTACGAAACTTTTCGTATAGCGTTTCGTTGCGAGAAGGGTAAGTGGCGGATTTCACACCCGTCAAGCCCTGGCTGTGACCGGGACCACTACATGTGGCGTAACGAAACGTTTCGCCGCGCACCGGCACGATGCCCGACGTCCGAGGAGGCCGGCCCGACATGAGAAGAACGACGCTGAGCGAGGTGGCGGCGCGGGCCGGCGTGTCCAAGGGCACCGTCTCGAAGGTGCTCAACGGGCGCCCCGACGTCGGGGAGGTCACCCGGGAGAAGGTCCGGGCCGCGGCCGCGGAGCTGGGCTACACGGGCGCCGCCGTGCGGCGCCCCCGCCCGGCGATCGTGCTGGTGTTCGACACCCTGGAGAGCAACTACTCGCTGCAGGTGATGGCCGGTGCGGTGGACGCCTGCGGCCGCGCCGACGCCGACCTGCTGCTGAACACCCTGCCCGCCCTGGCGCAGGGCGACCTCCCGCCCTTCTCCGACGACTGGTTCGCGCTCTGCGGCCGGAAGGGGGAGACGGCGGTCGTGGCCGTGACCACGCCCCTGACCGCGCAGCAGGTGGCGGCGGCGGCCCACGCCCAGGTCCCGCTGGTGGCCATCGACCCCGTCAACAGCCTGCCCTCCACGGTGCCGAGCATCGGCTCCACGAACTGGGCCGGCGGCTACGCGGCGACCACCCGCCTGGCCGAGATCGGGCACCGCCGGATCGGCCACCTCGCCGGGGCGGGCGGATCGGTCCCGGCGCGCGAGCGCCTGGCCGGGTACCGCAGCGCCCTGGAGAGCGCCGAGCTCCCGCGCGAGCCCCGGCTCGTGGCGGGGGACGGCTTCAGCTACGAGGCCGGCTTCGCCGCCGCCCGGCAGCTGCTGGCGCTCGACGACCCGCCGACCGCGCTGTTCGCGGCCTCCGACGAGGCCGCGCTGGGCGCGTTCGAGGCCGCCCGGCAGGCGTCCCTGCGGGTGCCCGAGGACCTGAGCGTGGTGGGCTTCGACGACACGCTGATCGCCCGCTGGGCCTCGCCGAAGCTGACCACGGTGCGCCAGCCGCTGCACGCCATGGGGGAGATGGCGGTGGAGCAGGCGCTGGCCCTGCTGGCCGGCGGGTCCCGCCGCACCCACCCGCTCCAGCTGCAGACCTCGCTGGTCGAGCGCTCCTCGACCGCGCCGCCGCGTCCGGCCTGATCGCTCACCGCTCCTGCACGGAGCGGTCCCGCCCGGCCTGCCAGCCGAAGACCGCGGCGAGGACGCCGACCACGGCGAACATGACGCCGGCGGCGGCGAAGCCGCCGGTCGCGTGCAGCAGCTGCCCGACCAGGAAGGTCCCCGAGGAGCCCAGGCCGTAGCCGACGCCCTGCATCATCCCGGACAGCCGCACGGCCATGGCGGCGCTGCGGGTGCGCAGGGCGATCATGGTCAGGGCCACGGCGGTCAGGGCGCCCTGGCCCAGACCCAGCAACCCGGTCCAGACCCAGATCAGCTGGAGGGGGCCGAAGATGGAGAGCACGAACCCGCCGCCGGCCATCAGCGCCACCACGGCGTTGAGGACCCGCTGGTCGGCCAGCCGCACCGCCAGGGCCGGGGCGAACAGGGAGCCGGTCATCTGCAGCAGGATGGACACCGCCACGACCACCCCCGCGGTGGCCCCGTCGACCCCCCGGTCGCGCAGGATGGGGGCCAGCCAGGCGAAGACGCTGAAGGACATCATCGCCTGGAAGACCATGAACCCGGTGATCTGCCAGGCCACCGGCGACCGCCACGGGCTGTCCCCGGCCGCGTCCCCGGCCCGGGCCGGGGCCGGGGACGCGGGGCGGCGGCGGGCCACCACCGGGATCAGGAGCAGGACCACCAGCGCCGCCGGGGCCGCCCAGCCCGCCAGGCCCGTCCGCCAGGATCCCGTGGCCTGGAACAGCGGATAGGTCAGCCCCGCCCCGAGCGCGGCGGAGGCGGCGATGGCGGTGGTGTAGAGCCCGCTCATCAGCCCGAGGCGGTGGGTGAAGTCGCGCTTCACGATCGAGGGCAGCAGCACGTTGCCCACCGCGATCGCCGCTCCGCACGCCAGGGTCCCGGCCAGCAGCAGCGGCACGGTGGCGCCCGCGGACAGGGGCAGCCCGCGGGCGGCCAGCCCGGCGGCGAGCAGGACCATGGCCCCCAGCAGCACGGTCTCCGCCCCGTGCCGGCGGGCCAGCCGCGGGGCGAGCGGGGCGAACACCCCCAGCAGCGTCACCGGGGCCGTGGTCAGCACGGTCACCGCCCAGGAGGGCAGGCCGGCCGCGGCGGTGATTTCCGGCAGGATCGCGGAGAAGCTGGAGAAGACGGTGCGCAGGTTCAGCCCGACCAGCACCACGCAGACCCCCAGGTAGACCAGGGCCCGGCGCGACGTCGGGGCGGGGGCCTGCTGCACGGCGGGCGGGGTGGGCACGGGGCGGTCTCCTCGGGCGTCGGGGGCTGTCCCGGCGCCACGAGGCCCGGGCCGGGTCCCAGGGTACGACGAAAGCCGCCCGGCCCCCCGGCCCGGTCCGGACCCGCCGCGGACGGGGCCGGATCAGTGCAGGAGCAGGCTGATGAGGAGGATGGCGGGGAAGGACAGGATCGAGCTGAGGAAGATGATGTCGCGGGCGGCGTTGGCCGGCATGCGGAACTGGGACGAGAACAGGAACACGTTCTGGGCCGTGGGCAGGGCGGCCATGACGACGACGCCCAGCAGATCCGTGCCGGCCAGCCCGAAGCCGAACCGCCCGACGGCCCAGGCCGCGGCCGGCATCACCGTGAGCTTGATCAGGGTCCCGCCGAGGACGTCCGGGACCAGCGCGCGCTGCTCGAAGGGGCGCTGCCCGTGCAGACTCATGCCGAACAGCAGCAGCAGCATCGGCACCGAGGACTCACCGAGCATCTCCAGGGGGACCCAGAGCACCTCCGGCACCTGCGCGCCGGTGGCCGAGAGCACCACCCCGGCGGCGGTGCCGATCGTCACCGGGTTGGCCACCGACCTGGCGACCGTGCGCAGGGCCGACGGGCCCTCCCGCGGCGGGGCCGCCGTCCCGGTCGCCGTCGCCGCCCCCGGCCCGGCCCGGCGGGAGGGACGGGTGGCCAGGGAGAACACCACCAGGTACAGCGGGGCGATCACCAGCAGCTGGGCCAGCAGCACCGAGACCACGGGCGCGGCGCTGCCCACCGCGTAGAGGGCGATGGGCAGCCCGATGTTGCCGGCGTTGACGTAGGAGGAGGCCATGGCCCCCACGGCCGTGCGCGCGGTCCCCCGGCGCAGGAGCAGGCCGCTGAACAGGGCGAAGAGCGCCCCCGCCACCGCGGCGGTGGCGAGGGCGATCGGGGTGTAGACCCCGAGCACGGCCCCGAGATCGGTGCCCGCGACGAGCACCAGCATCAGAGCCGGGTTGGTGAGGTAGTAGATGACGGGGGTGAGGCCCGCGCGCATGGTGCGGGCCTCACCGGGCAGCAGCGCGGCGGTGGCGAAACCGGTGGCCGCGATCACGGCCACCACGCCGAAGCCCAGCAGCACCCCCGTCATCCGATCTTCTCCCGTCCCCTCAGCGGACCATGCAGGGACGCTTGGGGTCGAAGCTCCAGCCCTCGATCAGGTACTGCATGGCCGTGGCGTCGTCGCGGGCGCCCAGCCCGTGCTCGAGGTAGAGCTCGTGGGCGGCCGCCAGGCGCTCGCGGTCCAGCTCGACGCCCAGCCCCGGGGCAGTGGGCACTCGGATCTCGCCGTCGCGGATGACCAGGGGGTCCCGGGTGAGGCCCTGGCCGTCCTGCCAGATCCAGTGGGTGTCCAGCGCGGTGATCTCCCCGGGGGCCGCCGCGCCCACGTGGGTGAACATGGCCAGGGAGATGTCGAAGTGGTTGTTCGAGTGGGAGCCCCAGGTGAGCCCGAACTCGTGGCACAGCTGGGCCACGCGCACCGACCCCGCCATGGTCCAGAAGTGGGGATCGGCCAGCGGGATGTCCACGGCGCCGGCGCGCACCGCGTGGGACATCTCCCGCCAGTCGGTGGCGATCATGTTGGTCGCCGTCCGCAGGCCGGTGGCCCGCCGGAACTCGGCCATCACCTCACGGCCGGAGAACCGGCCCTCGGCCCCGCACGGGTCCTCCGCGTAGGCGACGACGCCCTGCATCCGCCGGCCCAGCCGGATCGCCTCCTCCAGCAGCCATCCGCCGTTGGGGTCGAGGGTGACCCGCGCCTCCGGGAAGCGCTCCTTGAGCGCGGTGACGGCGTCGACCTCGACGTCGCCGGCCTGCACCCCGCCCTTGAGCTTGAAGTCCTTGAACCCGTACCGCGCCCGGGAGGCCTCGGCCAGGCGCACCACGGCCTCCGGCGTCATCGCCTCCTCCCGGCGCACCCGCTCCCAGGCGTCCGCACCGTGCGGCTCGCGCAGGTAGGGCAGGTCGGTGCTGTCCGGGTCGCCCACGAAGAACAGGTAGCCCAGCATGGGCACGGCCGTGCGCTGCTGGCCGTCCCCGAGCAGCTCCGCCACGGGCACGCCCAGGAACTGCCCGTGCAGGTCCAGCAGGGCCGACTCGAGGCCGGTCACGGCGTGCACGGTGGTGCGCAGGTCGAAGGTCTGCAGGCCGCGCCCCCCGGCGTCGCGGTCGGCGAAGGCAGCGGCGATCCGGCGCAGCAGGGTGCGGAACAGGGCCACCGGCTGCCCGGTGATCAGGCTCCCGGCCTCCTCGATCGTGGCACGGATCTTCTCCCCGCCGGGCACCTCGCCCAGGCCGGTCCGCCCGTCCGAGTCCGTCACGATCACGACGTTGCGGGTGAAGAAGGGGCCGTGGGCCCCGGAGAGGTTCAGCAGCATGGAGTCGTGCCCGGCGACCGGCACGACCTCCACCCGGGCGATGGTCGGCTGGGTGCTCATGCGCGCTCCCCCGAGGAGTTCTTCGCCAGCTGGATCCGGCCGTCGACGCGGCGGTTGAGCTGCCAGGGGTTGGCCTCCTGCACCGGGGCCGGCAGCAGGGCGTCGGGGATGTTCTGGTAGGCCACCGGGCGCAGGAACCGCTCGATCGCCAGCGTGCCCACGGAGGTGGTCCGCGAGTCGGAGGTCGCCGGGAACGGCCCGCCGTGGACCATGGCTTCCCCGACGTCCACACCGGTCGGCCAGCCGTTGGCGAGGATCCGCCCGACCTTGCGCTCGAGCACCGGCAGCAGCGGGGCGGCGGTGGCGACGTCCTCCTCGGACAGGAACAGGCTCGCGGTGAGCTGGCCCTCCATCCGGGCCGCCGCCTCCACCAGCTCCTCGGCCGAGCCGTAGCGCACCGCCAGGGAGGACGCGCCGAAGATCTCCTCCTGCAGCACCGGGTTGGCCAGGAAGGTGGGGACCTGCGTGCCGAAGACCACGGGGGCGGGGGCGTTCTCGGTGGCGCCCTCCCGGCCCCGGGCCACGACCTCGACGCCCTCCTGGGCGCCCAGGGCGTCGATGCCCTCCCGGCAGGAGCGGGCGATGCCGGGGGTGAGCATGGTCGCGCCCTCGGCGCCGGACAGCGCCCGGTCCACGGCGGCGAGGAAGGCGTCCCCGGCCGCGCCGCCGGGGACGAACAGCAGGCCGGGGTTGGTGCACAGCTGCCCGGAGGACCCCGTGAGGGAGGTGACGTAGGCGCGGGCGAACTCGTCGGCGTCACCGGTCAGGGCGCCGGCGAAGAGGAAGACCGGGTTGATGGAGCTCATCTCGGCGTACACCGGGATTGGCTCGGGGCGGGCGGCGGCCGTGGCCATCAGGGACGTGCCGGCGGTCCGGGACCCGGTGAAGCCGACGGCCTTGATGGCGGGGTCCTTGGCCAGGGCCTGGCCGATGCTCGCGCCGGGGCCGTAGACCAGGGAGAACACCCCGGGGTGCAGCCCGCACTCGGCCACGGCGTCGGTGAGCGCGCGGCCGACGATCTCCCCGGTGCCGGGGTGGGCGTTGTGCGCCTTGAAGACCACCGGGCAGCCGGCGGCCAGCGCCGAGGCGGTGTCCCCGCCGGCGGTGGAGAAGGCGAAGGGAAAGTTGCTGGCGCCGAAGACGGCCACCGGGCCGAGGGGCACCTTGCGCTGGCGCAGGTCCGGGCGCGGCAGCGGGGTCCGCTCCGGCAGGGCCGGCTCGATGCGCACGCCCCGGTGGTCGCCCTGGCGTACGACCCGGGCGAACAGCCGCAGCTGCCCGGTGGTGCGGGCCAGCTCGCCCTGCAGGCGCGGCACCGGCAGCCCGGTCTCGGTCGAGGCCCGCTCGGCGAGCTCGTCGCCGACGGCCTCGATGTTGGCGGCGATCGTCTCCAGGAAGGTGGCGTGGGTCTCGGGGTCGAGGGCGCCGAAGGACGCGGCGGCCTCCTCGGCGGCCGCGGTCGCCTCGGCGAGCTGGTCCGCGCCGACCAGCGAGTACTCGGGCTCGAGCTCGGCGTTGGTCGCGGGGTCGATGCCGCGGGTGGTGCCGTTGGTGCCGACGACCTGGCGGCCGGCGATGATGGAGTGGCCGGAGAGGGCGGTGGCCTGGGTGCTCACGGACATGGGTTTCCTTCGCTGTCTGTGGATGCGGTCTGGGGTGCGGTTCCTGCCGGTCGGCGGCGGGTCAGGCGCGCTGCAGGGCGTCCGCCGGGGTGCCGGCGGGGAGCGTCTCGATGAGGGTGGTGAGGTCGGCGAGGTCGGTGGGGGTGAGGTCCTGCAGTGGGGGGCGGACTCCGCCGGCGGGGCGGCCGATGGCCTGGAGGCCGGCCTTGATGATCGAGACCCCGTAGCCCTTGGCGCGGTCGCGGATCTCCAGGTAGGGCAGCACGAAGCGGTTGAGCTTGTCGGTGACCGCTACCCGGTCCTGGGCGCGGACGTCGGCGTAGAAGGCCAGGGCGAAGTCGGGGACGAAGTTGAACATCGCCGAGGAGTAGGTGGACATGCCCAGCTGCAGCAGGGGCAGGGCGAAGGTCTCGGCGGTGGGCAGCCCGCCGAGGTAGAACAGCCGGTCCCCGTTGGCGGCGTAGACCTTGGTGAGGTGCTCGATGTCGCCGATGCCGTCCTTGAAGCCGATGAAGTTCTCGTGCCGCTCCGCCAGGCGGGCGACGGTGTCGGCGGAGTAGACGGCGTTGGCGCGGTTGTAGATGATCACGCCCAGGTCGGTGGCGGAGCAGATCGCGTCCACGTGGGCTTCCAGGCCGCGCTGGTCGGCCTCGGTGAGGTAGGGGGGCAGCACCAGCAGGCCTTCGGCCCCGGCGGCGGCGGCGTCGGTGGCGTTGCGGATGGCCTGGGCGGTGTTGCCGGCGGCGGGGGCGAGCACCGGGACGGTGTCCCCGACCTCTGCCACGGCCACGGCCACGACGGTGGCGGTCTCCTCGGGGGTGAGGGAGAAGCCCTCCCCGGTGCCGCCGGCGGCGAAGAGCCCGGCCACGGGGTGGGAGGCCTGCCAGGCCAGGTGCTGGCGGTAGGTGTGCTCGTCGAAGAGCAGGTCGGCGTCGAACGCGGTCACGGGGAAGGACAGCAGGCCGTCCTTGAGCCGAGCGGCGAGTTCCTGAGGAGTGTGTCGAGCCATGGGAGGAGTCCTTCGATCAAGGCTGTGGAACAGCGGGGAAAGGTGGATCTGGTTCGAGCTTAGGAAGCCAATTCATGCCTGTCTAAGCCCTTTTATGTATGCTCTGATGCATTTTCGGTATTGTTGGTGGAGGCGGTGAGGGTTCTGTCCCTCAGGCCGTGAACAGGGAGACATCGGTGAGCAGGCGCCGCAGCGCGGGGTTCTGCGACCCGCGACGCCAGATGGCGTGCAGCTGCACCGTGTCGGAGCCGGGGGCGTCGAGCGGCAGGTAGGAGACTCCCTCCAGGCCCAGCACCTTCGTGGACTCAGGCACCAGTGCGACCCCCCTGCCGGCCGCCACGAGAGCCACCATGGTGACGATCTGCCCGACCGTGTGGACCACCTCGCGGTGGTCCACGGGTACGGTGCGCACCGCGAGGTCGTAGAAGTAGCGCGCGGTGGTGGGGGAGTGCATGACCAGTGGGACGCCCCGCAGATCGCCCGGGGTCACGGGGCGTTCCAGGGCGATGAGCTCATGGGAGTCCGGGACTGCCAGGCAGAGCGACTCTGCCAGCAGCAGGCGCGACTCGAAGACCTTGCCGTCGACCGGCGGGCGTGCGAGCCCGAGGTCGAGCTCGCCGTCCTCCAGCGCCTGGACTTGCTCGCCGGTCACCATCTCCTGCAGCTGCACGTCCACGTCCGGCAGCGCTTGGGCGATTTCGGTGAGCAGCGGGCTGAGGACGCTGAATCCGGAGGCCGCCGTGAAGCCGATCCGCACGACCCCGGCCCGCCCGGCGGCGATCCGCCGGGCGGTCACGGGGGCACGGTCGGCTGCCACCACCAGCCGTCGCGCCTCGGCGAGGAACGCCTCTCCTGCGGCAGTCAGGGCGACTCGACGGTTGTCCCGCTCCAGCAGCTCCACCGCGAGAGTCTTCTCCAGCTTCTGGATCTGACGGCTGAGCGGCGGCTGGGTCATGTTGAGCCGCTCCGCGGCCCGGCCGAAGTGCAGCTCCTCCGCCACCGCGATGAAAGCCCGCGCCTGGTCGAGTGTGAACATCCGTCCTCCAGAGGTTGGTGGGGCTGCGCGCCCGGGGCCCGGAGCCTATGCCTTGACGGCGAGGACGGGGCAGACGGCGTCGAGGAGGATGCGCTGGGCGTCGCTGCCCAGCAGCAGTTTGCCCACCTGGGAGCGTTTGCGGATGCCGATCACGATCATCTCGGCCTCTTGCGCGCGGGAGGCCTCGATCAGTGCGTCGGCACCGTCCTCCCCGCTGTGGCGCTCCACGCGGGCCTCGACGCCGGCATCGCGGGCTCGGGCCACCAGGGTGTCCAGGTCCGAGTCGGCCGCCAGCCGGGGGTCGGTGTGGGAGTGCCGGCCGCTGCTGTTCATGATGACCAGCTCCTGCTCCAGTTGGGCGGCCAGGGCCAGGGCCTTGGCGTAGGCGGCTTCGCCGCGCTCGTTGGGCACGTACCCGAGAATGATGCTCATGTCGTTCGTTTCCGTTCGGAGTGGGGTGGGTGTCGGGGCCGCCGACGGTCAGTCCTGGTAGGCCTGGGCGTGGGTGTGCAGGGTCTCGTCGGCCCTCGACTGCTGGCGCCGGAGCACCCAGGCCATGACCGGGGCCGCGGCGATCGCGAGGACGATCGTCACCAGCAGGGTGATCGAGATGGGGCTGCCGACGAAGATCGCCATGCCTCCCTCGGAGAGCCGGACGGACTGGCGGAACGAGGTCTCGAGCAGTCCGCCGAGCACGAAGGCGAGCACGAGCGGTCCCGGGGGATACCCGAACTTCTTCATGAGGTAGCCGACCACGCCGAAGCCGATGACCAGGAACATGTCGAAGACGCTGTTGCGCACCGTGTACACCCCGATCATGGTGATCAGCACGGTCAGCGGGTTGAGGATCGTGGCCTTGACCGAGAGCAGCCGCACGAAGATGCCGATCAGGGGGATCGAGAGCAGCAGCAGGAAGAGGTTGCCGATGTACATCGAGTCGATCACGCCCCAGAAGACGTCCGGGTGGTCGTTGATCAGACCCGGGCCCGGTGTGATGCCCTGCAGCAGCAGCGCGCCGAACATGATGGCCATCGTCCCGTTGGCCGGGATGCCGAGGGTCAGCAGCGGGATGAAGGAGCTGGTGGCGGCGGCGTTGTTGGCCGTCTCCGGGCCGGCGACGCCCTCGATGGCGCCGCGGCCGAAGCGCTCGGGCTTCTTGGCGAACTTCTTCTCGGTCGCGTAGGCCACCAGGGACGCGATCGTGGCGCCGCCGCCGGGCAGGACACCCAGGGCGAATCCGGAGACGGAGCCGCGCGCGATGGCACCGGAGGAGTCCTTCAGGTCCTTGCCGGTGGGCAGGGCCCGCTCGAACTGCGGGGTGCCGGAGGTCGCCGAGGTCGGGGTGGCGATGTTGTAGAGGATCTCCCCGACCCCGAACAGGCCCATGGCGATGATGACGAAGTCGATGCCGTCGGCCAGGTTGTCCGAGCCGAAGGTGAATCGGCTGACACCGGTGACCGGGTCCCGGCCGACCGTGGCCAGCAGCAGTCCCACGGTGGCCGCGATGGCCGCCTTGCGGGCCGAGCCGTTGCCGAGCGAGGAGACCAGCAGGATGCCGAGCAGAGCCAGCAGCGTGTACTCCGCGGGGCCGAAGTCCAGGGCGAAGGAGGCCACCAGCGGCGCCAGGAAGGTCAGGCCGACGATGGCGATCGTGCCGCCGATGAAGGAGCCCACCGCCGCGATGCCGAGGGCGGCGCCGGCGCGGCCCTGTCGCGCCATCTGGTAGCCGTCCAGGGCGGTGACCACGCTCGAGGCCTCGCCCGGGAGCCGGAGCAGCACCGAGGTGATGGTGCCGCCGTACTGGGCGCCGTAGAAGATCCCGGCGAGCAGGATGATGGCGCTGGCGGGTTCCATCGTGTAGGTGATGGGCAGCAGGATGGCGATCGTCGCCGCCGGGCCGAGGCCCGGCAGGACGCCGATGAGCATGCCCAGGGTGACGCCGAGCAGGCAGAACAGCAGGTTCGCCGGCTGCAGCACCACGTCGAAGCCGCCGAGGGCGTCGTTGAGAATATCCATTCCGGAAGTCGCTTCCTAGAAGAGGTGCGGGATGGGCACGGCGAACAGGAGCACGAAGAGCGCGTACACCGCGACGGTGGCGACGACCGCCACCGTGACGGCGGGACGCCAGCCCTCCTTGCCCAGGACCTTGATCCAGAAGACCAGGAGCAGGACGGTGGGGATCTCGAAGCCGATCATCGGCAGCAGTGCCGCGTAGACGATGAGACTGGCCACGCTGAGGACCACGGGCAGGATGCCCCGGTCGAACGCCTCGACGTCGTCGTCCTGCTTCGCCCGCAGGAGTGCGATCACCGAGGCCACAACCATGGCCACGGAGATGGCGAAGGGCCACAGGCCCGCCCCCGGGTCACTGAGGGAGCCGATGCCGAGCCCGAAGGACACGACGGCACCGAACACGCCGAGCGCCAGTGGGACGAGAGCGCCGAGACGGGCGGTGAGGACACCGGCGCGCGGCGCCTCCTCCTCGAACTCGAGCTCGTGCTCCTGGCCGGGGTCGTCGTGAGTGACGGCGGCCGAACTCACTCGGTGCCCCCGATGCCGTACTCCTCCGCCAGGTCGGCGAAGGTCTGGGTGTCCTCCTCCACGGTGCTGACGACGTCGGCCGGCTCCCCGTCCCACTCGCCGATGAGGTTGGTCTCGAGGAACTCCTGGAACTCGGGGGCGTCCTTGGCGGTCTCCACCGACTCCCGCAGCGTGGAGACGACGTCCTCGGGGGTGTCGGCGGGAACGGCCATCCAGCGGCGCTGCTGGACGTCGACGTCGAAGCCGGACTCCTCGACGGTCGGCACATCGGGGAAGTACTGGCTGCGCTCGTCGGAGAAGACGGCCAGGGGGACGAGCTCCTCGGCGTCGATCTGCGCCTTCACCTCGGCGAGCTGGGTGGCCGTGGCATCGGCGTGGTTGCCCAGCACCGCGGTCACGGCGGCGGAGCCGCCGTCGAACGGCACATCGGTCGCCTCCTTGCCGGCCAGGGAGAACAGCGCTGCCTGGCCGAACTGTCCGCCGGTGCCGGCACCCGAGGTCGCGTACTTGATGCTGTCCTTCTCCAGGAGCTGGTCCAGGGAGGTGATCCCGGAGTCCTTGTTGACGACCAGGATGTACTCCTCCTCGGAGACGGGCGCCACGACGGTCATGTCCTCCATGGTCTTCGCATCCGCGTCCTCGACGAACAGCGGCGTGATGGCGAACAGGGACTCGGCGGCCAGAACCGTGCTGTAGCCGTCACCCGTGGCGTTCAGCACCTCCTTGGTGCCCACCGCCGTGTTGGCGCCGGACTTGTTCTCGACCACGACGCTCTGTCCCAGGGGCTCCTCCATGGAGGAGGCGAGGGCGCGGGAGATCAGGTCGGTGCTTCCGCCGGGGCTGGACGGGGCGACCAGGTTGACCGACTTGGTGGGGAAGTCCTCCCCGCCGGATGCGGTCTCGACGCCGCCGCAGCCGGTGAGGACGAGGGACAGCAGGCCGAGACCGGTGACGGCGGTTGCGGCAGACTTCTTGGAGTTCATCGTGGTGGTTCCTCTGCTCGGAAGTGGCTGGACGGGGCGGGAGGCGAAAGGCCCCCGGTGGTCCACCTTCGGGTCTCTGGTGTCGTGCTCGGGGCTCAGTGTGACCCAGAGGGTGAATATCGTCTACGTATGTAGACAAGAGTCCGTGACGCGACTCATAGTTCTGTATGAGGTGGATCACTGTCAAGGGCCGCACGGCCGGATCGGAGGGAGCTCTCATGGGCCAGCAGGAGCAGGCCACGTCGGCCACGTCGGCCACGGGTGCCAACGGGGTGCGAGGGGTCAAGTCCGCCGCCCGCACGGTGGAGGTCCTCGAGGTGCTCGCCGCTCGGGGCAACGAACCCGTGACGGTGCGGGAGCTGTGCGACGCGATGGACGCCCCGCGCAGCAGCGTGTACGCGCTCCTGCGCACGCTCACCGAGCTCGGCTGGGTGCGTAGCGACTCCACCCGGTCGCTCTACAGCATCGGCATCCGCGCCCTGCTGGCCGGCACCACGTACCTGGACACCGATCCGCTGCTGCAGGTGGTGCAGCCCCATGTGGACGAGGTCGGTCGACGCCTGGGCGAGACGGTGCACTACGGCCGCCTCGACCGCACCGACATCGTCTACCTCGCCACCCGCCACGCATCCTCCTCCGAGCGCGCCAGGAACCGCGTCGGCCGGCGGCTGCCGGCCTACTCCACCTCCCTGGGGAAGGCCGTGCTGGCGCAGCTCCGGGACGACGAGCTGGAGGCGCACCTCCCTCCGGAGCTGGAGGCGCTGACGCCCCGGACCATCACGTCGCGTGAGGCCCTCCGGGAGGATCTCGCCACGGTGCGGGGACGGGGGTACGCGGTCGACGACGAGGAGAACACGCTCGGCCTGCGCTGCTTCGGTGTGGCGATGCCCGTGCGCTCCGGCGTGGCGGACGCGCTCAGCTGCTCCGTGCCGCTCGAGCGGCTGACCGCCGCGCACGAGCGGGAGATCGTGGAGGCCCTGCACTCGACGGCCGACATCACGCACCAGATCGTCAGGGGCCTGGGCGGCCTGCTGGGCTGACGTCCTCGCCGGAACCCGGCGATACCTTTGCGGTATCGCACAGTGTTTTCTTTGTCTTGGACTTGTATGACGCCGGATGTCTACGCTCGCCACAGGTCCGGCGCCGCTCACACGGCCGGCGTGCCTCCCCTCTCGAGAAAGTGTGTCCCCTTGAGCCAGCGCATCGTTCCGGAAGAACTCCTCGGCCAGGCCGCGGTCACCGGCGTCACCATCACGCCGGTCGCCTTCAAGGATCCTCCTCTGCTCAACGCGGTGGGCGTGCACGAGCCGTTCGCGCTGCGAGCCGTCGTCGAGCTGCACACCGACGCCGGTGTCACGGGTCTGGGGGAGACCTACGGCGACGCCGGCCACCTGCAGCGCCTCCAGCTGGCGGCGGAGGCCGTCGTCGGGGTCGACGTCTTCAAGATCAACGTCCTGCGGCAGCGAGTCGCCGCCGCCCTGGCCCGGGACACCGTCGAAGGCGGTCACGGCATGAGCGGGATGGTGACCGGCTCCAGCACGGCCGACCGCGTGCTCTCCCCCTTCGACGTCGCGGCGCTCGACGTCCAGGGCAGGCTGCTCGGCCGGCCGGTCAGCGACCTCCTGGGCGGCGCCGTACGCGATGCCGTTCCTTTCAGCGGCTACCTCTTCTACAAGTGGGCCGGCCACCCCGAGGGGCAGGAGGACTCGTGGGGTGCCGCGCTGGACCCGGAGGGCGTCATCCGCCAGGCTGCGCGCATGGTCGAGGAGTACGGGTTCACGGCCCTCAAGCTCAAGGCGGGGGTGTTCGAGCCGGACGAGGAGATCGCGGCGATCAAGGCTCTGCGGGACCGCTTCCCGGACCTGCCGCTGCGCATCGATCCCAACGCGGCCTGGTCGGTGGAGACCTCCGTCCGGGTGGGTCGGGAGCTCGACGGGGTCCTCGAGTACCTCGAGGACCCCACGCCCGGGATCGCGGGCATGGCCGAGGTGCGCCGCAACGTCTCGATGCCGCTGGCCACCAACATGTGCGTGGTGAGCTTCGCCGACGTGGCCCCCGCCGTGGCCGCCGGGGCCGTCGACGTCGTCCTCTCCGACCACCACTTCTGGGGCGGGCTGCGCCGCTCCCAGGGCCTCGCGAGCATCGCGGAGACGTTCGGCATGGGGTTGTCCATGCACTCCAACTCCCACCTGGGCATCAGCCTGGCGGCCATGGTCCACCTCGCCGCGGCCACTCCGAACCTCGACTACGCCTGCGACACGCACTGGCCCTGGAAGGACGAGGAGGAGGACGTCGTCCTCCCGGGCGCACTGCGCTTCGTCGACGGCTCGGTGCCCGTGCCCACTGCCCCGGGCCTCGGCGTGGAGCTCGACCGTGACGGCTTGGAGAAGCTGCACCGTCAGTACCTCGAGTGCGGGATCCGCAGCCGCAACGACACCGGCTACATGCAGCGGATCGAGCCGGGCTACGCCCTGGCCAGCCCTCGCTGGTGAGCCGCGCCGAGTTCTTCGCACACCTCCGAGCGGGCGAGGGGGACGCGGGCGGGCCGGAGCCGGGGTCCGATCCGGGCCGGTCGGATCCCGGTCGACCGGGTCAGGCGCTCTCGCGCCGCACGAGCTCGCCCACGACGTGCTCCACCCGGGGGGCGTCGCCGCTGAGCGCGATGTCGGCGGCCGTCTCCCCGATCTCCTCCAGCGGGAAGCGGACCGTGGTCAGCCCCGGGGCGAAGTCCCGCAGGTTCGGGATGTCGTCGAACCCGGCCACCCAGAGGTCCTCCGGCACGTGCAGGCCCGTGTGCCGCAGGGCCGCGATCGCGCCGAGCGCCATGACGTCGTTGGCGGCGACGAGCGTGAGCCCGCGCAGGCCCTCGGCCCCGAGTCGCGCCACGAGCTCCCGGACCGACTCGTAGCCGCCCTCGCTGTCGAAGCCGTGCGCGGTCTCCACCTCGGCCGTCAGCCCCGCCCGGGTCAGGGCCGCCCGGAAGCCCGCGCGCCGCTCGGCCGCCGTGGTGAGGTCCTCCGGCCCGCCGAGGAAGGCGAACCGGGTCCGCCCGGCCTCGACCAGCATGCCGGTCAGGTCCGCCCCCGCGCTGCGGTTGTCGATCGTGACCGCTCCGGCGCCCTCCAGCCAGTCCTGGCCGATGGTCACCACGCGGCCGCCGTTCTTCCGGTAGCGCTCGAGCTCCGCGAGCAGCCGCGGGTCGATGCTCTCCCGGCGTGAGCCCGCCATGATCACGGCGTCGGTGCGGTGGGCGGCGAAGGCGGACACCGCGTCGAGCTGGTCGGTGCCGTCGGTCGCGGCCAGCAGCAGCTGGCGCCGGTGGGTCCGGGCCCGGCGCTGCACCCCCTTGGCGATCGACGAGAAATAGGGGTCGGCAATGTCGTGCACCACGAGGCCGACGAGACCGGTGGTGGAACGGGCCAGCGCCTGGGCCTGCGCGTTGGCCACGTAGCCGAGGGTCTCCGCGGCCAGGCGCACGCGCTCCGCGATCTCCTCCGCCGGCCGCCGGTCCGAGCCGTTGAGCACCCGGGAGGCGGTGGCCAGGGACACCCCGGCCTGCCGCGCCACCTGGGACAGGGTCACTGCGCTCATCGTGCGGTCCTGCTTCCTCCCCGCTGCCGTCGGGCCTCCGGTGCTGCCGGCCGGGGAGTCCGCGCCGGGAATGTGTTGACAGTCACACTGGAGCAACCTTAGAGTGGAAAGCGCTTTCCTGCAAATTCTCCTACCGTTTGGAGTGGACGATGTCCCAACCCCGAGTTCTCCGCATCGCCATGAACGGCGTCACCGGCCGCATGGGCTACCGCCAGCACCTGCTGCGCTCGGTCCTGCCCATCCGGGACCAGGGCGGGATCACGCTGCCCGACGGCAGCCGCGTCACCGTCGAGCCGATCCTCGTGGGCCGCAGCGCCGCGAAGCTCGAGGAGCTGGCTCGCCGGCACGGGGTCGAGCACTGGAGCACCGATCTGGACGCCCTCATCGCCGACCCCACGGTGGACGTCGTCTTCGACGCCTCCATGACCAGCCTCCGGGCGAGCACCCTCCGGAAGGCCATGACCGCCGGCAAGCACGTGTTCACGGAGAAGCCGACCGCCGAGACGCTGCGGGAGGCCGTGGAGCTGGCCCGGGTCGGCCGGGAGAGCGGGGTGACCGCCGGGGTGGTCCACGACAAGCTCTACCTGCCCGGGCTGGTGAAGCTGCGCCGGCTGGTGGACGAGGGCTTCTTCGGCCGGATCCTCTCCGTGCGCGGGGAGTTCGGCTACTGGGTCTTCGAGGGCGAGCACCAGGAGGCCCAGCGCCCCTCGTGGAACTACCGGCGCGAGGACGGCGGGTCCATGACCACGGACATGTACTGCCACTGGAACTACGTCCTGGAGGGGATCGTGGGCCCGGTGCGCTCGGTCACCTCCACGGCGGTGACGCACATCCCCGCCCGCTGGGACGAGCAGGGCCACGAGTACCCGGCCACCGCCGACGACGCCGCCTACGGCGTCTTCGAGTGCGAGACCCCCGCCGGGCACCCCGTGATCGCGCAGATCAACTCCTCCTGGGCCGTGCGCGTGTACCGCGACGAGCTCGTGGAGTTCCAGGTGGACGGTACCCACGGCTCAGCCGTCGCCGGGCTGACCAAGTGCGTCGCCCAGCAGCGCGCCCACACCCCCAAGCCGGTGTGGAACCCGGACCTGCCCGTCACCGAGTCCTTCCGCGACCAGTGGCTGGAGGTGCCCGCCAACACCGAGCTGGACAACGGCTTCAAGGCGCAGTGGGAGGAGTTCCTCGCCGACGTCGTCGCCGGGCGCGAGCACCGCTTCGGCCTCCTCTCGGCCGCCCGCGGCGTCCAGCTCGCCGAGCTGGGCCTGCGGTCCTCGGCCGAGCGCCGCACGATCGACATCCCGGAGCTGGACCTCGCCCCGGAGCCCGCCGCGGGTGCGGGCCGGGCGGCGGACCCCGAGGTCGCCGGAGCGCTCCGGTGACCGCCGTGCACCTGCCGGACGGCACCGGCTCCCTCGCCGAGCACGTGCTCGGCGATCCGGGGACCTGGACCCGGCCGGCGGCCCCGATCGGTTCGCGGAGGGCCTACGCCGCGGCCCACGTCGTCCCGCACGTCCTCGGGGGCAACACCCCCGGGGCACCGGCGCAGCTGGACTGGGACGCGACCCTGGGCTTCCGCCACGACGTGTGGTCCTACGGGCTGGGCGTGGCCGACGCCATGGACACCGCCCAGCGGGGCATGGGCCTGGACTGGCCCGCCACCCAGGAGCTGATCCGCCGCTCCACCGCCGAGGCGTCCGCCGCGCTGACCGCCGGGCACCCGGGCCTGCGGGGCCGCACGGTGCGTGATCTCATCGCGTGCGGGGCCGGCACGGACCAGCTGGACCCGGCGGGGATCGTCCCGGGCGAGACCGGGCTGCGGGCCGTCGAGGCCGCCTACCGGGAGCAGCTGGCGGTCGTGGAGGGCGCCGGGGCCAAGGTCGTGCTCATGGCCTCCCGGGCGCTGGTGCGCGCCGCACGCGGCGCCGAGGACTACCTGCGGGTCTACACCGGCCTGCTGGACGAGGTCCGGCACCCGGTGGTCCTGCACTGGCTCGGCACCATGTTCGACCCGGCCCTCACCGGGTACTGGGGCAGCGAGGAGGTCGAGGCCGCCACGGAGACGTTCCTGCAGCTGATCCGGTCCCGCCCGGACAAGGTCGACGGCGTCAAGGTCTCGCTGCTGGACGCCGGGCACGAGACCCGGCTGCGGGCGTCGCTGCCGGACGGGGTCCGCCTCTACACCGGGGACGACTTCAACTACCCCGAGCTCGTCCACGGCGACGGCACCCGGCACTCCGACGCCCTGCTGGGCATCTTCGCCGGCATCTACCCGGCCGCCTCCACCGCGCTGCAGGCCTACGACGCCGGACGGCCGGACCGGGCGCGGGCGATCCTCGACTCCACCGAGGCCCTCGGGCGCCACGTCTTCGGGGCGCCGACCTTCTACTACAAGTCCGGCATCGCCTTCCTCGCCTGGCTCAACGGGCACCAGCCCGGCTACCAGATGGTCGGAGGCCTGCACTCCGGGCGCTCGGTGGCCCACCTCGTGCAGGTCTTCGTGCTGGCCGACCGCGCGGGGCTGCTGCTCGAGCCCGAGCTGGCGGCCCGGCGGATGGGCGCCTTCCTGGACGTCGCCGGGGCCGGGTCACCGGCCCTGGTCCCGGCCGGCAGCAGGGGAGGTGCGGCGTGAGCGCGGACTTCCAGCTGTCGCTGAACACGGGCACCACCCGCCGGCTGAGCCTGCAGGAGGCCGTCGACGCCACGGCCCGGGCCGGGCTCGGGCACATCGGCGTGTGGCGCGACCGCGTGGCCGAGGCAGGCCTGGAGGAGGCGGCCCGGATGATCTCCCGCGCCGGTCTGCAGGTGTCCAGCCTCTGCCGGGGCGGCTTCCTCACGGCGGCCGACGAAGCGGGGCAGCGGGCCGCCCTCGAGGACAACCGGGCGGCGATCCGCGAGGCCGCGGCCCTGGGCACCGGTGAGCTGATCATGGTCGTGGGCGGCCTGCCCGCCGCCGCCCACGTCCTCGGCGGCACCGGCGACCGCGGCGACAAGGACGTGGTGGCCGCCCGCGCCCGCGTGGCCGACCGGCTGGCCGAGCTCGTGCCCTTCGCCCGGGAGCACGGGGTGCGTCTGGTGCTCGAGGCGCTGCACCCCATGTACGCCGCGGACCGGGCCGTGCTCTCCACCCTGCGGCAGGCGCTGGACTACGCCGCGCCCCACCCCCCGGAGACCGTGGGCGTGGTGGTGGACACCTTCCACGTGTGGTGGGACCCGGAGCTGGAGGCCCAGATCGCCCGCGCCGGGGCCGAGGGGAGGCTGGCGTCCTACCAGGTGTGCGACTTCAACCTGCCGATCGCCGCCGACGCCCTGCTCTCCCGCGGGATGATGGGGGACGGGGTGGTCGACTTCGCCACGATCGGGCGCTGGGTGGCCGCCGCCGGCTACACGGGCCCGGTGGAGGTGGAGATCTTCAACCAGGAGATCTTCGACCAGGACGCCGACGTCACGCTCGCCGTGATGCAGCAGCGCTGGGCGTCCCTCGTGCTGCCGTCCCTGACGGGCGAGCCCGCTCGTGCCCCCGCCTGAGGGCGGGAGCCCCGCAGCGGACGGCCGCCCCCGGGTGGTCGTGGCGCCGGACAAGTTCAAGGGCACGCTCACCGCGGCCGAGGCGGCCGACGCGCTCGCCGACGGGGTCCGGCGGCACTGGCCCGGGGCCCGGGTCAGCTCGGTCCCGCTCGCGGACGGCGGCGAGGGCACGGTGGACGCCGCCGTGGCGGCCGGGGCGCAGCTGCGCCGGACACCCGTCCGCGGCGCGCTCGGGGCCCGCGTGCGGGCCCGCTGGGCGCTGCTGACGGCCGAGGACGGCAGCACCACCGCGGTGGTCGGGTCCGCCGAGGCCGCCGGGCTCGACCAGGTCCGGCCGAGCCCGGCCACGGCCCGGACGGCGCACAGCTACGGCTGCGGCCAGCTGATCCGGGCGGCGCTGGACGCCGGGGCGGCGGACGTCGTGGTCGGCCTGGGCGGCTCGGCCATGACCGACGGGGGCTCCGGCGCCCTGCGGGCGCTCGGGCTGGAGGTGCTCGACGACGGCGGCGCCCCCGTGCCGCTCGGCGGCGCCGGCCTGCTGCGGGCCGCCCGGCTGGACGCCTCCGCGCTGGACCCCCGGCTGCGGTCGGTGCGGCTGCGGCTGGCGGTGGACGTCCGGAACCCCCTGTACGGACCCGCCGGCGCCGCCCACGTCTTCGCGGGGCAGAAGGGCGCCGACGCCGCGGCCCGCGCCGAGCTCGACGCCGCGCTGCGGCGCTGGGCGGACCTGCTCGCCGGCACGCCCGGGTCCCGCCCCTTCCGGCTCCCGGGCGCGGGAGCCGCCGGCGGCTTCCCGTCCGGCTTCCTGGCCCTGACCCCCGCCGTGCTGGAGCGCGGCTTCGAGCTCGTGGCCGCCCTCGTGGGCCTCGAGGAGCACCTGCGGGGGGCCGACCTGCTGCTGGTCGGGGAGGGCTCGCTGGACGAGCAGTCGCTGCAGGGCAAGGCGCCGCTGGCCGCCGCGGCGCTGGCCGCGGCCCGGGGCATCCCCGTGGCGGCGGTCGCGGGGCGGCTGTCCCTGTCCGCCCGGCAGCTGCGCTCGGCCGGCGTGGGGGCCGCCGCGGCCCTCGTGGACGTCGCCCCCTCCGAGGCCGAGGCCCGGACCCGGGCGGGCCACTACGCGCCGCTGGCCGTGGCCGAGGCCCTCCAGCGGCTCGACCGCGGGCCGTCCGCACCGGGGCGCGACGCGCCGGGGCGGACGCACCACGACACATCCGGATCCGTCCCCCATTGTGGTTGACGTCACATCCCGTGACCCCTAGCCTGGAGGGCAATGCAGATGTGGAAAACGCTTTCCCACCCGTTCGGAGGAGAGACCGATGACAACGAGGCAGATCGACACCGAACCGCTCCGGGGCTCCCGGCCGCGGCTGCGCCGAGGGGTGGTCCCGGGATGAGCGCCGTCGAGGAGCTCACCCGGAAGGGTCTCCCCGGAGGCCGCGCGCGCCGCGCGGCGGGCCGGAAGGGGTCCCGCGCCGGCCGGCGGGACAACCGGGCCGCGGCGGTGTTCCTGGCGCCCTGGATCGTGGGGCTCGTGGTCATCACCCTCGGCCCCATGCTGATGTCGCTCTACCTCTCCTTCACCGACTACAACCTGATGCGCTCCCCGGACTGGATCGGCCTGGAGAACTTCTCCCGGATGCTCGAGGACGCGCGGCTGCACAACTCCCTCAAGGTGACGTTCACCTACGTGTTCGTGGGGGTCCCGCTGCAGCTCGCGCTCGCCCTGGCGATCGCCATGGTCCTGGACCGGGGGCTGCGCGGCCTCGCGTTCTACCGCTCGGTCTTCTACCTGCCGTCCCTGCTCGGCGCCTCGGTGGCCATCGCGATCCTGTGGAAGCAGCTGTTCGGAACCAGCGGGCTGGTCAACCAGCTGCTGGCCCTCGTCGGCATCGAGGGCATCGGGTGGATCTCGGACCCCCGGACGGCGCTCGGCAGCATCATCCTGCTGCACGTGTGGACCTTCGGGGCCCCGATGATCATCTTCCTGGCGGGCCTGCGGCAGATCCCCGCCATGTACTACGAGGCGGCCTCCATCGACGGCGCCGGCAAGGTCACGCAGTTCTTCCGGATCACGCTGCCCCTGCTGAGCCCCATCATCTTCTTCAACCTGGTGCTCCAGATCATCCAGGCGTTCCAGTCCTTCACGCAGGCCTTCATCGTCTCGGGAGGCCGGGGCGGCCCCTCCGACTCGACGATGTTCTTCACGCTGTACCTCTACCAGACCGGCTTCGGCCAGTTCGACATGGGCTACGCCGCGGCCATGGCCTGGCTGCTGCTCCTCATCATCGGGGCGTTCACCGCGCTCAACTTCATCGCGTCTAAGACCTGGTCTCATAACTCTGTAGACCGGATTTGCAAGTTGGATTGCTTGTAGATGCCGACCTACTGCACCTGGTTGGCGCCGGTGATCTGATGATCGATTGCTCCCAGCAGTGCCCGCAGGTCTTT
>NZ_JBSJYX010000029.1:0-47741 GCF_053711175.1 Kocuria sp. KH4
AGTCCGGGACGCCCGCCCCTGCTGCTGGCCCCTGCGGGTCCGCGCCCCCGGATGAGGGGTCAGACACGGCGGTGCCCGGGGTGCGAGGATGCGGTCCTCGGGCACGTCCGACCGGGGGAGGACCACGTGCTGACCGGCGTCGACAAGCTGCTCCTCGGGCTCTGGCTGCTGCCTCTGGGTCTCGGGCTCGTGGCTGGGCTGCGCGCGGGCGACGACGAGGGGCCGGTGCTGCTCTTCGTCTCGGGGATCGTGGCCGCGATGTACCTGGCGGTGCTGACCGGCATGCTCCACCACGCGCGGCGCCGCCGGCTCGGCCTCGTCGCCGCGGAGGGGTTCCCCGCCCGCGCCGGGCGGGCGTCCGCGGCCGTCGAGGACGTCCCCGAGATCCCGGGCGAGCGGGGACGGCTGCTGGTGCTCCGCGCCCTTCCACCGCTGCTGGTCGTTCCCGCGGCCGTCCACCTGGTCGTCGCCGAGGGCGGCTGGGCCTCAGCGGTCATCGCGCTCCAGCTCGTCACCGTGCTGACCATGGCCGCCCGCGTCCACCGGGGGAGCCCGGAGCACGGACCCGCCGCCCCGTGGCCGCCGGCCTGACCGCCCGCGGCGACGGGGAACGCCTCGGGCCAGCATCCAGCCGACGACCGCCAGGACGGGACAGGCCACGGGGACCAGGAGAGCGGGCAGCGCCGCGCTCCACCGGCGGCGGGTCCCCTCGCCGGCCGGTGTGCCCGCCTCCGGGAGCAGGGGCGCGGTGACGAGGTCGCCGCCGGGATCCCGCACCAGCTCGCGGAGCTCCCACCCGGCCAGGACCAGGTCCGCCACGAACAGGCCACCCCGGGGCCCGGGGGCCGAGCGCGACCGGGAGGCCCCACCGGCCCGACCGCCGGGTGCGGGCCCGTGGCCTACCGGCGTACGACCAGGACCGGGCAGTGCGCGTGGGAGACCAGTGCGGAGCTGACCGAGCCGAGGATCATGCCGAGGACCCCGCCGACGCCGCGGGGCCCGACCACCAGCATCCGGGCGGTCCTGCTCTCCTCGACGAGCAGCTCGGCCGCTCGCCCGCGCAGCAGCCGGGTGCTCAGCCGGGCGGGGCGGGTCTCCCCGAACACCTCCCGGAGCGTCTCCTGAAGCATGTGCCGGGCGTCGGCCTGGAACGTCTCGGGATCGAGCTCGGGGACGTATCCGTAGGACGTGGCGTACATGGCCGGGTCTTGCCAGCACGCGATCACCTCCACGGGGGCGTCGAGGGCCTGCGCCAGCCGGGCGGCCTCCCGCAGCGCCTCCTTGGAGTGGTCGGAACCGTCGACGCCCACGATGATGCGCTCGCCGGTGGGGGTCTCGATCGGGGTGTCGCTCATGACGCTCCTTCGGTGCGGGTCCGGCGGTGCCGGGGTCGTGCCGGTGGATCATCCCGACCCCGGCGTGCCGGGCCCGGGGCGGTGCGGCGGATCGTGGTCGGGCGGCGGACCGCACCCCGGCGGATCCGCCGCCGCGTGCGGTGGCCCTAGACGGATCCGGACTCCCGGCGGGTCACCGGGATCTTCCTGCTGGTCTGCTCCCCGGGCTCGCGCATCGGGGCCCGGACCTCGAGCACCCCGTCGGTGTAGGCGGCGGTGATGTCCTCCTCGCGGCAGCCCTTGGGCAGGGGCAGGGCGCGGGAGAAGGAGCCGTAGTGGAACTCGGAGCGGTAGCTGCCCTTGTCCTTGTGCTCGGTCCTCTCCTGCCGGGTGGCCCGCAGGTGCAGGGTGTCGTTGACGACCGTGAGCTCGACGTCCTTGTCCGGGTCGATCCCGGGCAGCTCGGCCCGGATCACCATGGTGCTGCCGTCCTGGAACTCCTCCACGCGCGGCCACGTGCTCTCCAGGTCGCCCTCCATCAGACGACGGAGGGGCTCGAGCACGTCGAAGGCCTCCCTGCGCATCAATCCAGCCATGACCAGACTCCTCATCGTGAACCGACCGGCACCGGCCCCCTGGTCGGTGCTCCGGCGCCCCGGGTGCCGGCGCCCGGATCCCCGGGGCCGTGCGCTGCACGTGGGCATTTCCACCGTAGGCACCCGGCGCCGGTGCGGTAAGAGCCGGGGCGGACATGTCCGGATCGTGACGCCACCGGCGGGGCGGGCCCCCGTGCCGGCGGCCTACCCTGGGTCCCGGGGGTGGTGGCCGTGCCACGGAGGACCGCGACGATCGTGCTGGGGACCCTGCTGCTCGCCGCAGGAGTGCTGCTGCTCCTGGAGGTGACCGGACTCATGGGGGCCGTGGGGGTGCTGTGGGGGCTGCTGTTCCTCGTGGCCGGCATCGCGTTCGGCGTCCTGGACGCCACGGACCGGGCGATGTGGTGGGCGGCGATCCCCGCAGGCACGCTCCTCGGCCTCGGCGTGCTCGTGCTGTTCGACGCGGCCGGCGTGCCCGGCAGCCAGCAGTGGGGTGGAGTCCTGTTCCTCGGCGGCGGCGGCGCCGGGTTCATCGCGGTCTACCTGCGCCACCACGACCGGTGGTGGGCCGTCGTCCCGGCCGGTGTGCTGATCACCCTGGCGCTGCAGGCCCTGCTCACCGCCGCCGCCCGGCAGGAGCAGGCCGGCGGGGTGCTGTTCCTGGTGGGGCTGGCCGCGACGTTCGCGCTCGTGGCCGTGCTGCCCACGGGCGCGGCCCGCACCCGGTGGGCGTGGCTCCCCGCCGCGGCCCTGGCCGTCCTCGCGGCGCTGATCGCGCTGGAGGCCACCGCGCTGCTGTCCGTGGTGTCCTCCCTGTGGCCGCTGGCGCTCATCGCGGCCGGCGGCTACCTCGTCGTGCAGGGACTCCCGCGCCGGCGCGGCGCGCCCGGACGCGATCCGGCGCCGGGCGCCGGCAGCACCTCGCCCGCGCTCCGCGACCGGTGAGCCGGCCGGGCCCCCGCCCCGCGAGGGGCCGGGAACGAGCGCTCGCGGCCGGCGCCGCGGCGGGAGCGCGCCGCGTCCCGCACGACCGGGGCCTCGAGGGGGCCGCGGTCAGGGCAGCCGGGACGGGCGCAGCCGGACCGCGGCCCCGGCCCGCTCCGGGGCCAGGGGCACGGGACTGTGCAGCACGGCCGCCCCCCGGTGCAGGACCCCGTCCGTGAGCGGCCGGCAGCGCAGGCCTCCCCGCCCGCGCATCGCGGCGTGCGCCCCGGGGGCGAGCATCCGGTCCATCCACGCGCAGGGGTGAGCGGGCCGCCCGGCCCGCAGCCGCACGAGCTCGCCGTGCGACTCCAGGGCGAACTCCCGGCCCAGCAGCGGGGCCAGCTCGGCGCCGCGCAGGACCACGTTGCGCCGCGCGAGCAGGGGGTCGAAGGGCTCGACGCCGAGGTCGGCGGCGATGGCCTCGAGGGCCTCGACGGCGAGCAGGGTGACGGCCGCGTCCATGTGCGCGGCCTTGCCGAAGAACCGGTCGCCGACGATGCCCTTGCCGGCCACCAGCTCGGCGCGGTCCGCGTCCGTCGTCGGCACGTCCGCGGCGCCGTCCCGGGCCCGGCCGAAGTAGGCGTGGCCGGGGGAGACGAGCAGGTGCAGGATCTCCACGTCGTAGCGGTGGGTCGTCGTCATGCGCTCCAGCCTCTCACCGGCGGCCCCGACCTGCACGCCCGGCCGCGGCCCACGACGCCCCGGGGCCGGCCGTCCGCGGCGGAGGATCCTCAGCCGGCGCCGCCGCGCAGCACGTCCACGTGCACGTGGTCGAGGTGGCGCAGGATCTCGTCGGCGGGCTCGGGTGCGTCGTAGTCCTGCCACCGCCCGCGGCCGCTGTGGGCGCTCCAGAACCGGTCGTCGAAGATGACGTACTGCACGTCCAGGTCCTCGGCGTGGGCGACCAGCCAGTGGGCCAGCACCCACCCCTGCCGCCGGTTCTGCTCGGTCACGGGGCGGAAGAACACGTCGACGGCGCGGCCGTCGTAGTGCGTCGACTCCTCGCCGTGCCCCTGGCCGACGCCGCCCGGGGCGAACCCGCCCAGGCTCTGCTCACCGAACACCTCCGTCATCGCCGCGCGCATCCGCTCGGCGCGCGGGGTCAGCCCGGTCCCGGTCAGCTGCTGCTCCGGCAGGTCACCGGCGGCCGACCCCCGGCAGGCCAGGCTCGCCCCGGCGTCCCCGGGCGGCCCCTCGGAGAGCCGCTGCAGCACCGCCCGGTCGAGCCCGGCGGTGTCCGCCGCCTGTCCGCGGGCGGCGAGCGCCACCGCCGTGGTGGCCCGCTGGGCCTCCTCGCGGGTGAGCTCCACCGGCCCGTCGGCGGTCTCGACCGTGCACTCGGGGCCCCAGCGCGGCCAGCCCTCGCCTACGCGCGGACCGCCGAGCAGGCTCGGCCCGAGGAGCACCAGGGCGCCCCCGAGGGAACCCAGCAGCAGCAGGCTCAGCGCGACCCGGAGGGGGCGGCGCCGGTCCCCGTGGGTGTCCGGCGGACTCATCGCGGGCGCGGGTGGGCCGCCGGGACGGGCGTCGCCCGCGGGTCCGGGCTGACGCCGCCGGCCGGGGGGATGGTGACGGTGATGACGCACCTGCCTCTGCTCGTCCTGGAGCCCGGGCCGCATCTCGCCCCGGGGTTCCAGCTATAGCAGAGCGGACGGGCCGGGACAGTGCCCGATCGGCGACGCCGGTTTATAGAATGCACTGTCAGTGCACTATGATGCACTCATGGATGACAGCACGACAAGCTTGGCGACGGCCATTGGCACCCGCGTGAGACAGGAGCGGCAGCACCGGCACTGGACCCTGGACCAGCTGGCCGAGGCCGCCGGGGTCAGCCGCCGGATGGTGGTCAACGTGGAGCAGGGCGCGGCCAACCCCAGCGTGGGCACCCTGCTGCGGATCAGCGACGCCCTGGGCATCGGGCTGCCGGCGCTGGTCGAGCCGCCGCAGCCCAGGCCCGTCAAGGTCACCCGGCACGGGGACGGCGCGGTCCTGTGGACCGGGGACTCCGGCGGGCGGGGGGTCCTGGTGGCCGGCACCGCGCCCCCGGACGTGGTGGAGCTGTGGGACTGGACCCTGGGTCCCGGCGACCGGCACGCCAGCGAGGCCCACGCCCCGGGCACCAGGGAGCTCCTGCAGGTCCAGCAGGGCACGCTCACCGTCGAGGTCGCCGACCGGTGCGAAACCCTCGACGCCGGTGACGCGCTCGCCTTTCCCGGCGACGTGGCCCACGCCTACGCCAATTCCGGCGCCGAGCCGGCGCACTTCTCCCTGACCGTCTTCGAACCGGGCGTGGGCTCGGCACACCACCAGGAGGGTTCCCATGACTGACCTGAGCACGCTGGACCGGCTGCTCGACGAGGCCCGGGTCGAGGACGAGGTGTTCGCGCTGCGACTGGACTACCGCGCCGCGCTGCTGGCCGTCGACGGGCTCGTGCCGGGTCCGAGCGACGAGGCCGGTGAGACGCTGCTGCAGGAGGCCGAGGCCGCCGCCCGCCGGGCGCTGGGCGACCGGCCGGTGGAGCAGCTGCCGCACGTGGCCGCGTGGCGGGAGGCCTACCGGGCGTTCGGGGCGAAGCCGCAGCGCACCCGCAACAGCCTGGAGGCCCTGCTGCGCCGGGCCTCGGCCGGACTGCCGCGGGTCAACCGGCTCACGGACCTCTACAACGCGGTCTCGGTGCTGCACCAGATCCCGCTCGGCGGGGAGGACCTGTCGCGCTACCGCGGCGCCCCGCGCCTGGCCCGCGCCACCGGTGCCGAAGCCTTCGACACGACCGCCGCCGGGGAGCCGGTGACCGAGCACCCCGAGCCCGGCGAGGTGGTGTGGTGCGACGACGCCGGGGTGACCTGCCGGCGCTGGAACTGGCGCCAGGGACGCCGCACCGGCCTGACCGAGGACACCACCACCGCCCTGTTCGTCCTCGACGCGCTCGCGCCCCTGACCGACGAGGCCCTGCACGCCGCGCTCGAGGACCTGGCCACCCGCCTGGCCCGGCTCGGCCCCGAGGTGCGCATCACCCACCGCCTGCTCACCGCCGGCCCGACGTCCGGGCAAGGAGACTGACATGCCCCACCACTGCTGGGAATCCACCACCGGTGACCGGGGATCGTGGAGGGAGCGGCCATGACCCTGCGCGTCCCCTCCACCACCGTGCCCCCGTGGGGGCTGGCCGTGACCGCGATGCTCTCGATCCAGCTGGGCTCGGCCCTGTCCGTGGACCTGATCGGCACGGTCGGCCCGGCCGGGACCGCCTGGCTGCGGCTCAGCGCGGGAGCGCTGATCTTCCTGATCCTGGCCCGTCCGCCGCTGCGGTCCGTGCGCCGGCACGACGTGCCGGCGCTGCTGGGCCTGGGCATCACCACCGGGGTGATGACCACCGGCTTCCTCGCCGCGATCGAGCGCATCCCGCTGGGCACCGCCGTGGCGATCGAGTTCCTCGGCCCGCTGACCGTGGCCGCCGTGCGCTCCCACAGCCTCCGGGCGCTCACCTGGCCCGCCCTGGCGCTGGCCGGGGTGGTGCTGCTGACCGAGCCCTGGCACGGCCGGATCGACCTCGCCGGCATCGGGTTCGCCGGGCTGGCCGCCGTCGGGTGGGGATGCTACATCCTGCTCACCCAGCGGATCGGTGACCGCTTCGACGGCATCGACGCACTGTCGATGACCGTGCCCGTCGCCGCGGTGACGGCAGCGGTCATCGGTGTCCCGCAGGCCGCCGGGCACATCACCCCCGGTGTGCTCGCCGCCGCGGCCGGGCTCGCCCTGCTGCTCCCCGTCCTGCCGTTCGCCCTGGAGATGCTCGCGCTGCGCCGGATGACGCCCACCGCCTTCGGCACCCTGATGGCCGTGGAGCCGGCCTTCGGGGTGCTCCTGGGGCTGCTCGTGCTCCACCAGCAGCCCTCCGGCGTCCAGACCGCCGGCATCCTGCTCGTCGTCCTCGCCGGCGCGGCCGCCCAGCGCGGTGGCCGGCGCCGCCCGCGGCTCGCCGAGCCCACCGCCGACCGGCCCGCCCTCGACCCCATCGGCTAGGGCGCACCCACCCCCTCGCCGGTGCCGCGCCCGCACGGTTCCCGCGCACCGGCCGGCACGGGACCCACCGCGACACCCAGCACACCGACCAGCACAGGAGCGTGCACGATGTTCACCGGATTGAGCGCCTTCCCCCTCACCCCCCTGGCGGACGACACCGTGGACGAGACCGCCTTCACCGGCCTGGTGCAGCAGCTGGCGGCGGCGCAGGTCGACTCCATCACCGCCCTGGGCTCCACCGGCTCCTACGCCTACCTGAGCGCCGAGGAGCGGCGCCGGGTCGCCCGGCTGGCGGTCGAGCACGCCGGGGACATCCCGGTGTTCGTCGGCATCGGGGCGCTGCGCACCTCGCAGGTCCTCACCCACCTCGAGCACGCCCAGCAGGCCGGGGCCTCCGCGGTGCTGCTGGCGCCGATGAGCTACCAGCCCCTGACCGACGACGACGTGGTCGAGCTCTTCGACACCGTCACCGCCCACTCCTCGGTCCCGGTGATCGTCTACGACAACCCGGGCACCACCCGGGTCACGTTCAGCACCGAGCTCTACGGGCGCATCGCGGAGCTGCCCCGGATCGCCTCGGTCAAGATCCCCGGGGTGCCCGCCGACCCGCAGGCCGCCCGGGCACGGGTGGCCGCGATCCGGGCGGTGCTCCCGGAGCATGTGCGCATCGGGGTCTCCGGGGACGCCACCGCGGCCACCGGCCTGGTCGCCGGCTGCGACGCCTGGTACTCGGTCCTCGCCGGCACGCTGCCCGCCCCGGCGCTGAGGATCACCCGGGCCGTCCGGGAGGGGCGGGGCGCCGAGGCCGCGGCCGAGTCCGCGCGGCTGGCACCGCTGTGGCGGCTGGTCGCCGAGCACGGGAGCCTGCGGGTCGTGGCCGCGATCGCCGAGCAGGAGGGACTGGCGCCCGGGGCGTGCCTGCCGCTGCCCCTGCGAGGACTCGACGACGACCAGCGGGCCCGCCTCGCACGCGTCCTCGACGACCTCGGCCTCGCCCGGCAGCGCTGACGCCGGCGCTGCGCGCGGGGCGGCGGACCGCGGGCCGGGGGACGGCGCGCGGGGAGCCCGCCCACGCCGCCCGCAGGGCGGCCCCGGCCGGGACGAGGGCCGGCGGCGTCACCTGCGCGGAGACGCTGTCGCCCCGGGCGCGGGGTTCCTAGAGTCGTTGCATGGGGGCACGGGGGGAGCACGTCACCGGCGCCCGGGGCGGCGCGGTCCGGGTGTGGTGGGACGCGCGCCGGACCCACCGGAAGGGCCCGGAGGCGATCCGGAGGCGGCAGCAGGAGCGGCTGGTGGAGCTGGTGGCCTTCGCGCGGACGAACTCCCCGTACTACCGGCGGCTCTACCACGGGCTGCCCGAGCGGATCGAGGACGTCACCGTGCTGCCGGTGACGGACAAGAAGGCGCTGATGGCCTCCTTCGACGAGGTGGTCACGGACCCGGTGGTCACGCGCGCGGCGGTCGAGGAGTTCGTGGCGGATCCGGCCCGGATCGGGGCGCGGTTCGTCGGGAGGTACCTGGTGGCCACCACCGCCGGCACCACCGGCACCCGGGGCGTCTTCGTGCTCGACGACCGGTGCCGGGCGGTGACCTCGGGGTTGACGACCCGGCTGAGCGCGGGCTGGCTGCCGCTGCGCGAGGTGGTGCGGCTGGTGGCCCGCGGGGGCCGGTTCGCGGGCGTCGTGGCCACGGGCGGGCACTTCCTGTCCGTGGCCGCCGGCACCCGCGAGCAGCGGGAGAGGCCCCGGCGCCGCCGCCCGAGCTGGTCGCCGAGCTCGACGCCCTCGACCCGCCGCTGCTCGGGGCCTACGCCGGCGTGCTGCGCCTGCTGGCCTCCGAGCAGCAGGCCGGACGGCTGCACCTGCGCCCGGTGCTCGTGCTCAGCACCGCCGAGGGCCTGCCCGCGGGGGAGCGCATCCGGGCCGAGCAGGCCTTCGCCGCGCCCGTGCGGGAGGTCTACGGCTGCACCGAGTGCGGATACGCCGCCGCCGGCTGCGCGGAGGGCTGGCTGCACCTGATCGAGGACTGGCTGATCCTCGAGCCGGTGGACGCCGAGCACCGCCCCGTCCCGCCGGGGACGGTCTCGCACACGGTGCTCATGACGAACCTGGCCAACCGGGTCCAGCCGGTCATCCGCTACGACGTGGGCGACCGCGTGCTGGTCCGGCCGGGCCCGTGCGCCTGCGGCCACCCGGCCCCGGCCCTGCGCGTGCAGGGCAGGACCGCGGACGTGCTCGACCTTCCCACCGCCGACGGCCGGGGCCGGACGGGAGTTCCTGCAGCGGCGCTGGGCACCGTCGTCGGCCGCGTCCCCGGGGTGGAGCTGTTCCAGGTCGTCCAGACCGGCCCCACCGGTCTGCGGGTGCGGCTGCGCCCCGCCCCGGAGGCGGAGCCGGAGCGGGTGTGGACGGCCGTGCTGAGCGGGATCGCCGGCCTGCTCGGCGATCTGGGCCTGGCCCACGTCACCGTGGAGCGCGCGGCGGAGGCCCCGCAGCAGGGCCCCGGCGGCAAGTACCGCACCGTGGTCCCGCTGCCCGCGCCCTGACGGGCACGCCGGTCAGCGGTGCGGGGCGTGCCGCCGCCGGCCCGCGAGCCAGCCGGCGCAGAAGGCCAGGACGGCGAGGCCGGCGGCGACACCGGTCCACCCGGCCGCCGCCTCCGGGCTCACCCAGGACCCGGCGGGAAACGTCTCGTCGGTGAGTGGGGTGTACGCGAACCAGCCGAACGAGGCCTCCGGGGGATGCAGCAGCACCAGCAGCGCTCCGCCCAGGCCCATGAGCACGCCCAGGCCCGCCAGGAGCACCAGCCCTCGCGGCAGCCGGGACGGCGGAGGAGGTGCGGGAGCGGGGGATCCGGCGGTGTCCATGTCCCGAAGCCTAGGAGCCCGGTCCCGCGGTCCGGCGCATCCGCGTCCGTCCGGGCGGTCGCCTCGGCGCCGCCGGCGGTGGGCGCTGCGGTCCTGACGGGGCGGACCGGTTGCAGGTGCTGGGGGCTCCTCCCGCCCCGGTGCCGGCGCGGGCGGCGTCGAGGAACCTGCGCCACGCCACGGTGGCCAGCCAGCCCGGCGGGTCCCGCGGCGGATCGTGCGGCCACGTGCGCACCGCGTCGACCAGGGCGTCCTGCACGGCGTCCTCGGCCGCCGCGAAGTCGGCCTCGCGGCGGGCGAGGACGCCCGTCACGGTGGGGGTGAGGGCCCGCAGCAGGTCCTCGTCCACCGTGCGTCACTCCGTGACGGTCGGGGGTGCGGCCAGGAACGGGCGCACCTCGAGCCACTCGTGGATCGGCTGCCCGCCCGCCCCCGGGGCCGCGGACAGCTCACCGGCCAGCTCCACCGCCCGTTCCCAGCTCTCGACGTCGATCACCATCCACCCGGCGATCAGGTCCTTGGTCTCCGCGAACGGCCCGTCGGTGACCGGCGGCCGCCCCTCGCCGGCGGAGCGGACGAACGTGCCCTCGGGGGACAGCGCCTGCGCGTCCACGAACTCACCGGTGCGCTCCAGCCGTGCGGCGAAGTCGTGCATGTACTGCACGTGCGCCGAGATCTCCTCCGGCGTCCACCGGTCCATCGGCACGTCGTTGACCGGCGCCGGGGCGCCCCGGTAGTGCTTGAGCAGCAGGTACTTGGCCATCGTGATCTCCTCGGTGCAGTACGGCCCATTGTGGCCGTGCTCACCCCCGGGACGGAGCCGCGCGCCGGATCTCGACATCCCGGCGCGACATGTTCCGTCGCATGCCGCGGGCACCACGGGCTCGGACAAGGATGTCGACGAGGACGAGGACGAGGACGAGGAGCAGCGTCATGAGGATCGCCGTCGCCGGGGGCACCGGGGTCGTGGGCCGTCACGTGGTGGAGACCGCCCGCGGGCGCGGGCACGAGGTCGTGGTGCTGGCCAGGTCGCAGGGGGTGGACCTGACCACCGGGGCGGGCCTGGACCTGACCGGGGTGCAGGCCGTCGTCGACGTCACCTCGATCGCCACCACCAGCGGGCGCCGCTCGACCCGGTTCTTCACCGCGGTGACCCGGCACCTCCTCGCGGCCGAACGGGCGGCCGGCGTGGGCCACCACCTGGTCCTGTCGATCGTGGGCCTCGACGACGCCCCGTACGGCTACTACGCGGGCAAGGCGGCGCAGGAGCGCCTGGTGCAGGCCGCCGAGGTGCCCTGGACCCTGCTGCGGGCCACCCAGTTCCACGAGTTCGCCGGGCAGGTCCACGGACGGATGCGGCTGGGCCCGGTCGCGCTCGTGCCGGCCATGCGGTCGCAGCCGGTCGCCGCCCGGGAGGTCGCCGCCCGGCTGGTGGCGCTCGCCGAGGCCGGTCCGTCCGGCCGGGTGCCGGACCTCGCCGGTCCGCGCAAGGAGCGGATGGCCGAGCTGAGCCGGCGGTGGGCCGCCGCCCACGGCCTCCGCGGCCGGGTCCTCGAGCTGCCGGTCCCCGGCGGGTTCGGCCGCGCGCTGCGCGACGGCACCCTGCTGCCCCGCCCCGGGGCCCAGCACGGCGAGCAGACCTTCGAGCAGTGGCTCTCCGCCGGAGGGGCGCTCCGGAGCCCGTGACCGGCGCCGGGCAGGCCCGCGAGGCCGTGCGCCCGGACTGGTTCGCCCGCAGGACCCGGCGACGGGAACAGCCGCGGCCGCGACACGGGCGGCGGCACGTGCCGGGACAGGTGCCGGGGGCGCGCTGGGCGGGGCGGGGTCACGGCCCGGAGTCGCAGGGCCTCCCTCCCCTCCACGGTACGCCGCGCCGGGGGGCTTGCCGCAAGCCCCCCGGAGCGGCGCAGAATCACGGACCGGGGCCGGGCAGGACCCGGCACCGGCGGACCGAGGGGGAGCGGATGAACGAGCACGCGGTGGTGATCGTCGGCGCCGGGCCGACGGGCCTGATGCTGGCGGGGGAGCTGGCGCTGGCGGAGGTCGACGTCGTCGTCCTGGAGCGGCGGCCCGGCCAGGAGCTCGCCGGCGCGCGGGCCGGCGGGCTGCACACGCGCACCATCGAGGTGCTCGACCAGCGGGGGCTCGCCGACCGGTTCCTCTCCCGGGGGACGACCGCCCAGGTCGCGGGGTACGCCGGGGTCCCCCTGGACGTCGGCGACCTCCCCACCCGCCACCCCTACGGACTCGCCCTGTGGCAGCACCACGTCGAGCGGATCCTCGCCGAGCGGGCCGGCGAGCTGGGGGTGCCGGTCCACTACGGCCACGACGTGACGGGCGTCGCCCAGGACGGCGCCGGGGTCGACGTCGACCTGTCCCACGGCCGGCGGTGGCGCGCGCAGTACGTCGTGGGGTGCGACGGCGGGCGCAGCCGGGTCCGCCGGGCCGCCGGCATCGCCTTCCCGGGCTGGGACGCCACGACCAGCAGCCTGCTCGCCGAGGCCGAGACGGACGAGGAGCCGGAGTGGGGCATCCACCAGGACGCCCTCGGCAAGCACGCGTTCCGCCGGACACAGACGGGGCAGGTGGGGATCATGGTGACCGAGCGTCACGTCGGGTCCGGCCGCGAGCCCACCCTGCGCGAGCTGCGCGAGGCGCTCGTGGCGGTGTACGGCACCGACTACGGGGTCCACCGTCCCACCTGGCTGACCAGATTCACCGACACGACCCGGCAGGCGGCGTCCTACCGGCAGGGGCGGGTCCTGCTGGCCGGCGACGCCGCCCACGTGCACGCCCCGGACGGCGGCCAGGGCCTCAACACCGGTGTGCAGGACGCGGTGAACCTGGGCTGGAAGCTGGCCCAGGTCCTCCGGCGGACGTCGCCGGAGGACCTCCTGGACACCTACCACGCCGAGCGGCACCCGGTCGCCGCCCGCGTGCTGCGCCACACGATGGCCCAGGTCGCGCTCCGGCGGCCCGACGAGCGCATCCGGGCCGTGGGCGAGACCGTCGCCGAGCTGCTGGGCATGGAGGAACCGCGCCGCCGGTTCGCCGCGACGATGTCCGGACTGGACGTCCACTACGATCTGGGGCCGGGACACCCGCTGCTGGGACGGCGCATGCCGGACCTCGACCTCCGCGCGGCGGACGGCACCCCGCGGGTGTACGCCCTGCTGCACGAGGCCCGGCCCGTGCTGCTCGAGCTCGCCGAGCACGAGCCGGACGGCGTCGACCTCCGCCCCTGGGCGGACCGCGTCCGACGGGTGCGCGCCGAGTGCGCCGGCCCCTGGGAACTCCCGGCGCTCGGCGCCGTCCCGGCGCCCACGGCCGTGCTGATCCGGCCGGACGGCCATGTGGCCTGGGTGGGGGAGGGGACCCGGTCCGGGCTCGAGGAGGCGCTCACCACCTGGTGCGGAGCGCCTGCCCGGGCGCGCGGCGAGGAGGCCGGGACCGCCGCGCCGCAGCCCTGAGCGCCCTGCCGCCGGGCGGCGCCGGAGGACCGGCAGCGGCGCACGCACCGGTGGGCGCGGGCCGCCGGACCCGGCCGCTCCGGAGGCGGCCGGCGGGGCGGTCCTCACCGCGTTCCCCGGCCGTCCCGTCCCGGCGGTGCCTACGGGCCGTCCACCGGGGCGGGGGCCGCCGGGGTCTCCCGGGCGCCCGTGGCGGCGCTGCGGCGGGCGGCGTCGAGCACCGCGGCCGTGGCGACGGCGTCCGCGGGGTCCACCGGGGCGGGCGCCCCGTCGAGGATCCACCGGGCCACGCCCCGGTAGAAGTCGGCGGGCCCGCCCGCGGCGGTGGGCACGGGGGTGCTCTCGGCGCCGCGGACCAGCCAGCCGGTCATCCCGTCCCCGGGGGCCAGGACGTCGAAGGGGCCGGGGCTGTCCTCGTGGCCGGGCATCAGGAAGGCGCCCGCCGAGCCGAGCACCCGGGTCCGCGGCCCGGGGGCGCCCGCCAGGCTCGCGGCCCACAGGTGGCTGACCGTGCCGGAGGCGTGGTCCAGGGCCAGGAAGACGTCGTCCTCCGTGGGCGTGGTCAGGGCGCGCAGCTCGGCCCGGACCCCGGTCACGGGGCCGAAGAGCTGCATCGCGGCGTCCACGAGGTGCGGGCCGAGGTCGAGCAGCAGCCCGCCGCCCGCACCGACCGCGTTCTCCCGCCACCGGTTCCGGGGCACCGGGCGCCAGCGCTCCCACCGGCGCTCGAACCGGTGCACGTCCCCGAGCCGGCCCTCGGCCAGCACCTGGGCGAGGGTCAGCTGCTCGGCGTCCCAGCGGCGGTTCTGGAAGACGGTCAGGGGCGTCCCGGTGGCCTCGGCCCGCCCGGCGACGGCGGCGGCGCCGGCGAGGTCGAGGGCCAGCGGCTTGTCGACGACCACGGGGATCCCGGCGTCCAGACCGGCCAGCGCGTGCTCGACGTGCCGGCCCGTCGGCGAGGCGACGACCAGCACGTCCGGGCGGGAGGCCTCCAGCAGCGCGGTGAGGTCGGGGTGCGCCGACACCCCCGGCCAGTCGGCGCCGGCCTCGGCGCGACGAGCGGGATCGGTCGTGACGACGTCGGTGACCCGGCAGCCGGCCTCCCGCAGCAGCGGCGTGTGGAACTGCCGCCCGGCCATGCCGTATCCGACCAGTCCGGCGGTGAGCGTCCGTCCTGCGTGGTGTGGGGTCATGGCCGTGACGATATCGGACCGGAGGCGCCCCGCCGCGGCCGGGTCACGTCTCGGACATGCCGTCGATGGGGCGCAGGTCCCGGGAGCAGGGCACCCGGGCGCCGGGCACCATGCGGTTGGTGACGCGCGCGAGGCTGTCCCGGTGCCGGGGCACCAGGTGCAGGGCGTGGTGGAGGTAGGCGTCGACCTCCAGCTCGTCGACCTCGCCGCCGCTGCGGCGGTACTCCCCCCACAGCTCGCCCACGCCCAGCCCGGCGTCGCTGATCGCGGCGCGGATCATCCGGGCCTGGGTCCTGGCGATCGTCCGGTCGTCCATCCTGCACCTCTCGACCAGTTCCGCCCAGCGTAGTCCGCCCCGGCGGCGCGCGGGAGGGGGCAGGCGCCGGACCGCTCGCACGGGCACCGCCTTTGCCCCGCGGTGGCCGGGAGGGCGATCATGGTCCTGTGCCCCGCGCGCCCCGGCGCCCGTGCCGGTGCGCACCCGCCCTCCTCGCCGGCGGGGCCGTGCGACGGCGAGCGGACCTGCCGACCCCGCCGGTGACCTGCCGGCGCCGCGGACCGATCCCCGGGAAGGACACCATGACCGACCACCAGGCCCCCGACGCCGAGCCGGACCGGCCCCGGCGCAGCCTCTTCCGCCGCTTCGACGACTTCACCATGCGCTTCTACGGCCCCGCCGCGCGCAGCCGCCGCGACCTGCGGGGCCAGGACCGGCCCAGCGAGCAGACCAGGCAGTGGTACGAGAACCTGCAGCAGGAGTACGTGGTGGAGAAGGACGCCAGCGGCCGCACCTATCTCCGGCCCCGCCGACCCTAGCGACCCGCCCGGGCCGTAGAGTGTCGGACCATGGACGGAAACGACGTGCAGCCGCTGACCGACGCCGAGGTGCGGGCGATCCGGGAGGACTTCCCGCTGCTGGCGGGTGCCCCGGGGGTGTACCTGGACTCCGGGGCGACCTCGCAGAAGCCGCTGGCGGTGCTGGACGCCGAGCGGGAGTTCTACCTGCACCGCAACGCCGCGGTGCACCGCGGCGCCCACGCCCTGGCGGTGGAGGCCACCGACGCCTACGAGGAGGCCCGCCGGGTCGTGGCCGGGTTCGTCGGGGCCGCCGAGGCGGAGCTGGTGTGGACCTCCAACGCCACCGAGGCGATCAACCTGATCACCTACTCCTTCTCCAACGCCGCGGCCGGGCGCGGGGGAGCGGCCGCCGAGCGGTTCCGGCTCGGGCCGGGCGACGAGATCGTGACCACCGAGGCCGAGCACCACGCCAACCTCATCCCGTGGCAGGAGCTGGCCGCCCGCACCGGGGCCGCCCTGCGCTGGATCCCCGTGGACGGGACCGGGCTGCTCGACCACGCGGCCGCCCGTGAGGTGATCGGGGAGCGCACCCGGGTGGTGGCCTTCAGCCACGTCTCCAACGTCACCGGGGCGGTCACCGACGTCGCGGACCTCGTAGGCCTGGCCCGGGCGGTGGGGGCGGTCACCGTGCTGGACGCCTGCCAGTCGGTGCCGCACCTGCCGGTGGACCTGCCCGCCCTCGGGGTGGACTTCGCGGTGTTCTCCGGGCACAAGATGCTCGGGCCCACCGGCATCGGGGCGCTGTGGGGGCGGGGGGAGCTGCTGGACGCGATGCCCCCGTTCCTCACCGGCGGGTCGATGATCACCCGGGTCACCATGGAGTCCGCGTCCTACCTGCCGGCGCCGATCCGCTTCGAGGCCGGCACGCAGCGGATCGCCCAGGCCGTGGCCCTGGCCGCGGCGGTGCGCTACCTGCAGGGGATCGGGATGGAGCGGGTCGCGGCCCACGAGCGGGAGCTGGGGCAGCGGCTGGCCGCCGGGCTGGCGCAGCTGGAGGGGGTCCGGCTGATCGGCCCGCCCCCGGGGGCCGAGCGGGTGGGGCTGGCCGCGGTGGACGTGGCCGGGGTGCACGCCCACGACGTCGGGCAGGTCCTCGACGTCGCGGGGGTGGCGGTGCGGGTGGGCCACCACTGCGCCCAGCCGCTGCACCGGGCGCTGGGGCTGACCGCGACCACCCGGGCCAGCGGGTACCTCTACACCACCACCGAGGACGTGGACCGGTTCCTGGCCGAGCTGGCCGGGGTCCGCGCCTACTTCGGCGCCGGGAGCCCCCGGTGAGTGCGCTGGACGGGCTGTACCAGGAGGTGATCCTCGACCACGCCAGACGGCGCTCCGGGGAGGGCCTGGCGGAGCCGGCCCCCGGTCACGCCGTGGGCGAGTCGCACCAGTACAACCCCACGTGCGGCGACGAGATCACCGTGCGCGCCGAGCTGGTCCCGGGCGCGGAGGGCGCGGAGCCGGTGGTGCAGCGGATCAGCTGGGAGGGGGCGGGCTGCTCGATCTCCATGGCCGCGGCCTCCGTGCTGGCCGAGACCGCCCCCGGGATGACCCGCGCCGAGCTCGTGGAGCTGATCGGGACGTTCCGGGAGCTGCTGCGGTCCCGCGGCACCGTGGTCCCGGACGAGGAGGTCCTCGGCGACGCCGCCGCCTTCGCCGGGGTGTCCCGGTTCGTGGCCCGGGTCAAGTGCGCGATGCTCGGCTGGGTCGCCGCCGAGGAGGCCGTGGGCCGGTCCGGCTGAGCCGGACCGGCCCCGGAATTCCTCTCCCGCCGCGGGGGTTGAGCCGGACATGCCCCTCTCCGACACCACCCTGTCCCTGCTCGACCGCGCCGCCACCCGGCGCGGGTCCACGGAGGCCGAGGCGCTGGCCCACGTGCTGGAGCGGGCGCAGCGGGCGGAGGAGCTGGGCTACCACCGGTTCTGGGTGGCCGAGCACCACGGGGTGCCCGGCATCGCGGGCTCCGCGCCGGCGGTGCTGATGGCCGCGGCCGCGGCCCGCACCCGCCGCATCCGGATCGGCTCGGGCGGGATGATGTTGCCCAACCACCAGCCGCTCGTGGTCGCCGAGCAGGCCGCCACCCTCCAGGCCCTGCACCCCGGCCGGATCGACCTCGGGGTGGGCCGCTCGCTCGGGTTCACCGGCGCGGTCCGGGACGCCCTGCGCACGGGCCCGGAGGCCGCGGACCGCTTCGGGGCCGACCTCGCCGAGCTGCTCGCCCACCTCTCCGGCACCGCCCCCGTGACCGCCCGCCCGCGCGACCACGCCGCGACCCCGGTCTTCGTGCTGGCCACCGGCGCCGGGGTGGACGTCGCGGCGCGGGCCGGACTCGCCGTGGTGCTGGGCGGGCCCGCCCTGCACCGTCCGGGCCCCGCGGGCGCCGCCGCGGTGCTGGAGCGCTACCGGGAGCGGTTCCGCCCGTCGCCGTGGTGGCCGGAGCCGCACGTGGTGGTCTCGGCGAACGTCGCCGTGGCGCGGACCCGGGAGGCCGCCCGGCGGCTGCTCCTGCCCGAGGCCCGTGCCCTGGCCGTCTCCCGCACGCGCGGCGAGTTCCCGCCCCTGGAGCCGGCGGGGGCGGCGGACCCCGGGGCGCTCCCGGAGCGGGCGCGGCGCCTGGTGGAGGAGTCCCTGGCGGCCTCGGTGCACGGCACGGCCCCCGAGGTCCGGGCGGGCCTGGAGCAGCTGCTCGCCCGGACCGGGGCGGACGAGCTCCTCGTGACCGGCGGCGCCTACGACCTCCGGGCCCAGGCGGACTCCGACCGCCGGCTCGCCGCGCTGTTCGCCCCCCGCCCGCGCTGAGACGCCGCACCGCGTCCCCGCGCCCGCCCGGCCACGACGCCCCCGCCGGGTGCGGGGCGCCCGGGGCGGGTGCGGGCAGGCGGGGGCCGGTAGAGTGGGCGGGTGCAGAAACTGCTCGTGCTCGCCGCCCACCCGCTGGAGACCAAGTACTTCCCGGACGACGTCGACCTCGTCCTGACCGGCGTCGGGATGTCGGCGGCGGCGGTGCGCACCACCGAGGCGGTGCTCACCCGCTGCCCGGACCCCGCGCGGCGGGCGGAGCTGACGGTGCTCAACATCGGCAGCGCCGGGGCGCTGCGGGACGGGCTGCACGGGGTGCACGAGCCCTCCCGGATCATCAACCGGGACGTGGACGAGCAGCTACTGCGCGCGGCCGGGATCCCCGTGGACAACGTCATCGAGCTCGGCGGCACCGGACCGGTCCTCGCCACCGGGGACTCGTTCGTGGCCGGCGGGCCCGCCCGGGAGGCCCTGGCCGCCCGGGCCGACCTCGTGGACATGGAGGGCTGGGCGATCGCGGTGGCCTGCCGGCACCTGGGCGTGCCGCTGCGGATGGTCAAGCACGTCTCCGACGCCGCCGACGAGGCCGCGCTCGCGTGGGCCGAGAAGGTCGAGGTCAGTGCGGTGGCCCTGGGGCAGTGGTTCCGCGCCAGCGGCATCGCCGCGCGCTGACCCGCGGCTAGAGTGGGACCCAGCATGAAACTACTCCGCCAGCGCGAGTCCCTGGGCGCCCAGCAGGACTACGAGAGCGCCATGACCCTCCTCGCCGACGTCCGCCGCAGCGGCCCCGTGCTGCGCCTGTACGAACCGGCGCCCACGGTCGCCTTCGGGCGCCGGGACGAGCTGCGCCCGGGCTTCGCCGACGCCGCCCGGGCCGCGCGCGAGAGCGGCTTCGAGCCCCTGGTCCGGCGGGTGGGCGGGCGCGCGGCGGCCTACCACGGCGGGTGCCTGATCGTGGACCACCTGGAGGCGGCCGAGGACCCCACCACGGGCATCCAGGACCGCTATCGCCTGTTCGGGGACATGCTGGTGGCGGCCCTGGAGGAGCTCGAGGTCGAGGCCGACGTCGGGGAGGTCCCCGGCGAGTACTGCGCCGGGGAGTACAGCGTGCACGGGACGCACCCGGCGTCGTCGTCGACCCCGGGCCGGAAGGTGAAGCTGGCCGGCACCGCCCAGCGGGTGGTCGCGGGCGCCTGGTACTTCAGCACCGTGCTGGTGGTCGAGCAGTCCGAGCCCATCCGCTCGGTGCTCACCGACGTCTACGCCGCCCTGGACCTGGAGTGGGACCCCGCGACCGCGGGGGCCGTGGACGACCTGCGCCCGGGCACCACCGTGGCCGACGTCGAGCGCGGGATCCGCAAGGTGTACGGCATGTACTCCCAGTACCTGGGGTACGGGCCGCTCACCGACTGAGTCCCGGCCGCGGGCCGGGCACACCGAGGAGGCAGCAGATGTGCGGACGCTACGTCATCGCCCGGGCCGTGGGCGACCTCGTGGCCGAGACCGGGGCCGTCCCGGACGAGAGCCTCGGCGAGGCCGACTCCGAGCGGCTGCGGGCCAACTGGAACACCGCGCCCACCACCGACGTGCCGGTCGTCCTGGAGCGCCTGGCGGGCGGGGACGGCGGCGGGGAGCTGGTCCGCGAGCTGCACGTGGCCCGCTGGGGACTGGTCCCCGGCTGGGCCAAGGACCCTTCGGTCGGGTCGAAGATGTTCAACGCGCGCTCCGAGACCGTGCTGGAGAAGCCCTCCTTCCGCAAGGCGGTCCGCGCCCGCCGGTGCGCGGTCCCCGCCAACGGCTACTACGAGTGGAAGCGCGAGCCGGGCCCCGGCCGGGGCGGGCGCAAGCAGCCCTACTACGTCCACCCGGCCGACCCGGAGGAGACCATCTGGTTCGCCGGGATCTACGAGTGGTGGCGGGTGCCCGAGGGCACGGAGCTGCACTCGGCGGCCCTGCAGCCCGGCCGGGACGGCGGGGAGAGCGCGTGGCTGCTGTCCTGCTCGATCCTCACCACCGACTCCCCGGAGCCCTCCGACGAGCACCCCGTGCTCACGCAGCTGCACGAGCTGCACGACCGGATGCCGATCCCGCTGGCTCCCGAGCACGTCGGCGACTGGCTGCGCCCGGGGGAGGACGACGCCCCGCAGCTGGTGGACCTGGTCCGGGCCGAGGCGCACCGGACGGCCGCCCGGTGGGTGCTGGACCCGGTGGACCCGGCTGTCGGCAACGTGCGCAACAACTCCCCGGAGCTCGTCCTCCCGCAGCGGAGCCTGTTCTGAGCGCCGGGCAGACCCTCGGCCGGGTCCGCGACTTCGTGCGGACCCACGGCGGCGGGGTCGTGGCGACCAACAGCGGCACCGGCTGCCCCGAGTCCGCGTGGATCAACCTCGCGGCCCACGAGGACGGGCGGCTGGTCTTCGGCACGAACGAGCGCAGCCGCAAGTACGCGAACCTGCGGGCCGACCCTCGGGTCTCCCTGGTGGTGGTCTCCGGGGACGGCCAGGAGTTCCAGCTCGAAGGGCACGCCGCGGTGCTCGAGGGCCCCGCGGCGCAGGACGCCGGTGAGCTGCTGGAGTCCCGTCACCCGGGCGCCACGGGCAAGGACAGCACCCGGCTCGTGGCCGTGCGGCTGCACTGGGCCCGGTTCGTGGACGTCGCGGCCGAGCCCCCGGTCCGGGAGGACCTTCCGCTGTGAAGCCCGGCCCCGCCGGGGCTCAGACGTAGTCCGTCTCGTAGTCCGTCTCGGGGACCCAGCGGTTGAAGTCGAGCGTCAGGTACAGCGCGAGCGCCGCCGCGTTGTCCTCCGCGATGCGCAGGCTCACCTGGTCGTAGCCCTTGTCGTAGAGGGTGCCCATGGCACAGCGCACCAGCTGCTCGGCCAGGCCCTGCCGGCGGCGGGAGGCCGCGGTGAACAGCTCGAAGATGTACGGGGCGTCGGGCAGGTCGTCGCCGACGCGCCGGGCCAGGACCAGGGCCGCGGCCACGAGGGTCCCGCCCTCGTCCACCACCACCGGGGAGGCCTCGGCCAGGAAGGGCCCGTACTCGCCGTCGAAGACGCCCCGGATCACCGTGCGCGCCTCCTCGAGGCTGGAGACCCCGCCCTGCTCGTAGGAGGAGTAGTAGAGCTGGGCGAGACTCTCGGTGTCCTCCGGGGTGGCCGGACGCAGGGACACGGCCGGAGTCCTGGTGTTCTCCGCCGTGTGGGCGATCAGCGTGATGGTTCCGGTCATGGAGGCCTCCGTGGTGTCGGCGCCGGGTGCTCCGGCGCGGGTCGGACGAGGGGACAGGGGACGACCAGGGGGGTCTCGCGGGGCAAGACCTCCGTGCGTTCAGCGTATCCATTTCACCGGCCTTGTCCATGCTCCGCCGCCCCGTCCCGGGCGTGGCGCGGGGCGGGGGCCGGCCCGCGCGGGAACGCCCGCGCGGGGGGAACACGTGTTCCGTCGGAACGGGGTACAGGGTTAGCCTGTCGCACAGGTGTTCTAGCTTCCAGAGGGACGGTGCGCGCCGCACGGCGGGCGCCGGGACCGAGGAAGGGAGGGGCCGTCGTGGGCTTTCTGACGGAGGGCGTCGAGGTGGACTGCGACGCCGACGGCGTGCCGGTGACCGTGCGCTGGCGCGGGAGGGGCTACCGGGTGGCGCAGGACCCCGTGCGCTGGTACGAGCGCCGGGCGTGGTGGGCCGAGGACGCCCGGCTGCCCCGGGACCGCGGGGCCGGGGCGGTGGACCAGCAGATGTGGCGGGTCCAGGTCCAGCTCACGGTCCGCTCGGAGCTGCTGACCCTCGAGCTCGTCCACACCCTCGACACCGGTCGCTGGCGGCTGCTGGCGGCCACCAGCGCCTCGGGGGCCCAGGTGGTGCGCTGCGCCTAGGGGCGCGCGTCCGCCCCGCCCCGGGCGCATAGGATCGGGAGGCAGGGCCGGCCCGCCGCGCGCGGGGAGCCCGGAGGCGCAGTACCCGCGGCACAGAAAGGCGGCACCCGTGAGACTCGGCACCGTGCGACGCAACGGCACCACCCAGGCCTTCCGCCAGGAGGCGGGGGAGACGGTCTACCTGCCCGTCCCCGACGTCGGGGCCCTCCTCGCCGGGGGCGACCTGCGGGCGGCCGGGGAGCCGGGTCCCGCGCCCGCCCCGGAGGAGCTGGCCCCGCCCGTGCTGCGCCCCGGCAAGATCCTGTGCGCGGGGCTCAACTACTACGACCACGCGGAGGAGGTCGGCCAGGAGATCCCGGAGCACCCCACGATCTTCGCGAAGTACGCCACCGCGCTCATCGGCCCCACCGACCCCATCGCCATGCCGGAGGAGTCCGAGAAGATCGACTGGGAGGCCGAGCTGACCGCGGTGATCGGCGCCCCGCTGCGCCACGCCACGCCGGAGCAGGCCCGCGCCGCCATCGCCGGGTACACGATCATGAACGACATCTCGGTGCGGGACTGGCAGGGCCGGACCTCCGAGTGGTTCCAGGGCAAGAACTTCGACCGCACCACCCCGGTGGGGCCCGTGGTCGTGACCCCGGACGAGGTCGATCCCGAGGCGGGGCTGGCCATCCGCTGCAGCGTCGACGGCGTGCTCCACCAGGACTCCGGCACCGACCGGATGATCTTCTCCGCCGTGGCGCTGGTCGAGTACCTCAGCCGGTTCCTGACCCTCGAGCCCGGGGACCTCGTGGCCTGCGGCACCCCCGCCGGGGTGGGCCTGGCCCGGAAGCCCCGCCGGATCTGGCTGCGCGACGGCCAGGAGGTCGTCACCGAGATCGAGGGTATCGGGCAGCTGCGCAACGTCTGCACCCCCGCCGAGGAGCTCCTGCCCCGGACCCCCTGACCGGGGCCGGCCGACGGTACCCGTCCCGCACCCGACCCCGACCCCGACCCCGACCGGAGGGCCCCATGGCGACCATCGGCTTCCACGCCTCCCACGAGCAGATCCCGCCCGAGCAGCTGCTGCGCGACGTCCGGCACGCCGAGCAGGCCGGTTTCGGCGCCGCCATGTGCTCCGACCACCTGGAACCGTGGTCCCCGCGCCAGGGGCACTCCGGCTTCGCCCTGTCCTGGCTGGGCGCGGCGCTGGCCGGCACGGACCTGCCGTTCGGGTTCGTGCACGCCCCGGGCCGGCGCTACCACCCCGTGGTCACCGCCCAGGCCACGGCCACGCTCGCCCGCATGTTCCCCGGCCGGCTCTGGGCCGCCCTGGGCAGCGGGCAGCGGCTCAACGAGCGCCCGGTCAGCCCCGAGTGGCCGGACAAGGAGCAGCGCCAGCAGTTCCTCGAGGCGAGCTTCGACGTCGTCCGCCGCCTGCACGCGGGGGAGCAGGTCAGCCACCGCGCACCGCTGCACGCCGACCGCGCCCGCGTCTGGGACCCCCCGCAGGTCGCCCCGCCCCTGCTGGTGGCCGCCCTCACCCCGGCCACCGTCCGCCGCTTCGCCCCCGTGGCCGACGGGTTCATCACCGTCAACCAGCCCCTCGAGGACCTGCGCCGGATGCTCGGGACCTGGCGCGAGGCCGGCGGCACCGGGCGGTCCGCCCTGCAGGTGCACCTGAGCTGGGCGCCCTCCCCGGAGCAGGCCCGGGCGATCGCCTTCGACCAGTGGCGCACCAACGTCTTCGACCCCGTCACCATGGCCGAGCTCGCCTCCCCGCAGGACTACCAGCGCAAGGCGGTCCAGCAGGACGTCGGGGACGAGCAGATCGCCGGGGCGGTCAACGTCTCCGCCGACCTCGGCCGGCACGCGCAGTGGCTGCACGAGTACGCCGAGCTCGGCTTCGACGAGATTCACCTGCACCACGTGGGACAGGAGCAGGCGGCGTTCCTCGACGCCTTCGGGGACGCCGTGCTGCCCCAGCTCGCCGGGCAGTGATCCGCCCGCCCCGCCCCGGCGTTTGCAATTGACTTAAGTTCGAACACATATTCGAATACCGGTGTGAGCTTTCCGCACCTGCACGTCGCCACCGCCTTCAGCGCCCACTACGGGGTGAGCCGGCCCGCCGCCCTCGTCGCCGCGGCCGCCGCGGACGGCGCGGAGGTGCTCGCCTGCACCGACCGGGACGGGCTCTACGGCGCGGTCAAGCACCTGGGCGCCTGCCGGGAGCACGGCATCGCCCCCGTCCTGGGCGCCGACCTCGCCCTGTACGGCCCCGGGCGCGAGCGCGTCCTCGGCCGCGTGCTGGTCCTCGCCGCCGGCGGGACCGCCGGCGCCGGCTACGCCGCCCTGTGCCGGCTCGTCTCCGCCGCCCACGCCGGCGGCGGCCCGCCGGGGGTGGACCCGGAGCAGATCGCCGCCCACGCCGTCCGCCCCGGGCACGCGGGCCCTCTGCTGACCGTGCTGCTCGGGCCGTCCTCCGACGTCGGGCAGGAGCTCGCCGCCCGCCGCTACCGCGGCGGCCGCGCCGCCCTGGCCCGCTGGCGGGCCCGGCTGCCGGCGGATGCGCTCGCCGTGGAGGTGGTCACCCACCTGGCCGCCCCCGGCACCGCGGGCAGCACCTCCCACGCGGCGCGGCTGCTGCGCGGCGCCGTCGAGGCGGGACTGACCCCCGTGCTGACCAACGCGGTGCGCTACGCCACCCCCGCCGAGGCGGCGACCGCCGACGTCCTCGACGCCGCCCGCGCCCTCACCCCGCTCGAGGCCCTCGGCCGGGCCGGCCCGCCCGGCAGCGGGGCCCGCGCCGACCGGCGGGCGCCCCCGGCGGAGCCGCTGCAGCCCAACGGCCAGGGCTGGCTCAAGTCCGCCCGGCAGATGCGCTCGCTGGCCGCGGAGATCGCCGGGGCCGCCGACCTCGGGGCCGAGGGCGCCGCGGCCCTGCTGGCGGGCACCCATCGGGTCGCCGACCGCAGCCGCCTGGACCCGGAGTCCGACTGCGGCTGGGGGCGCCCGGTGGTGCCCGAGGCCTCCGTGCTGGGCCTGCGGCGCCCGGCGACCGCGGAGCTGCAGGCCCGCTGCGAGGCCGGACTGGCGCGGCGCTACCCGGGCCGCCGGGCGAGCCCGGCGGTGCGCTCCCGGCTGGACCGGGAGCTGGCGGTGATCGGGGAGCTGGGCTTCGCCTCCTACTTCCTCACCGTGGCCGAGGTCTCCGCGATGATCGGGGCGATGGGCGTCCGGCACGCCGCCCGCGGCTCCGGGGTCTCCTCGCTCGTCAACTACCTGCTCGACGTCTCCCAGGTGGACCCCCTGGAGCACGACCTGCTCTTCGAGCGTTTCCTCTCCCCCGCCCGCTCGACCCTGCCGGACATCGACATCGACGTCGAGTCCGCCCAGCGCCACCGCGTCTACCGGGGCATCTTCGAGCGCTTCGGCGCGGAGCGGGTGAGCCTCATGAGCATGCAGAACGCCTACCGCGCCCGCGGCGCCGTCCGGGACGCGGGGCTGGCGCTCGGGCTGGACCCCGAGACCGTGGACACGGTGGCCAAGCAGCTGTGGCACCTGCCCGCCTCGGCCCTGCGCGAGACCCTCGCCCGCCAGCCGGAGCTGCGGGAGTTCGCCGAGCAGGTGTCCCGCGAGAAGCAGCTGGACCTGCTCGTGGACCTCACCGAGCGCCTGGACCGCCTGCCCCGGCACATCTCCATGCACCCGTGCGGGGTGATCCTGGGGGACCGCTCCCTCCTGGACCGCACCCCGGTGCAGACCGGCGGGGCCGGGATGCCGATGAGCCAGTTCGACAAGCACGACATGGACCCCATGGGCATGCTCAAGCTCGACGTCCTCGGCGTGCGGATGCAGTCCGCCCTCGCCCACGCCGTCGAGGAGGTGGCCCGCATCCACCCGGGACGGCCCCGCCTGGACCTGGAGTCCGTCCCCGTCGACGACGAGGCCACGTTCGAGCTCATCCGCTCCACGCACACCCTGGGCTGCTTCCAGATCGAGTCCCCGGGCCAGCGCGAGCTCATCGGCAAGATGGCGCCCACGAGCTTCGGCGACCTCGTCGTGGACATCTCCCTCTTCCGCCCCGGGCCCATGCACTCGGACATGGTCCGGCCCTACCTGGAGCACCGCCACGGCTGGTCCCGGCCCGTCCCCGTCCACCCGAGCCTCGACCCGATCCTCGCCGAGACCCACGGGGTGACCGTCTTCCACGAACAGGTCCTGCGCATCCTCCACGCCTTCACCGGCTGCGGTCTCGCCCGGGCCGACGAGCTGCGCCGCCGGCTCGGCTCCGACCGGCAGCTCGAGGTGGAGGCGTACTTCCGGGAGCGGGCCCGGGAGCGGGAGTACCCGCTGGACGTCGTGGACCGGGTGTGGGGGATCCTGGCGGCCTTCGGCTCGTTCGGCTTCTGCAAGGCCCACGGCGCGGCCTTCGCGGTGCCCACCTACCAGTCCGCGTGGCTGAAGGCCCACCACCCGGAGGCGTTCCTGGCCGGGCTCTGGGAGCACGACCCTGGGATGTACCCCAAGCGCCTGCTCGTGGGGGAGGCGCGGCGGATGGGCATCCCCGTCCTGCCGGTGGACGTCAACCGCTCCGACGAGCACTACCGGGTGGAGCGGCTGGCGGAGGACCCCGGGCGCCTGGGGGTGCGCCTGGCCCTGACGGGCATCCACGGGGTCTCGCAGGCCGAGGTGCGCCGGATCGTGGCCGGGCAGCCCTATGCCTCGCTCGCCGACCTGCGGCAGCGGGCCCGCCCCGCCCGCCGCACCCTCGAGCGTCTCGCCGCCGTCGGCGCGTTCGACGGGCTGCTGCGCCGCTCCGGGGGGACCGCCTCCCGCGCCGACCTGGTGCACGCCCTGCGCACCCGGGCGGACAGCGCCCGCCCGCCCCGGGACCCCGCGAGCCGGGAGGTCCGGGGGCAGCTGGCCCTGGACCTGGGGGACCTGGAGCTGCGGGGCCTGCCCGCGGAGCGGCCCGAGCCCACCGTCGAGGAGAAGGTGCGCACCGAGCTGGACCTGCTGGCGGTCGACGTCTCGGCGCACCTCCTGGACAGCTGGTCCCCCCTGCTGCGGGAGCTGGGGGTCGTGCCCGCCGAGCGGCTGCTGGAGCTGCGCAACCGGTCCGAGGTGCTCGTGGCGGGCGTGCGGGTCTCCACCATGACCCCGCCCATGCGCAGCGGCCGGCGGGTGGTCTTCGTCAGTCTCGACGACGGCACGGGCGCCGTGGACTGCGCCTTCTTCGCCGACGCCCAGGAGCGCTCGGGGCAGCACCTGTTCGGCACGCGGCTGCTGCTGGTGCGCGGGCGCATCCGGCGCACGGGTCCCCGCGGGATCAGCCTCAGCGCGGAGCAGGCCTGGGACCTCGCCGACCCGGCGACCCCGGCGGCCGTGCGCTCCCCGGTCCGCCCCCGCGCCGGGGAGCGGACCGGAGGCCGGGCATGATGCGCCGGAGGCCGGTGCGGATCCAGGGATTTCACTCTCGGAGAATCCATTGGCCAGTGGGCTGATAGCCAGTATGGTTACTAATAACAGCGGATGAGCTGCACCCCGCCCCCCGGCGGGATTCGTCCGCGACGGGCGCCCTCCTGGGAGCCCGTTCCCCGGCAGATCGAGAGAAGGAGTTCTCATGGCTACGTACGACGTCAACGCGCTGCTGTCCGCCACCGCCTACGGGTCGGACGGCGACAAGATCGGCAGGATCGAGCAGGTCTTCCTGGACGACAACACCGAGGAGGTCACCTTCGTGACCGTCAACACCGGTCTGTTCGGCACCAAGGAGAGCTTCGTCCCGGTCGAGGGCGCCCAGCAGGACGGCGACCGCCTCGTGCTCCCCTACGCCAAGGAGGTCGTCAAGGACGCCCCGAACGTGGACGCGGACCAGCACCTCTCCCCGGCCGAGGAGGAGGAGATCTACCGCTACTACAAGATGAACTACTCCGGCACCGGCGGCGACCGCGACACCCGGACGGACTACGCCACGACCGACTACACCGGCACCGGCACCACCGGCCGTGACGCCGGCGACACGCTCGACACCGACCGCAACGCCGTGCCCGGCGCGGGCACCGCCGGCTACGCCGAGGTCGACCGCGGCGTCACCGACCGCGGCGTCACCGACCGCGACAGCACCGCCGGCTACGCCGACGTGGACCGCGGCGTCACCGACCGCGACCTCACCGACCGCGACGACAACGGCGTGGTCCGCCACGAGGAGCGGCTGCACGTCGGCAAGGAGCAGCAGGAGACGGGCCGGGCCCGCCTGCGCAAGTACGTGGTGACCGAGCGCGAGACCGTCGACGTCCCCGTCGAGCGCGAGGAGGTCCGGGTCGAGCGCACTCCGCTCAGCGGCACCGAGGCCACCACCGGCACCATCGGCGAGGAGGACGTCGAGGTGGTCCTGCACGAGGAGCGCCCCGTCGTCGCCAAGGAGACCGTGGGCGTCGAGAAGGTCGAGATCGAGAAGGAGACCGTCCGCGACACCGAGCGCGTCGAGGCCGATGTCCGCAAGGAGCAGGTCGAGGTCGAGAGCGACGCCGAGCGCGGCACCGGACTCACCGACCGCGATCGCCGCGACCGCATCTGATCGCACCCGATCGTTCCGGGCCCCCGTCACCGCGAGGTGACGGGGGCCCGTCGTCGTGCCGGCTCCCCGGCCCGGGCGGGGTCCGTCCGCACCGGGGGCCCGGCCGCGTCCGCCCGGTGCGGCCGGGCCCGGCGTCACCGCCCCTCACCGGTCCCCGCCACACCGGACGGGTACCATCGATGCAGTGCGCGCCGCCCGCCGGCGCCCCTGCCGCGCGCCCCCCGTACGGGTGCGTGCCGATGCCGACCGAAGGAGACCCCTCCCCATGACCACCGCGCCGGAGCACCAGCCCGAGTCCGCACCCCTCACGATCACCGTCGACGGCGAGCAGCGCACGGTGGGGGCCGGCACCTCCGCCGCGGAGCTGTACCGCGAGGAGCGCTCCGTGGTGGTCGCCCGCGTCAACGGCGTGCTCCGGGACCTCGCCACCGAGCTCGCCGACGGCGATGCCGTGGAGCGGGTGCTGATCTCGGAGCCGGAGGGACTGGAGGTGCTGCGCCACTCCACGGCCCACGTGATGGCCCAGGCGGTGCAGCAGCTGCACGAGGACGCGAAGCTCGGCATCGGCCCGTACATCACCGACGGCTTCTACTTCGACTTCGACGTCGCGCAGGCGTTCACCCCGGAGGACCTCAAGGCCGTCGAGAAGCGGATGCAGCGGATCGTCAACTCCACTCAGTCCTTCCGCCGCCGTGCCGTGAGCGAGGAGGAGGCCCGGGCCGAGATGGCGGACGAGCCGTACAAGCTGGAGCTGATCGGCCTGTCCCAGGGCCCCGGCTCGGGCGGGGACGTGGACGCCGCCGCCGAGGGCGCGTCCGTGGAGGTCGGCGCCGGCGAGCTGACGATCTACGACAACGTGGACCGCAAGACCGGGGAGACGGTCTGGAAGGACCTGTGCCGCGGCCCGCACCTGCCGGACACCAAGCTGATCGGCAACGGCTACGCCCTCATGCGCTCGGCCGCCGCGTACTGGCGCGGCTCCGAGAAGAACAAGCAGCTGCAGCGCATCTACGGCACGGCGTGGCCCTCCAAGGAGGAGCTGAAGGCCTACCGGGACCGCCTCGCCGAGGCCGAGCGGCGCGACCACCGCCGGCTCGGCTCCGAGATGGACCTGTTCTCCTTCCCGGACGAGCTGGGCTCCGGGCTGCCGGTGTTCCACCCCAAGGGCGGGATCATCCGCAAGACCATGGAGGACTACTCCCGGGCCCGCCACACCGAGGCCGGCTACGAGTTCGTCTACACCCCGCACATCACCAAGGGCCACCTCTACGAGGTCTCCGGGCACCTGGACTGGTACCGGGAGGGGATGTTCCCGGCCATGCACGTGGACGAGGAGCGCGACGCCGAAACGGGCCAGCTCACCAAGCAGGGCCAGGACTACTACCTCAAGCCCATGAACTGCCCCATGCACAACCTCATCTTCCGCTCGCGCGGGCGGTCCTACCGGGAGCTGCCCCTGCGGCTGTTCGAGTTCGGGCAGGTCTACCGCTACGAGAAGTCCGGGGTGGTGCACGGCCTGACCCGGGTGCGCGGGATGACCCAGGACGACGCCCACATCTACTGCACCCGCGAGCAGATGAAGGCGGAGCTGACCACCACCCTCACATTCGTCCTCGACCTGCTCAAGGACTACGGGCTCGACGACTTCTACCTGGAGCTCTCGACCAAGGACCCGGAGAAGTTCGTGGGCTCGGACGAGCTGTGGGAGGAGGCCACGGCGACCCTGGCCGAGGTCGCGGCGGAGTCCGGGCTGGACCTGGTGCCGGACCCCGGGGGCGCGGCCTTCTACGGCCCGAAGATCTCGGTCCAGGCCAAGGACGCCATCGGGCGGACCTGGCAGATGTCGACCATCCAGCTGGACTTCAACCTCCCGGAGCGCTTCGACCTCGAGTACCAGGCCGCGGACGGCACCCGGCAGCGCCCGGTGATGATCCACCGCGCGCTGTTCGGCTCCGTGGAGCGCTTCATGGGCGTGCTCGTGGAGCACTACGCCGGGGCGTTCCCGGCGTGGCTGGCCCCCGTCCAGGTGGTGGCGATCCCGGTGGCCGAGGCGTTCAACGACTACCTGCAGGGCGTGGTGGACACCCTCCGGGCCCGCGGAGTGCGCGTGGAGCTCGACGCCGGCTCGGACCGGTTCCCCAAGAAGATCCGCACCGCCTCCAAGGAGAAGGTGCCGTTCGTGCTCATCGCCGGCGGGGAGGATGCGGAGGCGCACGCGGTCTCCTTCCGCTTCCGCGACGGCTCCCAGGACAACGGCGTCCCGGTCGGCGAGGCCGTCGAACGGATCGTGGCGCACGTCCAGCGCCGGGTGAACGAGGAGCCGACGGCCGCCCTGCCCGAGGACCCCCGGTCCGCCGCGGAGACGGCCGGGGTCGGGCAGTGACCGGCCGGGCGCCCGAGGGCGGGCCTCCGCACCACTGGATCCGCCAGGACGAGTTCGAGATCCCGGGGGTGCCCGACAGCTTCCAGCGGCTGTGGACCCCGCACCGGCTGGCCTACGTGCGGGGGGAGGACCCGTCCGTGCGGGAGGATCCCGGGTGCCCCTTCTGCCACGGGCCCCGGCGGGCGGACGAGGAGTCCCTGATCGTCCACCGCGGCGAGCACTGCTTCGTGATCCTCAACCTCTTCCCGTACAACCCCGGCCACCTCATGGTCTGCCCGTACCGTCACGTGGCCGACCTGACGGAGCTGGGGGAGGAGGAGCTGCGCGAGCTCACGGACCTGACCCGCACCGCCGTGTCGACGATCCGCCGGGTGGCCTCCCCGCACGCCTTCAACGTGGGGATCAACCTGGGGGCCGCGGCGGGCGGGTCGCTCTCCGGGCACCTGCACCAGCACGTGGTGCCCCGCTGGAACGGGGACGCGAACTTCATGCCCGTGCTCGCCGGGACCAAGGCGATCATGCAGACCCTGGGGGACACCCGCCAGGACATCGCCGACGCCTGGCCGCGGGCCTGACCCCGGGCCTGCCCGCTCGCGGGCCGACCGGTCCCGGAGGTGCCCGCCGGCGCGCCGTTCAGGCCCGCCCCGGGCCCCCGGGACCGGGGGCCGGTGCCCCGCGCCGCCGGTGCACGAACTCCTCGCGCGGCAGCAGCCCGCGCCGCCGCAGCAGGGCGCCCAGGTGCGGGCGCCGGCCCAGCAGGGCCTCCACCGCCTCCAGGGGCGCCGTCTCGTTGCCGCGGGAGAGCACCTCCTCCGCGAAGCGCCGTCCGTTCTCCCGGGTGAGCCCGCCGTGGGCGGCGAACCACCGGGCGGTGTCCGCGTCGAGGATCTCGGACCAGATGTAGGCGTAGTACCCGGCGGAGTAGCCCCCGGCGAAGATGTGCTTGAAGTACCCGGTCCGGTAGCGCGGGGCGATGCCGGGCACGTCGATCCCGGCCCGCTCCAGGGCCTCCTGCTCCACGGTGCGCGGGTCGGCCAGCCGGGACGGGTCCTCGATCCCGTGCCAGGCGAGGTCCAGCCAGGTGGCGGCCAGGTACTCCACGGTCCGGAAGCCCTGCCCGTGCGCGGCGGCCTCCCGCAGGGCGGCCAGGGTGGCCTCCGGGACCGGCTCGCCGGTGCGGTGGTGTCGGGCGTAGTGCGGGGCGACGTCCGGGTGCAGCACCCACATCTCGTGGACCTGCGAGGGGTACTCCACGAAGTCCCGGGGCACCTTCGTGCCGGAGAACGAGGGCAGGTGCACGTCCGAGAGCAGCCCGTGCAGGGCGTGGCCGAACTCGTGGAAGACCGTGACGACCTCGTCCAGGGTCAGCAGCTTCGGCCGCCCGGCGGGCGGGCGGGTGAAGTTCGCGTTGTTCACCACGACGGGCCGCTGCCCGGTGAGCCGGTTCTGGTGCACGAGCGAGCCCATCCAGGCCCCGCCCTGCTTGGTGGGCCGGGTGAACCAGTCGCCCAGGAACAGGCCCACCCCGGCCCCGTGCTCGTCGGTGACCTCCCACACCCGCACCTGCGGCAGGTAGCCGTGCAGATCGGGTCGCTCGGTGAAGACCAGCCCGTAGAGCTCACGGGCGGTGCGGAAGATCCCGTGCTCGAGCACCGACTCCAGCTCGAAGTACTCCCGCAGCGCGGAGGCGTCCACGTGGTAGCGCTCCCGGCGCAGCCGCTCGGCCCAGAACGGCCAGTCCCACGCCTCGACCGGGTGGCCCGCGAGCCGTTCCAGCTCGGCGCGCTCCTCGAGCGCGTTGCGCACCGCGGGCCCGGTGATCCGCTCGAGCACCTCCCGCACCGCCTCCGGCGAGGGCGCCGTGCTGCCCGCCATGACGTGGTCGCCGTGGCTGCGGTAGCCCAGCAGCCGCGCCTGCTCCGCGCGCAGCCGGGCGATCCGCGCGGCCAGGGGGCGCAGGTCCGTGCGGCTCTGCGAGCCCTCCCCGCCGTGCTCCCCGGTGCCCCGGTGGACGGCGGCCAGGTGGATCCGCCGGCGCAGCGCCCGGTCGGTGAGCACTGACAGCACCGGCTGGACGGTGAACAGCGCGGGGGTGAGCAGGTAGCGCCCCGGGTGGCCGCTCTCGGCGGCCGCCGAGGCGGCGGCCTCGACGTCCGCGGGGTCCATGCCGTCCAGCGCCGCCGGGTCGTCCACCACGACGGCGGAGGCGTTGACCTCCCGGAGCAGGTCGTTGCCGTAGCGGATGCTCAGCGCGGAGAGCTCGTCGTTGACCTCCCGCAGCCGCTGCTGCTCCGCCGGGCCCAGCTCCGCCCCGGAGTCCTGGAACCAGGAGACGTACTCGTCCAGCACCCGCAGCTGCCAGGGCTGCAGGTCCGTGCGGTCCACCCGCCGGACCCGGGCGTAGAGCTCCTTGTCCAGCGTGAAGTCCGCCTTGTGCTCGGACAGCCGCGGCGCGAGCTCCTGGTAGATCCGCTGCACGCCGGCGGTGTTGTGCGCGGCGGTGAGGGTGAAGAAGACCGACTCGACCCGGTCCAGGGCCAGCCCGCCGCGCTCGAGGGCCTCGATGGTGTTCGCGAACGTGGGGGGCGCGGGGTCGGCCCGGACCGCCCGCACGCACTCCAGGTCCTCGGCCATCGCCGCCTCGAAGGCCGGCAGGAAGTGCTCCTCCCGGATGCTCCGGAAGTCCGGCAGCTCGTAGGGCAGCGCGCTGGGGCGCAGGAGGGGGTTGTCCAAGGCTCAGTCCCTGTCGGGCTCGGTGGGCGGGCACGTACGCTGAGCCACCCTACCGGGGGGAGGCGCCGCGCCGGGGGCGGGCACGCCCCCGAGCGGCCCGGGGGCGTGCCCGGGTGCCGGAGGGAGCCGGGCGGGTCCACGGCGCCCCCGACCCGCCGGGCCGCCCGCACGCCCTAGGATGGAGCGCATGTCCCGACCCCACGTGCGCCTGCTCGGCCAAGGCATCCGGTACCTGACGACCCTGCGCGGGGGAGGCTCCGCCTTCCCCGGCCTCGTGATGGAGAAGCTGCACCCCGGGTTCGTGGCGGAGCAGCTCGGGCGGCTGCCGCACGGGGTGGTGGTCGTCAGCGGCACCAACGGCAAGACCACCACCACCAAGATGGCCGTCCAGCTGCTGCGCTCGCAGGGGTACCGGGTCTTCACGAACCGCACCGGCTCCAACTTCGTGCGGGGCGTGGCGGCGGCGCTGCTGGGGGAGATGAGCCTCACCGGCCGGCTCGACGCCGACATCGCCGTGCTCGAGCTCGACGAGGCCCACGCGGTGCACTTCGTGAAGCAGGTCGCCCCCCGCCACGCGCTGCTGCTCAACGTCATGCGCGACCAGCTCGACCGCTTCGGGGAGATCGACACGACCCGCCGGATGCTCGCCCAGATCGCCGCGGCCACCACGGGCACCGTGGTGCTCAACCGGGAGGACCCCCGGATCGTGTCGCTGGCCGAGCACGTCCCGGACGGCACCGACGTGCGCTGGTTCGGCCTCGCGCCGCAGCTGCGCCGCATGTTCCCCTCCGACGACGACATGCGCTCCGCCGGCGGGCCCGAGGCCGAGGCGGACCACGAGCGCGAGCTCGCCCCGCGCCCGGCCGCCGAGGTGGAGCTGACCTCCTTCGCGGCGAACCGGGTGCACCTCACGGTGGGCGGCGAGGACGTCGAGGCCACCGTGGAGCTCTACGGCGTCTACAACATCTACAACGCGGCCGCGGCCCTGGCGCTGGTGCTCGCCGTCGCCGGACCGGACGCGGACCGCCCCGCGCTGGTGGACGAGCTCTCCCGCGTCACCCCGGCGTTCGGGCGCGGCGAGACCATCCACGTCGACGGCCGCCCGCTGCAGCTGCTGCTCGTGAAGAACCCTGCCGGGTTCCGCCTCTCCCTGGCCTCGGCCCGCCCCGGCGACTACGCCACCATGGTCACCATCAACGACGAGTACGCCGACGGCCGGGACGTGTCCTGGCTGTGGGACGTCGACTTCCACTCCCTGCGCGACGCCGGGGTGGACGTCGTCGGCGGCACCCGCGCGTGGGACATGGCCCTGCGCCTGGACTACGACGAGGTCCCCGTGCGCGACGTCGTCCCCGACCTCGGCGACGCGCTGCGGCGCTTCGTGGCCGCCGCCGGCGAGCGGCCCATGCGCGTCTTCTGCACCTACACGTCCATGCTCGAGCTGCGCCGGGAGCTGTCCCGCGTGGCCGAGGTCGCCGAGATCTGAGCGGAGCCCCCATGACCGACCGCACCGTCCACCTCGTCCAGCTCTACCCCCGGGACATGAACATCTACGGCGACTGGGGCAACACCCTGACCCTCAAGCGCCGGCTGGAGAAGTACGGCTACACCGTGCGGCTGTCCGACCACGACCCCGGGGACCCCTTCCCGGCCGACGCCGACCTCCTCGTGGGCGGCGGCGGGCAGGACTCCGGGCAGTTCCGCGTCCAGGAGGACCTGCAGCGCATCGCCCCGGAGCTGCGCGCGATGGCCGCGGACGGCGTGCCGATGCTGGCGATCTGCGGGCTCTACCAGCTCTTCGGCCACGAGTTCCGCACCGGCGCCGGGCAGACCCTGCCCGGGATCGGGATCCTGGACGTCACCACGGTGGGCGGACCGACGCGCCTGATCGGCAACATCGTCCTGGAGTCCCCGGAGTTCGGCACCGTGGTGGGCTACGAGAACCACTCGGGGATCACCCGGCTGGGTCCCGGCCAGGCCCCGCTCGGCACGGTGCGCCGGGGCGCCGGCAACAACGGCGAGGACGGCACCGAGGGCGCGCGCGTACACCACGTGGTGGCCTCCTACCTGCACGGGTCGATGCTGCCGAAGAACCCCGCCGTGGCCGACCACCTCATCCGCGCCGCGGTGGAGCGCCGGTACGGGAGCTTCGACGCCGAGCCGCTGGACGACACGCTCGCCGAGCGCGCCCGGGAGGTCGCCGCGGCCCGTCCCCGCTGATCGGCCCGGCCCGCACCGGCCGGACCGTTCCCGCCGGCCCGTCCCCGCCGGCCGCCGGGAGCGGGCGGGCCCGCACCCGGTAGGATGGAGCAGGACTTTTCCGGTCCGTCCCGGCCTGCCGCCCGGGCGGGCCGCTCCGGGACGCGGCCGGCGGCTCCCGAGACCCCGGGCACCACGTCCCGTCACGACTTCCGAGGAGGAACGCATGTCAGGTCACTCCAAGTGGGCCACGACCAAGCACAAGAAGGCCGCGATCGACGCCAAGCGCGCCAAGGCCTTCGCCAAGTACATCAAGGGCATCGAGGTGGCCGCCCGCATGGGCGGGGCCGACACCGCCGGCAACCCGGCGCTGGACCTCGCCGTGTCCAAGGCCAAGAAGAACTCGGTGCCGGTGGCGAACATCGACCGCGCCATCAAGCGCGGCGCCGGGCTGACCGGCGAGGTCGTCGACTACACCGAGATCCTCTACGAGGCCCGCGGCCCGCAGGGCACGGCCCTGTACATCGAGTGCCTCACGGACAACAAGAACCGCGCCGCCTCCGAGGTGCGCGTGGCCGTGACCCGCAACGGCGGCACGATGGCCGACTCCGGGTCCGTGGCCTTCCTCTTCGAGCGCAAGGGCGTCGTGGAGGTCGCCCGCACCGACGGGCTCACGGAGGACGACGTCCTCATGGCCGTCCTGGACGCGGGCGCCGACGAGGTCGTGGAGCAGGAGGAGGTCTTCGAGGTCGTCTCCGAGGCCACCGACCTGCCGGCGATCCGCGCGGCCCTCGACGAGGCCGGGCTCGAGTACAACAACGACGACCCCCAGTTCCGCCCGAGCATGCTGGTCGCGCTGGACGCCGAGGGCGCCCGGAAGTTCCTGCGCCTGGTCGACGCCGTCGAGGAGCTCGACGACGTGCAGAACGTCTACGCCAACGCGGACATCCCCGCCGAGGTCCTCGCCCAGCTCGACGCCGAGGACTGACCACGGCCACGCAGCGGATCCTCGGGGTGGACCCCGGGCTGACGCGGTGCGGGTTCGGCCTGATCGACATGGCCGGCAACCGCACCGCGTCGCTCGTGGACGTCGGCGTGGCCGGCACGGACGCCGCCGACCCGCTCGACGTGCGCGTGCTGCGCATCTGGGAGGCCACCGAGCGGTGGATCGAGCGCTACCGCCCCGACGCCCTGGCCCTGGAGCGGGTGTTCGCCCAGACCAGCGTGAACACCGTGATCGGCACCGCCCACGCCTCCGGAGCCGTCATCGCCTCCGCCGCCCGGCACGGCGTGCCGGTGGCCTGGCACACCCCGTCCGAGGTCAAGGCCGCCGTCACCGGCGAGGGGCGGGCCGACAAGGCCTCGGTGGCCCGCATGGTGGTGCGGATCCTGCGGCTCGAGGAGGCGCCCCGGCCCGCCGACGCCGCCGACGCCCTGGCCATCGCCATCTGCCACGGCTGGCGCGGCGGCGGCACGGGCGTGGACGCGACCGCCCGGACCGAGACGCACCAGGGCGCCCGCCCCCTCGCCGCCGCCCGCTCCGGGATGACCCCCGCCCAGCGCGCCTGGGCCGAGGCGGAGGCGCGGGCCCGCCGGGGCGGGCGCAGCTGAGTCGGCCGCCCCTGCTAGAGTGGCGGCGAGTCGTCATTCGTAGATTTGTTCGAGCAACCGGTCCCGGCCCCGCCGGGGCGCGGGAAGGAGGCGCGCGGTGATCGCGTCCATCACGGGACAGGTCGAGCACGTCGGCCTCACCACCGCCGTCGTGGCGGTGGGCGGCTTCGGCGTCCAGGTCCAGGCGACCCCCGAGACGCTGTCCGGGCTGCGGATCGGGGGAGAGGTCCGGCTCGACACGGCGTACGTGGCGCGCAAGGACGAGTCCCCGCTGCTCTTCGGCTTCCGCAGCCCCGCCGAGCGCGAGGTCTTCGAGATCATGCTCGGGGTCAGCGGGGTCGGGCCCCGCACCGCCCTGGCGGTGCTCTCCGTGCTCGGCCCGGACGACGTCCACCGCGCCATCGCGCAGGGCGACGCCAAGGCGTTCACGGCCGTGCCCGGCATCGGGCCCAAGGGCGCCCGCCGGATCGTGCTGGAGCTGGCCGACAAGCTGATCGTCCCCGACCGCCCCGCCCCGGCCGCCGCCGCGCCCGTGGAGCCCTGGCGGGAGCAGGTGCTGGAGGCCCTCGTGGGGCTGGGCTGGAACGAGAAGGACGCCGCCCGCGGCGTCGCCGACGCCCTCGCCGGACGCGAGGAGCTGAGCGCCTCCGGGGACGTGCCCGCCATCCTGCGCACCGTGCTCGCGTGGCTCGGCGCCGCCAAGGCCGGTGCCCGCACCGGCGCGGAGCGGGGGGTCTGAGCGTGGCCCGCGAGGACGGCGCCGCCGTGAACGCCCGCGACCGGCTCGTCTCCCCGGTCGACGAGCCCGACGAGAAGCAGCTCGAGTCGGCCCTGCGCCCGGCCAACCTGGACGAGTTCGTGGGGCAGAAGCGGGTGCGCCAGCAGCTGTCCCTGGTGCTGGAGGCCTCCCGGCTGCGGGGCCGCTCCGCCGACCACGTCCTGCTCTCGGGCCCGCCGGGGCTGGGCAAGACGACCCTCGCGATGATCATCGCCGAGGAGATGGGCGCGCCCCTGCGGATCTCCTCCGGCCCGGCCATCCAGCACGCCGGCGACCTCGCGGCGATCCTGTCCTCCCTCACCGAGGGGGAGGTGCTGTTCCTCGACGAGATCCACCGCATGTCCCGGCCCGCCGAGGAGATGCTGTACATGGCCATGGAGGACTTCCGGGTGGACATCGTGGTCGGCAAGGGCGCCGGCGCCACCTCCATCCCGCTGGACCTGCCGCCCTTCACCCTGGTGGGCGCCACCACCCGGGCGGGCCTGCTGCCCGGGCCCCTGCGCGACCGCTTCGGCTTCACCGGCCACCTGGAGTTCTACTCCGTGGAGGAGCTCGAGCTGGTGCTGCGCCGCTCGGCCGGGCTGATGGACCTGGCGATGACCGCCGAGGGCTTCACCGAGGTCGCCTCCCGGTCCCGGGGCACCCCCCGCATCGCCAACCGGCTGCTGCGCCGGGTGCGGGACTGGGCGCTCGTGCACGGCATCGACCGGATCGACGCCCGCACCTCCTCCGCCGCCCTCGACATGTACGAGGTGGACGCCCGCGGCCTCGACCGCCTGGACCGCTCCGTGCTCGAGGCGCTCGTGACGAAGTTCGGCGGGGGGCCGGTGGGCCTGTCCACCCTGGCGATCGCGGTGGGGGAGGAGACCGAGACCGTCGAGACCGTCGCCGAGCCCTACCTGGTCCGCGAGGGCCTGCTCGGGCGCACCCCCCGGGGGCGGATCGCCATGGCGGCCGCCTGGGACCACCTGGGCCTGGCCGTCCCGGAGCACGCGGCGTTCCGCGACCCCGGGCTGCGGGCGGCCTTCGGCGCGGCGGCGGACCCGTCCGCGGCCGAGGAGGACCCGCCCCTGTTCGAGGACTGATCCGCGCCCGACGCGCGGATCCACCGGTGGACGTCCAGGACGCTCCGGGTTCCATCACCTACCATGGGACGGACACCCACCACCGATCGAACGGAAGTCCGTGAGCTCGCTCCTCCTCGCCCAGTCCCTCTCCGCCCAGGCCGCCCAGCCCACCGGGGGCGGCACCTCCTGGCTGCTGCCGCTCATGCTCGTGGCCCTGGTGCTGCTGGTCTGGCTGCCCATGCGCCGGCAGAAGAAGGCGATGGCCCAGGTCAAGGAGAAGCAGTCGGCCATGGGCCCGGGCACCGAGGTCATGACGAACTACGGCCTCTACGGCACCGTCCGCTCGGTCGACCGGGACGCGAACAAGGTCGTCCTGGAGATCGCCCCGGGCACGGCCGTGACCGTGCACCTGCAGACCGTCACCACCGTCGTCGAGGAGGCCCCGGCCCCCGCCGCCGGCACCGCGGCGCCGGCCGGGCCGGAGATGCGCGACGCCGACGGCACCGGCTCCGGTCCGGTCGACCCGCTGGACGACGACTCCCGGCGCGACCCGGGACCGCGCAACGACTGATCCCCCCTTCGGGGCGACGGGCCGACCGCTGGTCGGCCCGTTCCCATGAGCAGGCCCGGGCCGCCCGGGCCGTGGTGCGTTAGGACAACCATGGCACTGACCACACGCAAGACCTCCGGTGCTCCCCCCGCCCCCGGGCGGGGCGGGGGGAGCACCGCACCGGCGCGCTCCGGCGTGCGGGCCGCTCTCTCGGGCGCGCGCCGCTCCCTGCTCGGGCTGCTCGTGCTCCTGGCGCTGCTGGGCGGGCTGCTCGCCTGGGGCGCGGGCACCGACCGCACCGGGTGGGGGCCCAAGCTGGCCCTCGACCTGGAGGGCGGCACCCAGATGATCCTCTCCCCGTCCCTGCAGGGGGAGGAGGCCGGCCAGGAGGTCACCCCCGAGCAGCTGGACCAGGCCGTGGAGATCATCCGCCAGCGCGTGGACGGCTCCGGCGTCGCCGAGGCCGAGATCGCCACCCAGTCCGGCAGCACCATCGTGGTCTCCATGCCCGGGGTGCCCTCGGCCGAGACCCGCGAGCTGATCCAGACCTCGGCGCAGATGAACTTCCGTCCCGTGCTCACCACCGCGGCCGCCGAGCCCGTGCCCGAGGACCAGCGCGTGCCCCGGGACGAGCTGCCCGAGCCCGCCGCCGAGCCCGCCGACTCCTCCGACCCCAACTGGATCACCCCGGAGCTGTACCGGCAGTTCGAGGAGACGGACTGCACCGCGCCGCAGTCCCCGGACGAGCGCGAGGCCCAGGACGCCGACGCGCCCGTGGTCGCCTGCGAGCCCGACACCGGGACCAAGTACCTCCTGGGCCCGGTGGAGATCCAGGGCACCGGCATCGAGGACGCCTCCTACGGGACCGCCCAGAACTCCCAGGGGGCCTCCCTGAACCAGTTCGCCGTGAACCTGCAGTTCGGCCCGGACGCCACCGAGCGCTTCCGGCAGCTCTCGGAGCGCCTCTACGGCATCGGCCAGTCCACCCCCGAGGACCCCCGCGGCCAGTTCGCCATCCTGCTCGACGGCCAGGTGGTCTCCGCCCCCCAGATGAACGCGGTGATCTCGGACGGCCAGGCGCAGATCACGGGCAGCTTCACCGAGGAGCAGGCCCGCTTCCTCGCCGAGCAGCTGAAGTACGGGGCGCTGCCGATGAGCTTCGAGATCCAGTCCGAGCAGCAGATCTCCGCGACCCTCGGCGCCGACCAGCTGCGGATGGGCATCGTCGCCGGGATCATCGGGCTGGTGCTGGTGTGCGTGTACTCCCTCTTCCAGTACCGGCTGCTGGGGCTCGTGACCATCAGCTCCCTCGTGGTCGCGGGCGTGCTCACCTGGCTGGCCATCACCCTGCTGGGCTGGTCGGCGAACTACCGGCTCTCCCTGGCCGGCGTCGCGGGCCTAATTGTGGCGATCGGCCAGACCGCCGACTCCTTCATCGTCTACTTCGAGCGCATCCGCGACGAGATCCGCAGCGGCCGCTCCATCCCCGCGGCGGTCGACCACGGCTGGCGGCGGGCCCGGCAGACCGTGCTCGCGTCGAAGGCCGTGAACCTGCTGGCCGCCGTGGTGCTGTACTTCGTGGCGGTGGGCAACGTGCGCGGGTTCGCCTTCACCCTCGGGCTGACCGCGATCGCGGACCTGCTCGTCGTCTTCCTGTTCACCCACCCCGTGATGGTGCTGCTCGCGCGCACCCGCTACTTCGGCGGCGGCGGCCGGCACTCGGGGCTGAACCCGGAGGCCCTCGACGCGGTGCCCCTGTACCGCGGCGCCGGGCGCCTGCGGGAGCCGGGGACCGGGGACGGGCTGACCATCGCCGAACGGCGCCGCCGCGCGGCGGAGGCGGTCCCGCCGGACCGGCCCGGCGAGCCCGCCCCGCAGGACGCCCCGGTCGGCGCGCCGTCGTCGGCCCGCACTCCCGAGGAGAACGCCTGATGTCCCGGTTCGCTGATTTCGGCAACGCCCTGCACAGCGGGCGCATCTCCTACCCCTTCGTGGGGCGGGCGAGGCTGTGGCTGACGATCGCCGCGGTCCTCGTGGGGCTGTCCCTGCTGGTGCCCGTGGCCAAGGGCGGGTTCAACCTCGGCATCGACTTCACCGGCGGCTCCGAGTTCACCGTCTCCGCGGTGTCCGAGCCCGAGGTGGAGACCGGCCGCGAGGCCGTGGCGGCGTCCTCGGACGCCGCGGAGGTCGAGGTCACCAACATCGCCCCCGGCACGATCCGGGTGCAGACCGAGCAGCTCGACGACGACGAGACCCTCGCGGTCAAGGACGCCCTGGTCGAGGCCTACGGCGTGAGCGAGGACGAGGTGACCTCCACGTTCGTGGGGCCCACGTGGGGCGCCGGCGTCACCCGGCAGGCGCTGCAGGGGCTCGTGGCGTTCGTGGTGCTGGCCACCGTGCTGATGGCCCTGTACTTCCGCACCTGGAAGATGTCCGTCTCGGCGATCGCGGGGATGATCGCGACCGTCGCGATCACCGCCGGGGTCTACTCCCTCGTGGGCTTCGAGGTCACCCCCTCCGCGGTCATCGGCTTCCTCACGGTGCTCAGCTACTCCCTCTACGACTCCGTGGTGGTCTTCGACAAGGTCCGGGAGAACACCGAGGGCCTGCTCGACGGCACGGCCCCGCCCGAACGGGCGGGGCGGCGGTTCTCCGACCAGGTGAACCTCGCCGTGAACCAGACCCTGGTGCGCTCCATCAACACCTCGGTGGTCGGCATCCTGCCCGTCGGCTCGATCCTGTTCATCGGCTGGCTCGTGCTCGGCGCGGGCACCCTCAAGGACCTGTCCCTGTCGCTGTTCGTCGGTATCATCGTGGGCACCGTCGCGACCCTGTTCGTGGCCTCGCCGATGTACGCCCTGCTGCGCTCCCGGGACGCGGACGTGCGCGAGCAGGAGGCGCGGGCGGGCGCCCCGGCCGGACGTGCCGCCGAGGAGGCCGCGGCGCACTAGACTGAGGTCCACCGCAGGGCGGACCGCGCAGCCGCGGACCGCCGCACAGCAGCACACGTCAGCTCGACGACCGGGGCGGCGGCCGCACGGCCGCCGCCCCGGTCGCATCGATGGGAAGGGAGCTACGGTCATGAGCTCGTCCGACGACGGGGTCGTCCCCGCCGGTCAGGGCACCGCCCCGACACCGCCGCGCCGCTCGGACATGGCCGGCACGCACTACGTCGTGCCCGCCTCCCGGCCGCTGCAGGGCCGGGCGGTGTTCCCGGGCCGCAGCGACCGCACCCGCTCCAGCCTGTCCTACCTCTCCGGCCGGCCGATGGACCACTCGCCGATCCTGGAGCCGCTGCTGCACACCGTGCGCGCCACCCACCCGGAGGAGGACGTGGAGGTCCTGGCGCGTGCGTTCAAGGTCGCGGAGAAGTGCCACGAGGGGCAGAAGCGCAAGAGCGGGGACCCCTACATCACCCACCCCGTGGCCGTGACCACGATCCTCGCGGAGCTGGGCATGACGGGGGCCACCCTGGTCGCCGCGCTGCTGCACGACACCGTGGAGGACACCGACTACACGCTCGAGCAGCTGCGCGCCGAGTTCGGCGACGAGGTGGCCGCGCTCGTCGACGGCGTGACGAAGCTGGACAAGGTCCAGTACGGGGACGCCGCCCAGGCCGAGACGGTGCGCAAGATGATCGTGGCGATGGCCAAGGACATCCGCGTGCTGGTGATCAAGCTCGCCGACCGGCTGCACAACGCCCGCACCTGGCGCTTCGTCTCCCAGTCCTCCTCCTCGAAGAAGGCGCGGGAGACCCTGGAGATCTTCGCCCCGCTGGCCCACCGGCTGGGCATGAACACCATCAAGTGGGAGCTCGAGGACCTGGCCTTCGCGGCGCTCTACCCCAAGGTCTACGAGGAGATCGTGCGGATGGTGGGGGAGCGCCAGCCCCAGCGCGAGCGGTCCCTGGCCAAGATCCGGGAGCGGATCGCCCTGGACCTCTCCGAGGCGGGGATCGAGGCGACCATCACGGGCCGGCCCAAGCACTACTACTCGATCTACCAGAAGATGATCGTGCGCGGGAAGGACTTCGACGAGATCCAGGACCTGCAGGCGGTCCGGGTGCTCGTGAACACGGTGCGGGAGTGCTACGCGGCGCTGGGCGCCCTGCACGCGCGGTGGCGGCCGCTGCCGGGGCGATTCAAGGACTACATCGCCATGCCGAAGTTCAACATGTACCAGTCCCTGCACACCACGGTGATCGGCCCGGACGGGCGGCCGGTGGAGATCCAGATCCGCACCCACGAGATGCACCGGCGCGCGGAGTACGGGGTGGCCGCCCACTGGAAGTACAAGGACCAGGCCAACCAGGCGAACTCCGCCACGCCCAAGGCGCAGGAGGGGGACCTCGCGTGGCTGAGCTCCCTGGTCTCCTGGCAGGAGGAGACGCAGGACTCCTCCGAGTTCCTCGACTCGCTGCGCTACCAGATCAACACCTCCGAGGTGTACGTCTTCACGCCCAAGGGCGAGGTCATGGCTCTCCCGGCGGGCTCCACGCCGGTGGACTTCGCCTACGCGGTGCACACCGAGGTGGGGCACAAGACCATCGGCGCCCGGGTCAACGGCAAGCTCGTGCCGCTGTCCTCGGAGCTGCAGCACGGGGACTGGGTGGAGGTGCTCACCTCCAAGTCCGAGCACGCCGGGCCCTCCCAGGACTGGCTGAAGTTCGTGAAGTCCCCCCGGGCGCGCAACAAGATCCGGCAGTGGTTCTCCAAGGAGCGCCGCGAGGAGGCCATCGAGAAGGGCAAGGACGCCCTCACCCGCGCCCTGCGCAAGCACCACCTGCCGTTGCAGCGCACCCTGACCCAGGAGTCCCTGCTGGCGGTGGCCCAGGACTTCCACCGCACCGACATCAGCTCCCTCTACGAGGCGATCGGCTCGGACGTGGTCAGCGCCCAGGACGTGGTGGAGCGGATCGTCGGCAACCTGGGCGGGGCCGACGGCGCGGAGGAGGACTTCGCGGAGACGACCATCGCCACCCAGCCGGTGCGCCCGCGGGTGTCCGACTCCGGGGTCGTGGTCAAGGGGGCCTCGGACGTCTACGTCAAGCTCGCCCGCTGCTGCACCCCGGTGCCGCCGGACGAGATCATGGGCTTCGTCACCCGGGGCGCCGGCATCTCGGTGCACCGGAAGGACTGCGTGAACATGCTGGCGCTGACCTCCACGGAGCGGGTGGTCGAGGTCGAGTGGGCCCCGACGCAGTCCAGCGTGTTCCTGGTGGAGATCCAGGTGGAGGCCCTCGACCGGAAGTCCCTGCTCTCGGACGTCACCCGGGTGCTGTCGGAGAACCACGTCAACATCCTCGCCGCCTCGGTGCACACCTCCAAGGCCCGGCTGGCCATCTCCCGCTTCGCCTTCGAGATGGGCGACCCGCGCTACCTGGACCACGTGCTCAACCAGGTCCGCCGGATCGACGGGGTCTACGACGTCTACCGCACCTCCGGCAACCGGCCCATCTCGGAGCCGTCCTCCCGCTGAGCCGTCCTCCCGCGGGACCGGCGGGCACCGGTGGCTCCCGCCGGCCGGCCGGGGTCAGGGCACGGGCCGGCCGATCCCGCGGGCGGCGCGGCGCACCCGCAGCAGCGCCGCCTGCCGTCCGGGCATCCGCTCGAAGCTCTCCAGCGCGGCCTGCACCAGCGCCGGCGGGCAGTGCAGGTGCGGGGCGTGCATCAGCCGCTCCAGGGCCGCCAGCCCCTCCCGCTCGGGGACGTGCAGGGCGAGGTCCACGGCCGTGCGCAGCGGGGTGGTGACCCGCACGGGCCCGGCGTCGTGCACGTCGTAGCCGCCCAGGGTCACCTGGTGCAGCGCCATGCCGTCCGGCACCGGGGACATCGTGGTGCGGCGCAGCTTGTCCAGCAGCACCGGGAGCACGGTGGGGCGCGCGGCGCAGTCGTAGAACCAGGCGGCGGAGAGTCGGCCGAGCACCCCGCGGCCCAGCAGGTGCGGGGGCAGCTGCGCCTCGAGGGCCGCGAGCTTCACCGCCCGCGTCACCGGGCGCCCGCGCAGCACGTGGGCCTCCAGCACCACGGGCACGAGCACCCCGTCGGCCACGAGGGCGGAGAGCTCGGCGCGGGAAAAGGGCCGGTCCGGCAGCAGCAGGGAGTCGGGGGTCCAGGGCGGGTCGTGCATGGGGCCAGCCTGGCCGACGGACCGGGCACGGGAAAGGCCCCGGGCCGGTGCTGTGGACAGCACGGGCCCGGGGCCTGCCGGGCGCCGGGACCGTCCCGCGCGGTGCGGGCGGGCCCGGCGCCGCCGGTGTCAGCGCAGGTCGGCGGAGGAGCGGCGCAGGGTCTCCAGCCACTGCCGGCTGGTGGCGAGCTCGCCCTCCAGCTTGGCCGCGCGCCGGGCGTCCCCGGCGGCCTGCGCCTTGGCCAGGGCGGCCTCCTGGTCCTCGATCTTCGTCTCGAGCTGGCTGAGCATCGAGTTGGAGCGGGCCTTCGTCTCGGGGTTGGAGCGCTGCCACTTCTCGTCCTCGGCCTGGCGCACGGCGTCCTCGACGGTGCGCAGCTCGGCCTCCACCCGGCGCATGTGGGCGCGCGGGACCTTCCCGGCCAGCTCCCACCGGTCCAGGATCTCGCCGAGGGCGCGCTTGGCGGCCTTGAGGTCGGTGACGGGCAGCAGGGCCTTGGCCTCGGCGAGCAGCTGCTCCTTCACCACCAGGTTGCCCTCGAACTCCTCGTCGATCCGGTCGTTGTCGGCCTTGCGGGCCTCGAAGAACCGGTCCTGGGCGGCGCGGAAGCGGGCCCACAGGGCGTCGTCGTCCTTCTTCGAGGCCCGCTTGGAGTCCTTCCACCGGTCCATGAGCCGGCGGTACTCCGCGGCCGTGGCGCCCCAGTCGGTGGACCCGGAGAGGGCCTCGGCCTCGGCGATGAGCGCCTCCTTGGCCTTCTTGGCCTCGGCGTTGTCGGCGTCGAGCTGGGAGAAGAACGCGCGGCGGTGGCGGTCGAAGGTGGTGCGGGCGGTGCGGAACCGCTTCCACAGGGCGTCCTCCGCGGCCCGGCCCAGCCGGATGCCGGACTTCTGGTGCGCCTTCCACTGGTCGAACAGCTCGGCCATCCGGGCGGAGGACTGCTTCCACTGGGTGCGCTGCGGGTCCTGGGCGGCGATCTGCTCCGCCTCCGCGACGATCGCCTCGCGCGCCGCGACGTTCTGCGCCCGCTGTGCCTCGTGGGCGGCCCGCTCGGCGGCCTCGAGGTCGCGGATCGCCGGGCGCAGGGCCTCGATCCGCCCCTCGAGGCCGCGGATGTCCCCGAGCATGTTGCGCTGGCCCACCTGCTCGGCGAGGTGGTCGACCGTGGTGAGCATGTCCGCCGACGGGGCGCCGGCGGAGACCCGCTGCTCGAGCAGGGCGACCTGCGCCTCGACGTCGTCGTACTTGCGGGCGAAGTAGCCCAGCGCCTCGTCCTCCGTGGCGTCGGGGAACTGCCCGCACAGCACCTCCTCGCCGTCCACGACGACGTAGACGTGCCCGTCCTCGGTCACCCGCCCGAACGCGCGGGCCCGGGCCACGGACTCCGGCGAGGCCAGCGCGGGAGCCGCCGCCGGCTGGGCCGCCACGGGCTGCGCGGCGCCCGGCTGGGCGACCGCCGGGCCGGGGGCGGGGGCCGCCGGGGCCGCGGGCCGGGCCGCTCCGGGCTTGGGGGCGCCGGGCTTCGGCATGCCGGGCCGCGGTGCGGCTCCCGGGCTGGGAACGGGGCGGGGGGTGGGCTGGTCGTCGGATTCGAGACGTTCGGTCACCGCTACAACTCTTTCGCTCTCGCCGGACCGGCGCCGGGATCGGGTCCGGCGCCGTCGCCCGGCTTCGGACAATCGTCCTGTCCATACTACCGAGGCGGCGCCCTCCCCACGGCGGCCCGGGAACC
>NZ_JBSJYX010000030.1:0-40699 GCF_053711175.1 Kocuria sp. KH4
ACGGAGCGATCAGTTCCCACAGCCGGTCATCGACCTTCCACGACTGCGTTCTCGTCGTCATCACGCCACAGTCAATGACGTCGAGGGCTCCGAGCAACGACCGACCGGGTTATGAGACCAGGTCTTATGGGTTCGCGGACATGGGCCCGTACCAGGGCGGGCAGGCCGAGTACCTGCGGGTGCCCTACGGCGACTTCAACTGTCTGCGGCTGGGCGAGGACGCGGTGGAGAAGGAGAACGACTATGTCATGGTCGCTGACATCTTCCCCACCGGTTACCACGCCACCGAGATGGCCGGGGTCGTCCCTGGGGATTCCGTGGTGATCTACGGGGCCGGCCCGGTGGGGCTGATGGCGGCGTACTCGGCCACGATCAAGGGCGCGGCCAAGGTGATGGTGGTCGATCGCCACCCCGACCGGCTGCGGTTGGCCGAGAGCATCGGCTGCATCGCGGTGGACGACTCCACGACCGATCCCGTGCAGTTCGTGCTGGATGAGACGATGGGATTGGGGGCGGACCGGGGGTGTGAGTGCGTGGGCTACCAGGCTCATGACCCGCAAGGCACCGAGGATCCGGTGATGACCCTGAACCGCTTGGTGCAGTCGGTGCGGTTCACCGGGGGCATCGGTGTGGTCGGGGTATTCATGCCCCAGGACCCTGGTGGCCCGGACGAGATGGCCCAGCAGGGCCAGGTCGCCTTCGACTACGGTCTGCACTGGTTCAAGGGACAGACCATCGGGTCGGGTCAGTGCCCGGTGAAGAAGTACAACCGCCGGTTGCGGGACCTCATCGCTGGCGGGAAGGCCACCCCCTCCTTCATCGTCTCCCACGATCTGCCCCTGGATCAGGCCCCCGACGCCTATCAGAACTTTGATGCGCGCAACGACGGCTGGACCAAGGTCGTCCTGCACCCGGCCGGAACCTGACCGAAGGCCGCAGCAGGGGCGCGCTGACCCCTTTCTCCCCACGCTGACCGGTAGGGACAGGTAGTGGCCTGCCCGTACGGGTAGGCGGCTACCTTTCACAGAACGGAGCAGAACATGGCAAATGAGTTGCATGGCAAGCGGGTCGCGATCCTGGCGGCGGACGGCGTGGAGCGGGTGGAGCTGGAACAGCCCAGACAGGCTCTGCAGGATGCCGGGGCCACGACCGTGCTGCTGTCACTGCACGAGGGTGAGATTCAGGCCCGCGACCACGACCTGGATGCGGCCGGGACGTTTCCGGTCGATGCTCTGGTCAGGTCTGCCTCGGTCGAGGACTACGACGCCCTGTTGCTGCCCGGAGGCACGGTAAACCCCGACCAGCTACGAATGGACCCCGCCGCGGTCGGCTTCGTGCGCGATTTCATGGCCACCAGCAAGCCGGTGGCCGCGATCTGTCACGGACCGTGGACGCTGATCGAGGCCGGCGTCGTGGCGGGCCGGACGCTGACCTCGTACCCGAGCATCCGCACCGATCTGCGCAATGCCGGGGCGAACGTCGTGGACGAAGAGGTGGCACGCGACGGCAATCTGATCACCAGCCGCTCCCCCGACGACCTCCCGGCCTTCTGCTCCGCGATCGTGGAACGGCTCCGCCAATCCGGGTGAGGAAACATGATCGAGGTTGCGTTGCCGGCGATCGTGGAAGCCAAGCCCGCTACGGAGAAGGACGTCGCGGACTTTTCCCGCAGCGCGTGCTCCGTCATCGCGCAGACAGGCGAGTTGTTCAGCGCAGAACCGAACATCCAGAACATCGACGTGCTCGCGTACGAGTTGCCCGGTGAGAGTGGCTAGACATCTTTCGCCTGGCCGTGGCAGCACCAGAATTCTGGATTCCCCTGTTCGTCTGCGGGACTGCGGCTATCCGTGGCCTCCGCCCAGGGGTTCACTTCTCGAGAGGCAGGCACCACATGAAATCTGTAATGACCACAGTGATTCTGACTGGCGTGGGCGCCGGCGGAATCGTCGTCCGCCGCTTGCTCCGGTCCTCGCGCGGGGCTGCGGGCGGGGAGTCGCAGGGACGGTGGCGGGCGGTCACGATCAACCGTCCACCGGAGGAGGTCGCCCCCCAGGGGCGGTGGCCCGATTCGATCGCCCGGCTGGGCGAGACCGTCGAGGTGGCAGTCCGTCCCGCCCCGGGTGGCAAAGGCACGGAGCTGGCCGCCCGGCTGCGTCACCCCGGAGCAGCCGAGGCGGCCTCCCGGACCCGGGGTGAGAGCCCGCAGCAGGTAATGCGCTCAGCTCTGCGCCACGCCAAACAGCTCATCGAAGTCGGGGAGGTCCTCACGGTCGACCCGGAACCGCACGGCAAACGCCGGCACACACCCGGTGGGCTGCTGCTCGAGGCGGCCACCAGGCGCGCCGGTCAGGAGGGAGTGCTGTGAAAGCATTGTGCTGGACCGGGATCAACGAGACCTCCGTCGAAGAGGTCCCCGACCCGCAGATCCTCAACGCCGAGGACATCATCCTCAAGGTGAAACTGACCACCACGTGCGGGTCGGACCTGCACCTGCTCGGCGGCTACATCCCGTTCATGCGCTCCGGTGACGTGCTGGGTCACGAGTTCCTCGGCGAGGTCGTCGAGGTCGGTTCCGCGGTCCGCAACCACAAGGTCGGTGACCGGGTCGTGGTCTGCTCGTTCATCAGCTGCGGGCGCTGCTGGTACTGCCAGAACAAGCTGTTCTCGCTGTGCGACAACGGCAACCCCAACCCGGCGATCACCGAAGCGCTGTGGGGCTTCGCCCCAGGCGGCTGCTACGGCTACTCCCACGCCCTGGGCGGGTGGGCCGGCAGCCACGCCGACTACGTCCGGGTGCCCTACGCCGACCAGGGCGCGTTCACGGTCCCGGACGGTGTGCCCGATATGACAGCGCTGTTCGCCTCCGACGCCGCCCCGACCGGATGGACCGGCGCCCACCAGGCCGAGGTCAAGGCCGGAGACGTGGTCGCGGTGTGGGGCGCCGGCGGGGTGGGGCAAATGGCCGCCGCCGCCGCGCAACTGATGGGCGCTGAACGCGTCATCGTGATCGACCGCCTGCCCAACCGGCTGCAGCAGGTCCAGCAGCACATCGGGGCCCAGACACTGAACTACGAGCAGGTCAACGTGGCCGCCGAGCTGCGCGAGCTCACCGGCGGCAGGGGCCCCGACGTGTGCATCGAGGCCGTCGGGATGGAGGCGCACAGTCCCGGACCGACCTACCTCTACGACCAGCTCAAGCAGCAACTGCGGCTGCAGACCGACCGGCCGACCGCCGTGCGGGAAGCCATCCACGCCTGCCGCAAGGGCGGCACCGTGTTCACCCTCGGGGTCTTCGCCGGGCTGGTGGACAAGTTCCCCCTGGGCGCAGTGATGAACAAAGCCCTCACGCTGCGCGGAGCCCAGCAGCACGGCCACCGCTACATCCCGCAGATCCTCGAGCACATGGCCCGCGGCGAGCTCACCACCGAGCACCTGGCCACCCACGTGATGCCACTGGATCAGGGCCCGCGCGGCTACGAGATGTTCAAGAACAAGGACGACGACTGCGTCCGAGCCGTCTTCCAACCCGGGGGATGAGCCGACCCACGCCCCGCGAAGACCACCGTCGGCCTGACCGGGGCGGCGGCACGGGAACCGACGAGCCCACCGCCCGAGCAACAGGACATCAGAGACCCTGGGACCCGAGGACATAGCCGTGTTCGGATTTCCTCACTCGCCCCCCTCCTGCGTCCTCTGGTCCTGTGCTGCACCGATGACCTTCGATCCCCGCCTCCCTCAGGGCTCCTGACGCCGAACGACGACACGCCCTCGGTCCAGGGTGGAGGGACGCGCTGGGTCTTGTCTACTACGCGGCCGTGCCCGGCGCCCGGACCCGGCGGGCCGCGGGGTGAACCGTATCTGACACGACGGGGCCCCCGTCGCCGCAACGGTGACGGGGGCCCCGGGGTCGATCGGGGGCGATCAGATGCGGTCGCGACGATCGGTGTCGGTCTCGATCTCGACCTGCTCCTTGCGGACCTCGGCGTCGACACGCCGGTTCTCAGTGACGGTCTCCTTCTCGAGCTCGATCTTCTCCACGCCCACGGTCTCCTTGGCCACCACGGCGCGCTCCTCGTGGAGAGTGACCTCCACGGTCTCCTCGCCGATGGTGCCGCCGGTGACCTCGGTGCCATCGAGGGGAACGCGCTCGATCCGGACCTCCTCGCGCTCAACGGGGACGTCGATGCTCTCGTGCTCGGTCACGACGTACTTGCGCAGCCGGGCGCGACCGGACTCCTCGCGCTGCTTGCCGACGCGCAGACGCTCCTCGTGACGGATGACCTCGTTGTCGTCGAGATCAGCGCGCGCGGCCGTGTCGTAACGGTCCGCGGTGTCGTCGGCGTACCGGTCATTCCGGCCGTCCCCAGCGGTTCCGGCCGCCGCAACGGCGTGGTGATCGGTCTCCGTGGCGTATCGGTCGTCACGGCCGGCGGCGCCGGAGTAGTTCATCTGGTAGTAGCGGTAGATCTCCTCCTCCTCGGCCGGGGAGAGGTGCTGGTCCGCGTCCACGTTCGGGGCGTCCTTGACGACGGCCTTGGTGTAGGGGAGCACGAGGCGGTCGCCGTCCTGCTGGGCGCCCTCGACCGGGACGAAGCTCTCCTTGGTGCCGAACAGACCGGTGTTGACGGTCACGAAGGTGACTTCCTCGGTGTTGTCGTCCAGGAAGACCTGCTCGATCTTGCCGATCTTGTCGCCGTCCGATCCGACGGCGGTGGCGGACAGCAGGGCGTTGACGTCATAGGTGGCCATGAAATCTCCTTGGGGTAATTCGCGTGGCACGAACTCATTGTCGGGAGTCCGGTGCAGACGGTGCCCGCCCAGAGGGCGGACTAGTACGTTCGGCTGCTTTCCTTCAGCGTACTGATAATCAGTGTGCTGATCAATAGTCTCACCAAGAGTAAAATCTGGGTGTGGCGAGAGGCGGTCCATACGGCTCCTAGCCACCGCGGCCGCTCCAGGGCTGCGCCTTTGAGGCGCATCGTTAAGTTGGTGACCATCGAGGAACGCCTCCGCACCGTCATGGCTGGCGGCGCGGAGGCGACAACCTCACCGCGGAGCAACGGCAGGCTCCCGGGGCGCTGGCACCGTCGTCCCCGACCGTGCAATCACCCCGTACACCGACCACTGCGGCCAGCGTAAGCACGAAGCCTACCGATAGGAAGCATGCTTGTCACTAGGGTGGTAGTCCCATGCCAGGATTCCCTCGGGCGAGCTGCGCCCCATGTCGGGGAAGCGATCACCGTCTCAGGGTCGTCCGGACAACTCCTGATCAGGTCGGTGACGGCGTGGACGCAGGCGAGTTCTCACCCTGCGCCTCATATGTGGCGAGATGGCGGACTGCAAGCCAACTTTGATGACATCTGCTGATGCAGCAGTCCCGATGTAGTTTCCCGACCAGACTCGTGCTGCAGTTGGTGCAAGACACCGGTTCTCCTGTGACCGGTTCTCGGTCTCTGACTGTCCATCGGCGATGCCGGCAGAGAGTGCGTTGAGCGCGGTTGTTGAGGCGGCCAGGGCGTTGACTGACAGAGGGCCACAAGGGTGGGGGTGCAGAAGGATCTGTCTCGCAAGTCGGCACCAGGACTCGTGCCATGGTGCTTGCTGTCAGCGGCATCGCCGTGGGCTCCTCGATGGCGGGTACGCGGAGGGGCCGATCACGGTGCGCAGTCGGGACCCGTCATCCAGCAGTTCCGGGCGAGCCTGCTCGATATCACCGGCGAGGAATTGATGCGGGCAGATCGAGTGACAGGTCCTATGCGGTAGCAGCAGGGAATTGGTAAGGTCCCTTGGTAATAAATGCTTCGAAGCAGGAGGTGACCGGTGCGTAATGAGTTGAAGGCCTTGCGTGAATCCCGGGAGCTGTCCCAGGGGCAGGTAGCTATTGCTGTGGGGGTTTCGCGGCAGACGATCTACACGGTGGAAAACGACCGGTCGAATCCGTCTTTGTCGCTGGCCTTGGGCTTGGCCCGGTTTTTCGGCCGGCCGGTCGAGGAGGTTTTCCATGACTGCGACTAAGTGCCCAGCGGGGCAGGAGTAGTCCACCGAGCCGGCCCGGGGGCACGCTTGAGCAGGGTGTGGTGACAGGATCAGCGCCCGCATGGCCGCCGCCCGGGCGTGCTCCGAGTGGCACCCACGATGCCAGCAGGCTGCGCCGGTGGCCTGATGCGCTGCTCCTGGGTCGCCTGACTCACTGATCACCAGATGCTCCTTGCACGCGGAATGCCGCCGCACCTGCCCGGGGCGAGGCATGGCAGCCCCGCGGCGTCGTGGAAGCAAGGGAAGAACTGCCCAGCGCTCCCCTCCGGAGTAGGAAACCGCTCTATTGTTCAGTATGCTTAGTATTTCACTGGGAAGGACTCGGTGCGGCAGGATGTGACGAAGGAGGGGTGTCGGTGGATTCTTGGGGTGCGTTTGCCAATCCGCGGGCTTACACGGCAGCCCCCATGGCGGCGGGGGTGGGGGTGTTCCACGCTGCGGCCTGGGTCTTCAGTCACAGTGCTGAGCTGACCTGGGCGTCGCTGGCCATCGTAGTCCCGGAAGCGGCCCAATTGCCGGTCATCGAGCAGCTGGGACGGCTCAAGAGCCGGGGGGTGCGGATGGGCACCATTGCCCACGCCGAACAGGCTCGTCACTTCGACCGGGTGCTGATCGCCTACACCCCCGACGCCGCCACCCTGGAGCGGGCCGAGGCCCTGGCCGCGGCCCGGGTGGTGGTGGCCATCGGGGGTGACTCCCATCCGTTGCGCGCCTGGGTGAAAGAGCACCGCCCGGTGCACCTGGGCGGGGCCGACCTGCTGACCGCCTCTCTCGTGCACCCGCTGGATACCGGCCCCGTGGTAGCCGCCTAGCATGGTCGTGCCGGCCACCCCTGGGTGGGCCTGCTCGCAGCCCTTGGACTGCCGGGCGTGTTGGGTGGTTCGCCTCGGTTCGACCACCTTGAGTGCCCCGTCAGGGAGGCGGGTGTTCCTGCTCGGGGTGGGTATGCGGACCGGGGCGACAATCACCTGGTGGGACGCCCATGGAGACCCGGCCACGAGGAAGAACCTGTGACTGCTGCCGTGAGATGGAGGACAACGTGGTGCTGATCATCGCAGTGGTGATGCTGGTCCTCGCCGCCCTGCTGCTGATAGTGACCGTCGTCCACGAGGCCCGCACCGGCGATGCCCCGGTCGGTGCCGGGGCGACCCTGATCTCCGTGGGGGTCGCGGTGGCGGTGATCGCATGAGGCACCACCGGAGCCGGGCTAATCGGACTCACCTGGGTGCTCTCGCTGGCGGGTCAGTACAGTTGGGTGCTAATCACCGGCATGGTCCACCACAGGGTGGTCTCCATCACCTGGGCAGTCCTGAATTGGGCGGCATCGGTGCGGGTGAGTGAGAGCCCAGCGGCGCTGGTTCGGCGCCGGCGCCGGATCTTGCGGGTGAGTCCGGCCGCCAGGGCAGGGATGCGCACGATCATCCAGGTCAGCGGTGAGTCGGTGATCATCCGGAATCGGTCCTGGGCGCCGGTGACGGGGCCGGGCGCAGGGCGCGACCGCGCCACCGACCCGGCCCGGCTCAGTGCCGTGGGGTCCAGGGCGCATCAGGTGAGGCCACCATTGGCGTAGAGGACCTGACCGTTGACCCAGCGTGCCGGGCCGGCCAAGAATGCCACGGCCTCAGCGATGTCACCGGGCTCACCGAGACGTTCCAGGGGAGACATCGTGGCCAAGTGCTCGATGGCCTCCGGGGACTTGCCGTCCAAGAACAGCGCGGTGGCGGTGGGACCCGGTGCCACCGCGTTGACGGTGACATCGCGCCCACGCATTTCTTTGGCCAGAATCAAGGTCATGGCATCCACCGCCCCCTTGGTCGCGGCATAAGCTGCATAGGTGGGCATCGCCAGCTTCACCACGGAACTGGAGAAGTTCACGATCGCCCCACCCGGACGTATCCGACGGACGGCCTGCTGGTTGACCACGAACGTGCCGCGCACATTGGTGCGGTGTATCCGGTCGAAGTCGGTTAGATCCAGCTCCGATACCGTGGACAGCATCATGATGCCGGCGGCGTTCACCACCACATCCACTCCACCGAAGCGCTGCTCGACCTCGTCGAAGAGCTGCGCCATAGCCTTTTCCTCAGCGATGTCGCCGCTGACGAGCATGGCCTGCCCGCCGCCGGTGGTGATGGTGGCCACTACCTGCTCGGCCTTCTCGCGACCCCCGGCGTAGTGGATAGCCACGGCCATGCCCTCATGGGCCAGGCGCTGAGCCACTGCGGCTCCAATCCCACCAGAGGCCCCGGTCACCACTGCCACCCGACGGTTTTCGTGCTGCGTGCTCATCTTTGCTCCTGATCAGCTGGGCACCTCAACGTATATGTACGTTACGTCTATATAAGCATGTTGTGTACGGTCGGTCCAGATATGCTGGGCACATGCCATCCCCGCCTGCCGACACCGCTGTGGTCCTCCGCCGCGGGCGGGGGCGTCGCCCTACGGCCCAAGTGCGTGCTGAGATCCTGGCGGCGGCCGGGACGCTGCTGCTGGAGTCCGGCATGGGCGCTTTCACGATCGAGGCCGTGGCCGCCCGGTCCGGGGCGAGCAAGATGACGATCTACAAGATGTGGCCCTCCAAAGGGGCGTTGGCCCTGGAGGGATACTTCGCGACGGTGGAGGACACCCTGGCCTTTCGCGATACCGGGGACATCCGGGCGGACCTGACTACCCAGTTGCACGCGTTCATCGACCTGCTCACCGCTTCCCCGGCCGGTGAGGTGGTCCGGGAGTTGATCGGGCACGCTCAAACCGACCTGGACCTGCGGGCCCAATACCTGCGCACCTACTCCGGCCCCCGGCGGAAACTGGCTGTCCAGGCCCTGACCCGGGCCGTTGACCGGGGCCAGTTGCGCCACCACCTGGACTGCGAGAGCGTCGTCGATCAACTGTGGGGGGCCTGCTACCACCGGCTGCTGCTGCCCGACCAACCTCTTACCCACGCATATGTCGACCACCTCATCACCAATCTCTTCGACGGCATCACCAACACCTGACCGAACCACGGCGGTGAAGAGCTGGCGCCCGCAATTGGCCGAAAAAGGATGCGGCAAGTGCCCAAGATGATGGACGAAAGAGGGCCTACAAAGGAACGTTCTACATAAGGCCAGATAATGGAAATTTTCTAAGCTTGCTGTTTGGCCCTTGGTGATGCGGGGCGTGCCCGATGCGGGTGGGTTTCTCGCCCGGAGGCGACCATGAGGTGTGACACCACCACCCGGGATGCTACCTGACGAGCACCTGGGGCCCGTCCGCGCCCCCTACTGGGGTTATCGCTCCGAGCTGTTCGAGGTCCTGGAACTGGCCCGTGTCGGGGCCATTCACGTGGAGACCGAGGTCTTCTCCCTCGACGACGCCCCGAAGGCCTACGCGAAGCTCCACGCCGGGCAGCTGCGCGGGCGAGCCGTCATCGTCCCCTGAAACCGGGCCACTCCCGGACATCCGATGGCAACGAGGCCGTTCTCGCCCGTGCGGCGGGGGCGGCCGTCGTTGCCCATGGAGCATCGCGCTGAAGACGCACAGCGCGACCCTACTGCCACCGATAGAGCACGCCTTCCGGAACTCCACCACAAGCCCAAGCCAGGAAAGCCCCGCGGGGGCATCATGCCAAGGCCGGCGCTGCCCATCCTCCTAGGAATGAGGAAGAGCTGATGCCCTGAGCCCGGTGGCCTCGCACGGGCGGGGCCACCGGGCTGGACTGACGAATCGACCCAGGGGGTCGGCCCGGTGGTGGGTCAGTCCACCGGTGACCGCGGGGCCTCCGACAGGGAGGTGCGCCACGCCTTCGGGTCGGCCACCGGGAAGCGGCGTCCCGACACGGCGGTGGGGTTGATGCGCACGAACCGTCCCTTCGGCCCGCTCTGCCACGGCAGCAGCGGCAGGTTCAGTGTGTCGGTCAGCGCCTCGACGCCGCGGATCTGCTCGGCCCTTCCCTTGACCATCACGCTCCACGCCCGGTTGGCCGAGGCTTCGTACCCGTCGATCTCCAGGGCCACGGGCACACCGGACAGCGCCGCCGAGAGCTTGGTGCCTGCTGTAGTGCGGAACACCAAGCTGCTGTGGTCCACCACGTAGTTGATCGGGAAGATCTCCGGGTGCTCTGTCACCCACACCGCCAGACGGCCGATACCGGTGTCCCGCAGCAGCGTCCAGCAGGCACTGGCCGACAGTATTTCGACTCCGTCCTCGTGCTCCTCGGTCATGACGCCCTCCTCAGGCTTTGCGTTCCTACTGGAAGTCGGCCAGCCACAGGTCGGGGCCGAACACCTCGTACTGGATGTCCTTGGCCGGCACTCCGCGGGCGATGAGGTCGCTGCGCACCGCCTGCATGAACGGCAGGGGCCCGCACAGGTAGTACTGGGCCTGGGCGGGAAGCTCCACGGCCCGCACGTCCATCAGCCCTGCGTGCTCGTTCGGCCCCGAGGTGGGGGAGGGGCGTTCGAACCACACGGCCAGGGACCCGTCCAGCAGCTCCTCCAGGTCGGCGGTGACCTGGGTGCGCAGCGCGAAGGTCTCCGGGGAGGCATCAGCGTGCAGCAGAACCACCTTGCGCTGAGCCCCGGCCGCCACCAGGTGGGAGAGCATCCCGGCCATCGGGGTGACGCCGATCCCGGCGCTGATGAGCACGACCGGCCGATCGGTGTACTCCAGGACCACGTCCCCGAAGGGCGCTGAGAGGGTGATCTCATCACCGATCTGCACCTGATCGTGCAACAGCGTCGACATCTCCCCGGCCGGGGTGCCATTGCCGCGGATGCGCTTGACCGCGAACACCCGGTGCCGCCCGTCATCAGCCTTCGTCAAGCTGTACTGGCGCGGTTGATGCACCCCATCGGGCATCTCCATCTTGCAGGTGACGTACTGGCCCGGCAGGGACGGTTTGACCTCCCGCTCATCAACGCGCTCCACCACGAAGGTCACCACATCGGCGGTCTCGGTGATCTTCTCCACCACCCGCCAGGTGCGCCAGACGGTGTCCGGGGACAGGCGAGTGGCCTCGTAAAGGCCACGCTCCTGGGTGATCAGCGCATTGGCCATCAGCCAGTACACCTCGTCCCAGGCCGCAGCGACCTCCTCGGTGACAGCCTCGCCGAGGACATCGACGATGGCCCACATCAGGTGGTCGTGGACGATCTGATACTGCTCCGGGGCCAGCCCAAGAGAGACGTGCTTGTGCGCGATGCGCGAGAGCAGCTGATCGGGCACCTCGGTGGGCCGGTTCACCAGGTACCCGGCATAGCCGGCCACGGACCCGGCCAGGGCCTGCTGCTGAGCCCCGTCGGCCTGATTGCCCCGGTTGAACAACCCATCCAACAGCTCGGGATGCTCAGCGAACATGTGCCCGTAGAAGCGCCGGGCGATCTCCTGGATGTTCTCCCCGACCACCGGCAGGGTGGCTTTCACGATCGGGTAGGCGGTTTGGGACAGCATGAGCGCTCCTTGGATGTGGTGTTGGTGGTTGATAAGGCATCAGCGGCGTCGGGTCAGGGTTGGGCCGGGCGCTGAAAGGCGGCCCGACGGTGCCATGAGCGCCGAGGTCAAGACTGCTTTGGGAAGCCCGGGTGTCTCACCCGCCCTAAATTGGTATATTAAATGCCAGTATAAACATCCTGCCGGAGATGCTTGCCACCCTCGGCGAAAGTTGCTGCTTGTCCACGAAGCTCGGCGGAAGGGAAGACATGGGGCGGGTAGCCCGCCTCCGGATTGTGGGACATGCGAGGAGCGGGAGTCTAGGTGGAATGGGCCGGAGGTATCAACGGCTCCCGGAACTACAAATAGAGCCGAACATGGGTGCCCGGACAGGAACCAACGGCTCCTGCGGCTGATGACCTTGTCCGACCTTGACCTGCGGGTGCTGCTGGGCACCGGAATGCCTCCCTTAGGGCGCCCGCCTCACCACCGCTGCCATTGCCGAAGGTGTGGGCCCCGTCCTACTACTACGTGGTCAAGACGGTGAGCCGCCTCAGTGGTCTAGGCCTACTCGGCTCCAGGCGCGGACGCAGTAGTGGGGTATCGATTACCGCGGCCGCCCTGGAAGCCTCGGTGGGGTGGTTACTGCGCGAGTTGGAAAAGGGCTCGGCGATCATCGCTTGGGAAGCTTGTGGAGGACAATGTCCACTCGTTGACGACTGTCGCCTGTGATGGGCTTTGCTCCAAGCACGTGAGGCCTTCTGCCACGCCCGCGACGAGGCCCACGTGCGGGACCTCCCTCACCAGCGCCCGACAGATAGGCCCCGTCATGGTCGCTTGGAGCTTTGCTGCCATCCGACCGGCAGCTGCTTCCTGGATCCGCCGAAATCGCTGGCCACCTCGCGGTTGGTGCCGAGGCAATGAAAGCACGCCTCCAGTCACCATCGATAAGGCGACGCACCCGCTGGAAAGCGGCCGAGTGCGTCGCAGCCGAGACAGCACCTCCGCCCCAAAGTCGGCAGACCCTTGAGCCGTTTTGTTCCATCGGGTCGGAGGTCGGGCTCGAGCATTGTTTAGGAGTTCAGTGTGCTGGTGGGGGAGCACCCGTAGTGGTGGTGGTACTGGGCGGTGAATCGGGGCAGGTCAGTGAAGCCCCAGCGGTGGGCGATGGCCGCGACTGTCGCTCCTTGGGTGGGGTCGGCTACCAGTAGGTCGTGGTGGGCGGCGTCCAGTCGGGTGGTCCGCAGATAGGCGTCCGGGGTGGTGCCCAGATGGTGGCGGAAGGCGAAGATTAGTTGGTGGGGGGACAGGCGGGCGGCTGCGGCGATCTCGGTCAGGCCCAGGGGTTGGGCGAGGTGCTCGTCGATGAAGACCACCGCCCGGTGGACGGGCCCGGGCAGGGTGGTGGTGCTCTGCCCGGGTGGGTCGTGGTCGTGGAAGGTACCGGGAAAGCTCCACAGCAGGGCTGTCGCCGCCCGGCGGGCTGCCTCGTCGCGGATCAAGGGGATGCGCATGGCCTCGTCGTTGCTCAGTACGTCCTGGCGCAGGTGGTTCACGGTGTCCGTCCAGTACTGGGCGGCGTTCTCGTCACGCGGTGTGACGTCGCGGAAGTGGAGCCGGAAGTCCTCGCGCTGGAGCAGTTCGGCGGCGAAGTCCTGGGTCCAGGCGGCCTCCAGGGTCAGCAGGGTCAGATCGGCGCCGTCCATGGTGGACACAAACCGTCCTGCCGGCAGTAGGCGCGGCAGGGCCGTGACCGGGAACCGGTCGCGGTCTGAGGTGACCACCAACCGGCCGGCGGTGACCTGGGCCAGACCCAGGTTCTCTGGTGGCTCGATGCCCACCCGCAGCACCGAGGTCACACTGACTCGGGCCCGCAGCGAACTCAGAGGCCCGGCCATGGTCCAAGACATCGCCAGCTCAAAGCCTCCAGCCTCGGGGGCCTGGACCTGGGCGCGCGGAACCATCCTGCATAACACCTCGGCGGCCGCCCCGGCATCGGCGGTGGCCATGACACCGTGCTCGAAGGCCCCCATGGTCAGGAACCCTAGGCCCGGGCACGCCCCGGTGGAAGGTACGGCCGGGCGCTGGCGCGAAAACGACATCGGAGCGGGCACCAGATCAGCGGCCCGGCGCGAGAACCACCTCCCAAGCCGCCGGCCCTAATGACTTTGCCGGCCTGGTGGAGGCGACCGGGATCACGGAAAGCTGCAAGCAGGTCGGTTCTACGGCACTGTCCCTGCTGGCGGCCACCACCCTTCCGGCCCGCCGTGAAGCTCAACCGGCGCCCCATCGGTCTCGTGCGCCGCGTTGGTGACAGCAGCAACCTCGCCATGTTCATCTGCTGACACCAATCCTCCCGGTCCCGGTGAGTATGGTCGCGGACTATCGCCCATGCCCCCTGTGGATGTACTACCCAGAGGAATGGGCTGAGGTGCCGCAACGTACCGTCCTTGGTCGATACGTGAGGAAGGACTCCTGGGCACCTCGTGCCATGCCAAGAACCGCCCGCGCCTGCTCCTGGGGCGGGACGTATCCCCTGGTGACTGGCATGAGCCGGGGCACGCCGTGGGGCCGAAGGTGTCTTCCAGTCGTCACCAACCTGAGACCTGATGTTGACCAGGATTCTCTTGAGCACACATTGACTAGGGGTTTTACTAGTGCATGTCCATCTGACTAGGGGGAATGTTATGGCACATTTGCGGAAGCGACTCGCTGGGGCGGCCTTGGCGGGAATGCTCATGACAGGTGCATTTGCAGGTCCGGCGATGGCCTCGGGGGAACACGCCAAGGATGACGGCAAGATCCACGTGACCGTCTACAAGGACAAGAAGAACGGTAAGGACAAGGAAACCGAGCGCAAGAATCTGACCATCAAGGAAGCGACCAAGTTCGCCGCCCAGAAGTGCAACGTCAAGGCCAAGTCCCTTGAGCCTGCAGCGTGGAAGGCCGAGTACCGGACGGGCAAGGCCTACGCCTGCGAGTACAAGAAGAACAAGAACACCAAGCTCTACGTGTGGTTCGAGGACAACGGCGACCACTCCAAGAAGAAGTAATCACCTGGCACCTGAGGCCTCCATCCGGATCTGGGACACCTTCAGCCACGCAAGTGCCTAGCGGTCGTGTGCACCGTGAACGCCGCCGACGAAAGCGCCCCGCCCGTCTCCGGGCGGGGCGCTTTGCCAGCTCTGCACCGTGTCGTGGGCGTATTCGATGAGCTCGCCCACCTTGGCGACCCACACCTGGCGTTGCAGGCGGGGCGGCGGCTCAGCGCCCTCCGCGACGGCGATCTGCAGCGACCGTGGAATCAGGCGATGTCCTCGAAGCGATCCGCAGTGATCATGGCATGGACACCAACGAAAGGACCGAGAAGGCCCCCGGGCCCGGGGCGGGTGCACCGCCAAGACTCCGGTGGCCGGGCCAGGTCAGTCCGGACGGTGCCCGGTCACGGCCGCGGCGTGCGGGTCCTCCGCGCCGGGGGAGGGGGCCCGTCTGTTGGGCCGGTCGCGGGGATCGAGCCAGGTCTTGGCCCTTAGGGCGGGTTTCTCGATGAGGGTCCAGGACAGCAGGGCCAGGGGCAGTGTCAGCAGGAGGACAAGGAGGGAGTTGATGGCGATTCCCCACGATGCGGTGCCGAGCAGCACGAGGAGTTGCTGGACTGGGTAGGCGTAGATGTAGACGCCGTAGGAGAGGTCCGTGCGGGTGGTCCAGTTGCGGGAGGGTGCGGCGCCGAGGCCCAGGAGCAGCACGGCCAGGGGTAGCTGCCCGTACAGGTCGGCCCAGCCCTGGTCCGTCAGCGCGGCGTAGGCGACGCCCGCCCCGACGGTGTGCACCCAGGTGGGGCGCCAGGTGCCCGCCCAGGCCCAGACCGCCGCACCCGCCAGGAAGTACCCGGCCAGCCGGGCGCCATTGAGATAGAGGTGGCTTGTGACCTCCAGCGGACCCTCGATCAGGGGTCGGAGGGCGAGCACGAGGAGGAACATCGTCGGGAGCACCCACCGGGCGTGCCGTGCCGCGACGGCGAGGCTGAGGAGAAGGCCGATCGCCACGTAGGCGAGGGCCTCGTAGAACAGCGTCCAGAGGGAACCGTTCCAGGAGTCCGGGGCCGGAACGTCCAGCTGCGTTCCGTCGATGCCCCACTGGGAGATTCTCAGGTCGGCGTTGTTCAGCACGAAGCCGGCGGCGGAGCCCACGTCCAGCGGCGAGCCCTCGATCGCGGCCGCGATCGGTGCGAAACCGAAGGCCACCACGAGCAGGCTCACGAGGAAGGCGGGGTAGATGCGTAGGAACCGTCGCCAGAGGTAGGGCACGAAACGGGTCCGCATCCTGCTCTCGGCGATGAGGTAGCCGCTGAGGATGAAGAAGCCGTTGACGGCCACATCGGACAGCAGCTCAAGGCTGGGGCCTTCGGCACCGGTCAGGGGATAGGCGTGGCCGATGATGACCACGGACGCCAGGATTAGACGAATGGCGTTGAGACGGTTGTGGCGGTCGGCCAGGCGTTCTTGGAGAGTCGTGGCCACGGCAGCTGCCTTCCGGAGGTGACGGGCAGCGCGGCCGGTGTGGTCTGCTGCAGGATGTGGGTCGGTCCGCCCGGTGCAGGAGCAGATGTGACGCCGGGCGATCACCCATCCGAGCACGAGTTTAGTTATGCAAATACATGGTGGCGTGCTGAGCTGCACAAGTGGGGACGGAATCACTTCGGAGCACGACCAGCAGGAAGCCGTTTGGCTGACATATGGCCCGTTAGCGGCGGGCCGAGTTGCATCGCGGACCGGGCTTCCGCTTGTCGTCATGTGAGCGCTCTGGGTCTCGGCAGTGCCAGTTGCGGTGTGCCTAGCGTGGCTGTGGTCTCGCCTGCGCTGAATCGTCACCCAAGCGGAAGTCCTGCCGGGGCGGACGTTGGAAAGCGAACGGTGCACGAGGGGCTGCGGGCACCTGTGTCTCGGTGGACAGGGCCCGGGGGGAGCAGGCTTAGCTTGGGGAGGATGAGGTCCCCGCGGGGAACTGGCATCTCACCCAGCCTGCGGGGTTGCAGCGGGCGCAGGTCGTCGGCCAGGAGTCCTCGGTCCAGTACACGTTGCGGTGACGCTCCGTCATCGGAAGAGCGCCCGCGGGCACTAGCGTGGTCCCGGCCGGCCACCCCGGCTGGGCAGCGATGCTTAGCGGAACGACGTCGAACACTGTCCGGCACTGGAGACAGGTCATACCGCTCTTGAAGTCGACAATCATCAGGTCGTCACCTTCTTCTGGTCCGTGGTTGTTTTCTGGAGATGCAACTGCAGGTAGGAGGGCATCATCTCCTCGGATGGCCCTTCTTAGGTGAGCCAGCGGCAGCGGTGTTCACGGTCGGTGCGGTGGCGACGGGTGGCCTGATGGGCGGAGGTCAGGGTCGGCGGTGGCCGCCGAGGACGGCGCGGCGGGTAAGTTTCACGCTGCGGGCCACGACCCGTTCGAGGGGTCCTTGTCCCAGGCCACGGCGCCAGGCCGTGGCGAAGGCCAGGGCTGCGCCGATCTGGATGAGGAACCACAGGTAGGGCTGGTCGTAGTGCACCTCGGTGGACAGGGCCAGCAGGTGGGCCGAGTACAGGGTGAGGGTCATCGCCCCCATGGCCGCCAACGGAAGCAACCATTTTTCGAGGGCACGGCCCAACAGGAGGAAGCCCCCGAGCACGGCCATGGACGAGCCCAGGCAGAGCAGCAGCGCCAGCGGAGTGTTGGTGTGTGGGCCGGCGATCGCCAGCCACCACCAGGTGGTGGTGGGCAGGATCGGGTCCGGGCCCCAGACGATGATGTCGTCGATCCCGTCCTCGGTCAGGGCCGGGGTGTGGGCCATCAGCTGGTCATAGCCGCCGGCCTGCAGGATCAGCACCCAGTAGGCGAACCACGCCACCACGGCCATTATCACGCCAAGTGCCATCAGCGCGGCCTGGATCTGGATGTCGGCCAGGTCCAGGCGCCCGATGGCCAGCCCGGCCAGGAGGTAGGTGAGGTAGGGCAGGGCGGGATAGGTGCCGGTCAGCAGCAGGTGAGCGGCCGTGGCGCCGGGGGAGGCGGCCACCTGTGCGAATCCGGGGTTGAGGTCGGTGACGGTCGGCAGCACATCGCGTAGCAGGTGCGTGAGCACCGGCCCGACCACGGCAAAGAGCCCCGCCCAGGCGAAGAGTGCCTTGGTGGAGAGGCGCAGGAACGGGATCGCCAACAGGAAGAACGCCCCGTAGTAGATGAGAATGTTCACCGCCGGGATCTCCTCGACAGTGGTGCCGGGGATCAGCGGATTGATGGCCAGCCCCAGCCCGGTGATCAGCAGAGCCCGCACCAGGATCCCGGCCCGGGTGGCCGTCATCGCCCGCCGGGTATGCGGGGTGCGGCCTCCGGAGGAGAAGGCCAGGCTCACTCCGGCCAGGAACGCGAACAGTGCCGCGGAGCGGCCGGCGAAAAGGATCCACTGGGCGGTGGGCTCGAAGGTCTCCGGATTCCAGGCCGGCAGGATGTGGATGGAGACCATCCCGATCAGGGCTAGGCCACGGGCGGCGTCGATGCCGATCAGACGCCGCTTCCCGGCGGCAGCACCCGTGGCTGGCGCCCCGTCGCGTGAGGCATCCTGGACGGGCAATGACCATGGCGTCGAAGCCGGTGGTCGGGGCGAAGCGCTTGTCGGAGGGTGATGGTCAGGTGTGCTCGTCATGGTGGGCGTCCCCCTGCGCAAGATGTCGGCAAGCCCCCTGCCCGCCGGTGCGGGCTTGAGGACCCGCTGTACCTTCCAGCCTCGTCGTCGCGGCTATGACACATTTATTGGGTTCCTGTGCAGCTGCTGTGCGGGGAACTTTCAGACCGGATGATTCATGGTGGAGCGCGGTCCACTACGAGGAGCAGGGTCCGGTTGCGGGGTGGCGCTGACGGCAAGATGGTGGCCGAAACCGATTCTGCTCGCCGCACGTATGGGTGGTGTTTACACGGCTTCGGGAGCTCTTGTGGTGGGCAACGCGCTCAGGGCGGCGCGGGCCCAGCGCGTTGCACCCTTTCCCGTGGCCCAACCAGCGGTCTGCGGCATCGCTTCGGCCGGTGTGAGGGGCAGGGGGCGCTGGGAGGCGGCGTGCCGGTAGGCCATGGCCTGCAGCTCCACCACCGGGTACTCCAGGCTGCGCCGGGCGGCCTCGGTGGGACGTGTGGTGGCGAATGCGGTGGCGGCATCCTGTAGTGCGCCAGCGGCGATGATGGGGGCGGCTGCCTCGACGTGGGGGCGGACCGCGATCCGGTAGGCGGCACGCTCGAGGTCGGTGCAGGACTCCCAGGACGGGGACTGAGGGTGAGCAGCGCGGGCGTACTGGGCTCGAGCGGCGGCTTCGATGGCGTCGGTGATGTTAATGGTCGGCATGTCCGCTCCTGAGTTTCGCGGTAGGTGGCTTGGTCGAGTGATTCCAGCGTCCGTCCGGAATCTGTGCCGCAACTGTGCCGGGCCACCTGTACTTCCTTTGACCTGTGACTGCCAGGCACAGGTGGTACATAGCTTGTACAGCAACTACACCTAATCGGGCAGCGAAAACTAGTAGTGCCACGTCCGCCCGGAACCGGGAGCCCGCCATGTCCTACGCCTCCAGCTTCACCGTCCTCACCGAGGTCCTGCCCCGCCTGACCCACCCGGACGGCTCGCCCATCCGCGCCCTGGTCGTGGACGACGAGCCCGCGCTGGCCGATCTCGTGGCCATGGGCGTGGGCATGTGCGGCTGGGAGGCGCGGATCGCCCACGAGGGCTTTGATGCCGTCGCCCAGGCCCGGGCCTTCGCCCCGGACGTGCTGGTGCTGGACCGGATGCTGCCGGGACTGGACGGGCTGGCGGTCCTGTCGAGGATCCGCCAGTCCTTCCCGGAGGTGCCGGTGCTGTTCCTCACGGCCAAGGACAGCGTCGAGGACCGGATCGAAGGGCTGGCCTCGGGCGGGGACGACTACGTGACCAAGCCCTTCTCGATCGAGGAGGTGCTGATCCGGCTGCACCGGCTGGTCCAGCGCTCCGGGGCCGCCGCCCAGGACAGCGCCACCCTGGTGGTGGGCGACCTGGTGCTCAACGTCGACAGCCGCGAGGTCACCCGGGCCGGGACACCGGTCGAGCTGACGGCCACGCAGTTCGAGCTGCTGCGCTACCTGATGGAGAACCCGCGCCGGGTGCTGTCCAAGGCGCAGATCCTGGACGCGGTGTGGCACTACGACTTCTCGGGGCAGGCCAACATCGTGGAGCTCTACATCTCCTACCTGCGCAAGCGGATCGACGCCGGCCGGGCACCGATGATCCACACCGTGCGCGGGGCCGGCTACGTCATCAAGCCCGCCCCCTGATGGCGCGCCACGGTGCCGCCAGTTCCCTGGGCCTGCGACAGGGGCGTTTCCCCGCCGGATGGCACCACCGCCTGGATGGTCTGCGGGCTCGAACCAAGCCGTTGCGTATCCGGCTGTTGCTGGTCGTGGTGGGACTGCTGGCGGCGGTGTGTGTGGGCATGGGGCTGTTGGGTCAGGCGGCGCTGGATCTCACCCTGACCCGGCAGCTGAACGGACAGCTGCGCGAGGCCACACACCGTGTGCTGGACGTCGGCGTGCACGGCGTGGACGACCTGGATGAGGACGACGACCCTCCGCCAGGACCCACACCCCTGGCCGTAGAGGTGACCGTGCGCGTTGTCGAGGGCGAGGTCGTCGGCGGCCGGATCTTCGACGAGGACGGCACGGAACTACCCGTTCCCGCCGAGGACGTCGAACGGCTCGAGGAACTTGTCGCTCGGCTCGGTGATAACGCCGGGGGACGACGAGGAGCAGAACTCCGCCCCGTGGACGCCACGCTGTCTTCAGGGACCTACCGAGTACTGGCCCTGGACGACCCGGAACGGCTGGGCTCCGTGCTGGTCGGAATACCATTGGCCCAGAAGCAGGAGACCCTGGCCGCCTTCGCCCTGGCCAGCACGGGGATCGCGGTGCTGGGTGTCCTTGGGTCCGGCGTCATCGGCTGGGTGCTGGTGCGCCGGTCGCTGCGGCCGCTGGAGCAGGTCTCGGCCGCGGCCGCCGGGGTCGCCGCCCTGCCCCTGAGCTCCGGGGAGATTTCCCTGGCCGATCAGCGCCTGCCCGCCGCCCTGGCCCGACCCGGTACCGAGGTCGGGGAGGTCGGCCACGCCCTGAACCTGCTGCTGGACAACGTCGGCTCTGCCCTGACCGCCCGCCAGCACTCCGAGACCCGGCTGCGCCAGTTCGTCGCCGACGCCTCCCACGAGCTGCGCACCCCCCTGGCCGCGGTGCGCGGATACACCGACATGCTCCAGCTCACCGAACCCCTGACTGAGACCGGCCGCGCCTCCCTGGCAAGGGTCGAGCAGCAGAGTCTGCGAATGAGCGCCTTGGTGGAGGACCTGCTCCTGCTGGCCCGCTTGGATGAAGGCCATGTTCCCGACATGCGTGAGACGGACCTGGCCGAGCTGATGCTCGAGGCCCTCATCGACGCCTCGGCCGCCGGCCCCGACCATCGGTGGTTTCTGGATGTGCCGGACCATCCTGTGCTGGTGTGGGCCGACGCCAGCCAGCTACGCCAAGTGCTGGCCAACCTGCTTTCCAATGCCCGCAAGCACACCCCGGCCGGCACCGCGGTCACCGCCACGGTCAGCACCGGCGACGGGTGGGCCCAGGCGTCCGTGCTCGACGACGGCCCGGGCATCCCCGCGGCGTTCCAGGACCGGCTCTTCGAGCGCTTCTCCCGCCTGGACACCTCCCGCGCCTCCCGGGAGGGCAGCACCGGGCTGGGGCTGTCCATCGTCCGCTCCGTGGTCACCGCCCACGGCGGGGACGTGGCCGTCGACTCCCGCCCCGGCCACACCCTCTTCACCGTCCGCCTGCCGCTGCACACCGCCCGCACTTGAGAGCTGGAACGGCCATCGCTCCATCCGCCTCGATGACGCCGACCGGAACAACGCCCGTGATGCGCTCCACCCGACAGCGCCCTGGTGGCCCCGTGGGTGACGAGCAAATCATCGGCTCCGATAAGGCCCGGCACGCATGTCAGACCATCGACGGTTCTGCGGTCAGGCGTTCCAACGGTGACCGGACGAGGAAGCACCCAAATGTGGCGTGGTAACCCTCGAACGCGAAGATCTCGACTCGGTTTTCGACGCACTCACCGGTCCCGGATCATCGTGCTGCTGGGCATCGACGGGGCGGGGAAGACGACCGCGGCCGCGGCCCTCGCGGCCGCGGCGCAGGACGCAGATGAGCCGGCCATCGTGCTGCGCAACCGCTCCGGGCGCCGCTGGCTCACCCGGACCTCGGCCCGGGTCGGGGTTGAAATCCCGGTGCGCTGGGCGGACCGGGTCGAAACCACCGTGCGCACCGCCAACGTGCTCATGGCCCAGGCCCGGGCCGGGCACCGGGACGGCCTGGTGGTCATCGACCGCCACCTGGTGTGCCAGCTGGTGCTCCGAAAAGTCCGGGACCTTCCCCCGGGCCGTGTCCTGCCCTGGCTGGCTGGCGCTCTGTTGCGCGCCGACGCCGTGGTCGTCCTCGATGTTCCAGCCGAGACCGCCCAGGACCGAATCCTCTCCCGCGCCGAGGACCACGAGACGCTGACCTACCTCCGGGCCGCCCGGGCCGCCTACCTGGATCTCGCCCGGGCCCAGGGCTGGAGCGTGGTGGACGCCACCACAGCAACCGAGGATGTCCTCACCCAGATCGAGGACGCAACCTCCTGACACGTCCGAGGACACCTCGGCTCCGCTGCAGTGGTGCGGTAACTGTCACAGGCCCAGCACAGGTCTATGGGGTGAGCGGCACAGAGCCGATGCATCTAATGAAGTGCATCGACCCCCACTTCGACTGCACAAGGAGAAACCATGAGTATCGCCGCCCACCGCTTCCGCAAGGCCGCTGCCGCGCTGAGCCTGATCGGCGTCCTGTCGATCACCGCCTGCGCCCCTGCGGCCACCGACGCCACCACCACAGCATCCACCAGCACCTCCACCACGGCCACCACCACCTCCGCGACGTCTGCGGAGAGCACTTCAACGGTGACGACCACGGGAACGACCGCGCAGACCATCACGGCCACGGCGGCCGCGGCCGAGGACTTCCTGGCGACGCTGTCGGACGAACAGCGAGAGCAGGTGCTGTACGCCTACGACGACGAGTCCAAAACCACCTCCTGGTCGAACTTCCCGGTCACCTTCGTCGACCGGGCCGGGCTGAACCTGGCGGAGCTGACCGAGGAGCAGCAGGCCGCGGCCCTGGGCGTGCTGGAGGCGCTGCTGAGCGAGGAGGGTTACGGGACCGTCACCGACATCATGGGCGGGGACCAGTACCTGTACGAGAACTCCAGCAGCACCGAGGAGTCGCTGGGCCAGTACTACATCGCCTTCTTCGGCGACCCCTCCGACACCGGCGCCTGGGAGGTGCAGTTCGGCGGGCACCACCTCGGGATCAACGCCACCCTGAACGGCGCCGAAGACGCGATCACCTTCGCCCCCACCCATCTGGGCTCCCAGCCGGCGGTCTACACCGACGGGCAGGGCAACGAGGTGCAGCCTCTGGCCGGGATGTACGAGAGCGCCTTCGCCTTCTACGACAGCCTCTCCGAGGAGCAGCAGGCGCAGCTGTACCAGGGTGAGCAGGTGGGCAATCTGGTCTGCGCCCCCGGGGGCACCTGCGACTATCCGACCGGCACCGGGATCGCTGGATCGGAGCTGACCGAGGAGCAGCGGCAGCTGCTGCTCGACGTCATCGCCCAGTGGGTGGGACTGGCCGACGAGCAGACCACCGCCGAGGCGCTGGCCACGATCAAGGCGTCCCTGGACGAGACGTACGTGAACTGGTCCGGGGCGACCACCTACGACATGAGCACCGGCGACGGCATCTCCTTCCAGATCTCCGGCCCGGACGTCTACATCGAGTTCTCCAATCAGCAGGGCTCGGCCGGCGCCGACGTGGCCGGGGTCACCACGGGAGGGTGGGGGCACATCCACACCATCTACCGGGACCCCGCCAACGACTACGCCGGGTCCGTGACCCAGCAGGAGGCCACCGGCATGGGCGGGCCCGGCGCCGGGGCACCCCCGGCGCCGGCTGAGCCTGGTCCCACACCGTGACCTTCAGGATCGTGCCCGCTGACCCCACCGAACTAAGTGCGCAACGACCGAAGTCGACATATGGCCGGCTACCGGCCATATGTAGCGGCACGGTCTGATCCGCTCCTGCATCTGCTGTCCACTGCTCAATTCATTGCTGCAAGACCGAAGAGCCGTAAGGCCTGGCATGCCAGGCCTTACGGCTTTCGTATGTTCTCCGGCGGGGTGCCGGTGCCGGGGTCGGGAAGGCTGGCCCAGGGGTTCCCACACCGATGTACTGGGTGGTGGTGTACTCGGTGATGCCCTCGGCCCCGCCTTCGCGGTCCAACCCGGACTGCGTGAACACGCCAAAGGGCCCATCCACCAGTGCGATCCGGTGGACGGGCCCAGATCACGCTCCGAATTCGCTCTGGGAGTCCGGCCACAGATCAAGGTGCAGGCGGACCTCCAGTCGGGCGATCGTATACCCGTCGGGCCAGACGCGTCCGTCCAGGATGCGGGAGAGGACGGCGTGGTCGATGCCTGTGGTGGCCCCGACCTCGCGCAACGTGCGCGATCCCATGGCTGCCCGTAGGTTCACAGCGAACATCCGAGCCTTTTCCGAGACCGGGTCCCGGCAGATTTCATGCGGCCACGCAGAGCTGTCACTGCGCGGCTCTGGCCGTACTCGAGTACTCATGTCCGGCAGCCTATGAACCGACTCTGTGCATCAGCCCAGCTCAGTGGTCCATCCTCGCTGTGATCACCACGGTGTCACCGCCGGGGTCGTCTCTCCTGATGGCCGCCCCCGGCAACAGCGCTGCCGCGGGTCCCGCGGTCCCTGTCGCGACAGGTTGTGTCCACCGACACATCTCCGGTCCCCGCCACGGACAGGGCACGGGAGGTTCGCCCTTCGGCGGGGTGTGGGTGCGGATTTCGATGGGCTCCGTTCAGCGGCGCCCGGCCAGGCAGTCCAGGGAAGCGTCGGCCGCTCGCGCAGTCGGCTCAGGCGGGGGCCTTGCGCCCTATGCCTGCGGTGTCCATCTGGGTGGAAGAAATCGGCCACAGGTGCATCTCAGGGGCTTTCAGCCGCTGTTCAGTGTTGCTGTGGTGTTCTGGATGCTGTGCGAGAGCACTCCGGGATTCCTGTCAGAAGGAAGAGACCGCGGACGGCGCACCGTCCCCCGCGTCGTCCACGCCGTCACCCGGAGACCGGGCCCTGCGCGAGCGGAAAGACCCCGCGCAGGGCCCGGACCCTTTGCCCTCGCTTCTCATCCTTGATTCACCCCGGCGCATCGAGACCCAACGACGTGGGCGGCGCGGGCGTCGACTCCCCTTCCAGCCGGAAGTCGGAGGCCGAAGGGGGCATGAGTCGGGTGCCGGTGCGCGGGTGCGGCCACCCGGGGAGCAGATGGACCGGGGCGCCAGAACCGGTTGAGGAGCAGATGCGGCCGAGGGCGTCTCGCTGGTAATTTCTTTGAATTCTCGAGTCGATGTCGGGGCGATTCCTGCTCGTCTCCGCCCCGTGGGGTCGTCGATGTTGCTCAGCCGGTGTTCCCCGGGGCGGGTCCCTCCGTCTCGGTGGATCGGTGACGGGGGCGTGCGTGGACCTCCACTCGGCGGGCTGCTCATGTGCTGGCGTACTGGAAGATGCTAACGGGGCCCGTACGGGCCGAGGCGATCCGGTGCTGCCGACGCCAGGATTTCCCCGGGGCGGATCAGAGGTCATCGACACGGGCGCAGCTGTCTCAAGTTATGATCCTGTCCGCTTCGACGGGGTGGGCGTCTGATTTTTTGGGGCGTCGACCGCACACGGAAGGTTCACGCTGTTAGGCGGTGGGCCTGCGCACGAGCACAGACGAATCCGCAGAGCCGGAGAGAAAGCGAAATGATGGCAGCAGACAGACCTGTCCGAAGAGGGGGCCTGTGGCGTGCCGGAGTGAGCGTGATTTTGGGCGTCGGGTTGATGACCGGGTGTGCGGGGCAAGGGGACTTTGAGATGGCTCAGTCATGGTTTGGCGGATACGTCCATGTGACGTCCACGCCCCGGTACGAGTTCGAGACTCAGGATGCGTCCGGGCAGGGGCGCCCGGTGCTGTCCTTCGTGGTGGCAGACCCGAAGGACTCCTGCGCGCCTTCCTGGGGCGGCTCCTCCGGGCTCGAGGAGGCCAGGACCACCTTCGGTCTGGACGCCGCGGTGGAGACGCTGTATGAGCAGGGCGGGGCGGCGGTGGTCGCCTTCGGTGGACAGTCCGGTACGGAGCTGGCCACAGCCTGCGAGGATCCCCAGGCGTTGAGTGGTGCCTATGGTGCGGTGGTCGAGCGCTACGGGGTGGACACCGTCGATTTCGACGTCGAGGCCGATGACCTGGGCAACAGTGCCGCCAACACCCGCCGCGCCGAGGCCGTGGCCCAGCTGCAGCAGCAACGACCCGAAGGTGATCCTCTCCAGGTGTGGGTGACGGTGCCGGTGGGGCCGCAGGGCCTGGCCGAGGACGCCCAGGATGTCGTGGCGCAAATGCTGAGGGCCGGTGTGGAGCTGGCCGGGGTGAACCTCATGACCATGAACTACGGGGACGGCAAGGCCAGCGACCAGAGCCTGTACGAGATCGCCGCGGCTTCCGCACGCGCGGCGCAGACACAAGTGAAAGACCTCTACGAGCAGGCGGGACAGTCACTGTCGGAGGAACAAGCGTGGCAACACATCGGCCTAACCCCGATGATCGGGCACAACGATGTCGAAGGGGAGGTCTTCACCCTCGAGGACGCCCAACAGCTGAACCGGTTCGCCCGTGAGCAGGGTATCGGCAGGCTCTCCTTCTGGTCCCTCAACCGCGACCAGCCCTGCGCGGAGGCGGATCATGGCTCGCCGTGGGTCAGTGCCTCGTGCAGCGGGCTGGAAGAGGAGACCGGGGCTTTCGCCCGGGTGCTCGGTGAGGGCTTCTCGCAGTAGCCTCCGTGCCGCACGTTTGTTCCCGGGCCGGCATCGGGATGGTCTCTGACCTGCGGTTCAGCAGGATTTCAGCCGTGTCGTGGTCCTATGAGGTGCGCGCAGGCCGGGGGGCCCGGCGCGTAGGGGGTGCCGTGCCCACGCTGGGGGTGTGGGCAGGGTCGTCGTGTCACCTCTGGGGGGTCCTGCGCCATTGCTTCTTGGGGGGATGGCGCAGGAACCCTGCCTCGCCGGTGGCCGGGCCATTCACAGCTGAGTCAAATCTCCTCCTCAGTCGGCGTTCACTAATGCCATGAGAGGTTCTTTCCGTCGGTGTGTCCGGGGGGCACACCGACCGATTCGTCCGGGGGGACGGATCGTCGATTCGTGGGGGGAGTTTCCATGGCAGATGGTTCCACTAGCAGGCGTCAGCGCTGGGCGCGGCAGCGATCGGGGGAGTCCGTGTCCGGGGGGACGGGCAGCACCGCGGCGCCGCCGGTGTTCTTTGATGCGACCGGTAAGCGGTGGCGGCGGATCGTGGCGACCCTGGCGCTGCTGATCTGCCTGGTGGTTGGGACGGTGGCGTGGATCCTGCCGCAGGCCATGGCCCAGACCGGGGAGCAGCCGCTGAACCAAGACGCCGCCTACCCGCAGGAACTGCTGGCCACCGGTGACGTCGAGGATATCCCGGTGCTCGGTGACGAGGACGGTTTCGCCTTCTCCCGCATCGGTCTCATCGAGGAGCTGGACGGGCGCACGGTGTTGGCGGATCCGTTCAGCGACGAGGTCTTCCGCACGCTCACCGCCGAGGAGATCGCCACCGTCGGGGACAGCCCCTACGCTCTGGAACACTTCGGGGCCCCTGCTGACGGGCAGTTGCTGCTGACCTTCGATGACGGGCCCGACGCCGAGTACACCGCCCAGATCCTCGATGTGCTCGCGGATGAGGGCGTGCCGGCCACGTTCTTCACCATCGGCACGAACGTCGCGGCGAACTCCGAGCTGTTCCAGCGGGCAATCGCCGAAGGGCACGCCATCGGCAACCACACCATGACCCACACCACCTCTGAGACGGACACGCTGCGCAACCGCCAGGAGCTCATCAGCACCGACCGTGAGATGCGCGCTGTCGGCGGGTACGCCTCCTCCCTGTTCCGCATTCCTGAGGCGGACGCCGACAACAACCCGTTGGCCCTTCTGCAGGCCCAGCAGTTGGGCTACCTGCATGTCAACTTCGACGTCGACACCATGGATTGGAGCTACGCCCCCGGGCAGGAGGTCCCGGTCCCGGAGCTGGACGGGGCCGGACACATCATGCTGCTGCACGACGGCGGCGGGGACCGCACCGCCACCATCGCGGCCCTGCAGCAGCTCATCACCGAAGCCAAAGCCGCCGGCTACACCTTCACCACCGTGGACTCGATCGCCCCCGAGCAGTACCAATCCGCCACGGACGTGGAGCCGGTGCTGGCCGACGAGGCGACGGCCGTGACAGTGGCTGGGATCTCGGTGGCCCCCGGCGTGGTGATGGGCTGGCTGTTCTGGTTCGGGATCATCTCCCTGACCGTGATGTCGGTGCTCTACGTGGTGTTGGCGCTGGTGGGCCAGCACCGGCAGAAGCAACGGGTGTGGCAGGTGGTGCCGGAGGAGGAGCTGCCGCTGGTCTCGGTGATCCTGCCGGTGTTCAACGAGGAACCGGTGGTTGCCCGCACGCTGGCCTCGCTGCGGGCCAGTGACTACCCGAACCTCGAGGTCATCGCCGTCGACGATGGCTCTACCGACCGTACCTTGCAGATCCTGCAGGACATCGCCGCGAGCTGGCCGGCCCTCACGGTGATCAGCCAGGCCAATGCGGGGAAGTCCGTGGCTTCCAACCACGCCATCATGGCCGCCTCCGGGGAGATCGTGGTGACCTTGGACGGGGACACAATCTTCGAGCCGCAGACCGTGCGGATGCTCGCCCGTCACTTCTACGATTCCGCCGAGTCCCGCCCGGTCGGGGCGGTGGCCGGGCACATCAAGGTCGGCAACCGCCGTGGGCTGCTGACGATGTGGCAGTCCCTGGAGTACATCTCCGGGATCTGCGTCACGCGGGTGGCCGAGGGGGTGGTCGGGGCGATCTCCATCGTCCCTGGTGCGTGCGCGGCCTGGCGCAAGGAGGCCTTGGTAGCCGCCGGTGGCTACTCCCACGACACCCTGGCCGAGGATGCTGACCTGACCATGACCCTGCAGAAGCTGGGTTGGGCGGTGGTGCAGGAGAACCAGGCCGTGGCCTGGACCGAGGCCCCGGTCACCGTAAAGGGTTTGGCCAAACAGCGCCTGCGCTGGACCTACGGCAACCTCCAGGCCCTGTGGAAGCACGCCGGGATGCTCTTCCGGCCGAAGTACGGGACGCTGGGCATGGTCGCCTTGCCCTATACCATGCTTGCCACCGTGGTACCGCTGGTGTTCCTGCCTCTGACCGTACTGATGGCCGTGCTGAACCTGGCCGCCGGCAACTGGGGGCCCATCGCCGCCTTCGCTGCCTTTGTCGCCGGGCTGCACGCGGTCATTTGCGTGATCGCCATCCGGATGGTCGGCGAGTCCTGGATCCACCTGCTGGTCGTGCCCGTCTATCGGGTCATCTACGAACCCCTGCGCGCTTACCTGCTTTATGCCTCCCTGCTGCAGGCCCTCAAGGGCCGGATGGTCGGCTGGTACAAGCCCGCCCGCACCAACACCGTCCTGGACCTCAGCACCCTCCAAGACGCCAGTACCCGCGCAGGACACCCCTAACCCATGAGGCCTCCGGGGCCGGGTGGGTTTCCAGATGACCCCGCACCGGGCGTACCGCATATCCCTCCACCCCATCCGGAGCCCCACCCATGGCTGTGACAGCCTCACAGGTGTGCCACGCGATGAAATACACACTCTCCCATTCGCAGATGCAATACGTTGGGGAATCTGCGGGGCGGGCCGTCCCGCTGCACGATCTCACCCTCTGCCCCCGAAGAGGCCCCCATGAAGCTGTCCTCCGTCCCACCCTTACGAGCCCTCGCCGCTTTCCTGATCAGTGGCCTGGTCGCCACCCATGCCGGGGTTCCCGCCGCGGCCGCCCCGTCGTCCACCGCCTCCAGCGGGGCCACGAGCACCACCGGTTTCATCACCGGATACACGATCCACGACAACGACCCGGCCGGGTCCAAGGCCATCGCCTACTCCTCGGCGTGGGAGGACCGGGCCGTCCACTCCGAGGCCGGCGGGACGGGCACCTATGCGGATCCCATCACCCTGGCCGCGCAGATCGGTGACTATGCCCCGGGAACCCGGTTCTACCTACCCCACGTCAAGCGGTACTTCGTCCTGGAGGACACCTGCGCCGACTGCGGCCAGAAACCCGAGTGGATCGACATGTGGATCGGCGGGGATCCCTCCGACAGCGCCGCGGCGACCACCCGGTGCGCGGAGTCCCTGACCGGCTACCACGACTTCGAGGTTCACCCACCGGCCGGGCGCCCCGTGGTCACCGGCCCGCTGTTCAACAGCGCGACCGACACCTGCTACACCGCCGGGGCGCCGAGCACCACACCATCGCCCTCCAGCGGCACGACCGTGGTCGGCGGCTACGAGCTCAAGGGCGCCATCGGGGCCAAGTGGAAAGCCCTCGGCGGCATCGCCTGGGGAAGGCCGATCGGCTCCGAAGCCACCTCCGGCTACAGCTCCTCCTACCAGCGCTTCATTGGCACGGACGGCAGGACCAGGGCCATCTACTGGTCCTCCGCGACCGGTGCCCACGCGGTGGACTACGGCGGGGACATCGGCCTCAAGTTCGCCGCCGGCGGTTACGCCGGCACCTACGGCCCGCCGTCCACCGAGAAGATCCGGTTGGCCGGCGGCGGCTACGCCCAGGACTTCCGGGCAGGCGCCACCAGGACCAGGATCCTGTGGAGCCCACGCACCGGAGCGAAGGTCGTGACACTGACCGGAGCCATCGGAACGAGATGGGCCTCCCTCGGTGCCCAGAACGGCCTCGGATACCCCACCCGCGACAAGTACCGCACCGCCTCCGGCTGGTCCCAGACCTTCACCACGGGACGGATCGATTGGAACGCCACCACCAAGGCCACCACCGTCATCCGTTACTAGGGAACACCGAACCATTGGGTGGCATGTCATCTCCCTACAGCATGCTGATGCATGACATGTGGCGGGTGAGCGGCCGGTGGGCCCCTCGAATGAGCGTGGCCACCCCCGTGGCCCCCTAAGAGGTTTTGCCGCCGTGGTGTCGCGGTATGCGATCCCATCTTGTGCTTGTCGGCGTGCGGTTCGTGCTTCCTGCCGATGGAGGCCCTTGGACCCGCGAGTTGGCACGGCTTCAAAGATGTCAAAGGTCCAAAGTCTCCGACTAGGCCTGGCTCAGCTCCGACATAGCTTGTCTGCCTACCGTTTTGAAAAGTCACCCCCTTACTGACCGTTCTGAACAGTCACCCCCCCTCCTTAAGGATGGAGAACCCATGGACTCGCATGCCCAGCACGAGATGATGCTCACTTACGAGGGGCGCCGACTGCCTCGCCCAGAGGATGAGGTGGTGGACCAGGGGCTCGGTTTCGACCTCGGCACGCTGGTGAGCCGGCGGCGGGTGCTGGGGTTCTTCGGCATGGGTGCGGCCACGGTCGGCCTCGCCGCCTGCGGAGCCACCACCAGCGCACCCCCCGACTCGAGCTCGTCCACCTCGGCCACCGCCTCGGCCTCACCCTCTCCCTCGGCCACGACCATCACCACGGAGGAGATCCCGGACGAGACCGCCGGCCCCTATCCCGGGGACGGCTCCAACGGCCCGGACGTGCTGGAGCAGAGCGGGATCGTGCGCAGCGACCTGCGCTCCAGCTTCGGGGACGCCACCGGCACCGCCAAGGGGGTGCCCATGACCCTGGAGCTGACCATCGCCGACCTCGCCGGCGGCGGGGCGCCCTTCGCCGGGGTGGCCGTCTACGTCTGGCACTGCGACCGGGAGGGCCGCTACTCCATGTACTCCGAGGGCGTCACCGAGGAGAACTACCTGCGCGGGGTACAGATCGCCGACCACGACGGGAAGGTGCGCTTCACCAGCATCTTCCCCGCCTGCTACACCGGGCGGTGGCCGCACATCCACTTCGAGGTCTACCCCGACCAGGCCTCCATCACCGACTCCACCACCGCGATCGCCACCTCCCAGGTGGCGCTGCCGAAGAACGCCTGCGACGCCGTCTACGCCACTCCCGGCTACGAGTCCTCCATCAGCAACCTGGCCCAGCTCACCCTGACCACCGACAACGTCTTCGGCGACGACGGCGGGGCCAGCCAGCTCGGGGCGGTGACAGGCAATGTCACCGACGGCTACACCGTCACCCTCACCGCGGGCGTGGACACCACCACCACCCCCACCGGAGGTCAGCTCACCGGAGACGGCGCTCCGGCCGGGGCGCCCCCCGGCGGTGCCGGCGGCACCCCGCCGGCCCCGCCGGCCGGCTGAGCACCGGTCCCGGCAGCCACCCCGGGCGGCTACCGGGACCACTGGCCGGGAGGAACCGGCCCGTTCCCATTCACCGCAGACAAGGAGTTCCCGATGGCCAGACTGTTCGACAACCCTATGAGCATGCTGCTGATCCTGCTGGTGGTCATGCTGCTGTTCGGTGCACCGAAACTACCCGGTATGGCCCGCAGCCTCGGCCAGTCGATGCGCATCCTCAAATCCGAAGTCACGGAACTGAAGGACGACCACCCCGCCCAGACCCAAGAGAGCATCAAGGGGCGCTCTGCACACGAGAACCAAGGCATCACCGCGCCGCGCAGTTAGCTCGAAGGTACGAGCCGGAACAGGCCCGCGAATCATTCACGCGCTGAATAGGGGCCGAATCCCGGGTTTACATATGGCCGGTTAACGGCTGACCGCCAGACCAAGCCATTGTGATGGTGCCGACCGGGAGTGCAACATCGCCTAATTTCTCACGCGGACCGGGTTACGGTGAGCGCTTCTGTATCGACATGGCCGTGGCCCTCTCATGTGGTGGAGGGAGCTGATCGATCAGGTGGGGCGCTCTGGGCTGGGCACGTGGTGCCGTACCGATAATGGATGCCCATTCCACATCGTTACGATCCGCCCTGCCCATCGCGCGTAGGATCTATGGCCCCACCACCACGGTCCGGGAGGGCCTCATGTCGAAACAGGAGAAACCGGAGAAGTCGGCGAGACGCGAGAAGCGGAAGCCGTTCGGGCGTGCGGACGCGCCGTCGTCCAACTACTACATCCTGGACCGGCTCAACGAGATCGCCATGCAGGTCTACGGCCCCTCCACGCGCAGCCGGCAGGACCTCGAGGGAGCCCAGGACACCGAGCGGGTCCAGGAGTGGTATCAGCAGGTGCAGGAGCATTTCGACGTGGAGAAGGATGAACACGGCAATGAGTACCTCTACCACCGGGACGACTCCCCGGAGTGGCCGCGAGGTAGCACCGAACGCAACTGGTAGGCATGGACAGGGCCCTCGAAGAACAACGGAGCAACGGTGTGGCGACTGCTGCGCCCTCGGATGACATCTGACTTCGCTTCAGGGCCCCTCCCCTTTACAGATGGCCCCATATCGGCCAGCTCGGTTGTCACTTGCGGATGTAACGGTCCTCAACGACTTAGGCCCCGGGCGCATCGGGCGCCGGGGCCTAAGTCGTGTCCGGGGTCAGTGGTCTGCGGGGCTCAGCCCTCGCAGTCGCTGCAGTAGCTGGTGCCCGCGCTGGTGCGGGCGAGCTGGGAGCGGTGGCGGACCAGGAAGCAGACGCCGCAGGTGAACTCGTCGCTCTGCTCGGGGATGACGGCCACGGTGAGCTCTTCGTGCGAGAGGTCGGCGCCGGGCAGGTCGATGCCCTCGGCGGTGTCGAAGTCCTCGGCGTCGATCACCGCGGTCTGGGTGGCGGCGCTGCGCTGGACCTGGATCGCTTCCAGGGACTCGTTGGCCGGCTCGTCCTCAGGAGCGGTGCGCGGGGCGTCGTAATCGGTGGCCATGGTCTGGTGCGTGCTCCTTCGAGCGGAAAAGGGTATCGGCACCGACCACAACTCGGACGCAGACCCCGCTATTCCAGGAAAATCGGGAACGTGGCACACCCCCGTACGGATGTTGACACATCAAGTTACCGAGGTGTATGAAATAGACTAAAGTCTAATTTGAGCTCGAGGAGGCCCTTCGATGGCAGGCACACTGATCACGGTGACCACCGGTGCCGGCGGGCTCGCGGCGGCGGTGGCCATCATCGGGCTGGGCTTGTCGGTCGGGGCGGGGCATGCACCGGGCCCGGCGTCGATGGGTCTCCTGGTGGCCGGGATAGTGGTGTTAATCCTCGGGTTCGTGTCGAACTTCGAGCATCGGTCCCGCCGATGGGTCGATGAGATGGACGCTCAGCTGCAAGCGCGTCGATGCGACCTGCAATTGCTGGGCGTGATCCCAGGTCAGTCACCGCAGATGCGCCCACCTGCACGGTAGATGCCCACGGCCGTTCCATTCCGCGCGGGGAGCCCCTGCCTTTCCATGACTTTACATAATAAAGGTTATCGGCGTGCAACCCACGGGAGTTCTCGCATTTGATGCGACGACTCGTCCTAGCTGGCCTAAACGACCCAGGCGGCCTTACGAGGTGACGGCCCAGCGCAGTCCGAGCAGCTCGAGCGCCTGGACCATCTCCGGGTTGTCCGGGCTGAGGTCGCTCTCGCCCAGAGGTAATAGGTGGGGGCTGATCCGTGCGTCGTGGGGTTGCTCGAAGAGACACCACAGACGGAGCTCATCGCCGTGGCGAGAGGCGAATTCGATGCCGTCGACGTCCTCGTGGAGGTATAGGTGGGCCGAGACGGCCTGGGTGATGGTGCGGGCGGCGCCGTTTTTGAGCAGTGCTGCGTCGAAATCGTCGTAGCCGGCGCCCAGGGCAGCCCCAATGAACCGTGGGTAGAGGGCGGCCACGGTCCGGGCGGTCGTCACCTGGCAGTACCGGCCGCTGATGATAGCCGAGGCCGCGCAGCGAGGTCCCAGCCACCGGGGATCCAGTGTTCCCGGTTCGGCGGTGGGGTGGTTTTGGGCGTCCTCGGGATCCTCGGCGATTTCGGCGAGGGCGTCGGCCATGTGCGCGTCCTTGCGGGCGAAGGCCAGGACCTCGAGCAGGCATGCCAGCAGGGACTCCCCCAGGTACAGGGTGCGGTAGTTACCGTCGGGGTCGTCCCAGCGGCCGTGGAAACGCCCGTCGGTGGCGTGTTCCCAGCCGCTCCAGGCCAGTGGCTCGGGTCGGTAGCCGACTCTCCAGACCGGGTCCCGGGGTCCCTGCGCGGTGATCAGCCCGGCGCTCATCCGGCCGTGGCCACGAAGGCGCGGGCCGCGGCGGTGACCTCGGCGACGGTCTGCTCCGGGTCCCCTTCGCGCAACAGGCGTGCCGGGGCCCGATCGCCCAGCTGCGGGTTCATTCCGGTGAACCAGGCCTGGACGACACCGGGGGCTTCCCGCTCGGCGAGCAGCGCGGCGATGTAATACGCATCGCGCAGACGCTGCTTCACAGCTTCCGAGCCGGGCTCGCGCGTGCCGTCGATCCATTGGCGCACGGCACGCGTCTCTTTGACTCCGCCCAAATAGGCCACCAGGCGTGCCCCGAGAATCTCGCGTAGCCCGTCAACGACCTGCGGGAGAGGCCACCGATGTGAATCACGGTGTGCCTGAAGGTTGGCCCGAGGTGCCATGGGTGCGGTGGACATGCCTCCATCATGCCGCTTCAGCACCAGAATCACTAGAAAGATCCCGCCTCAAATCACATGCCTTACGGCACAGGACCCACGGCACGTGCAGTGCTCCGCAAGGGCCTGAGGCGAGACGGGGAATCGGCGGCCCATCTGCGTCGTGGCTTCAGCCGAGGCCCTGCTCGCGTTCCCGGGACCGGTCGCCCCCAGTGTTCTTCCGGGCCTTGGGACCCCGTTTGGTGGAGCGCACCGACTCGATGGGAGGTGTGCCCTGGTCACGCTCGGCGGCCAGACGGGCTTGCACGCCGTCGCGGCCTTCCTCGGTGCCGCCGAGGGCTGCCACGAGCTGGTCTGCCAGGCGGGCCCTGCGGTCTCCGGAGTCCCAGAGCTCTTTGGCGTCGGCGGCCGCCTGACGAGTGTCCATGTCGTTGTCCAGGTCGCCTTGCCCGGCCACGGCGGCGTGGCGGACGGCCTCAGCGTGGTCGCGCTGGGCGTCTTTTGCTTCACGGGTGGCCAAATCGTGTTCGTAGGGTTCGGCCCGCTGTCGGGCCGGGGTGTAGCCGGTCAGGTAGTCGTCCACGTCCAAGCCGTGGCGGCCCTTTACTTCCTGCTCGATCCGTCCGCGGGCGGCCTGGGCGACCTCGTCGTGGTGCTCCCACTGCCGGGCCAGCCCGTAATGGGCTGCGATGTCTTCGGGCTTGGCGGTCTCCCAGAACCGATCCTGGTTCACGGGCGCGAGCTCGGTTCGCATCACGGCGCGTTCGGCCTCGAAGCGCTCCTCCAGCTCGCGCCGCCGGTGCTGCTGCTCCATGACACGTTGGCGGAGTCGCTCGGCGCGTTGGCGGGCCATCATCTCGCCCCAGCGCCCGGCCACGGCCATCGCCGCCTGGAGGTCCCGGGAGAGCATCTCGTTCACGCCATCGGGTTGTGCGCTCGTCACTTACAGCTCCATTCCATGATCTGGTCGGGTGTGGTCCACGTACGGGCGCACCGTGTTCGTGGGCCCCTGAGTTTCCCGTAGCACCCCGCGCTCATGCGTGGGTCCAGCATGGGAGGCCGGCCGCCCCGGCTCGAAGGTCTCTACCTCGGGCAGGGGTGTGGCCACGGCGGCCAGGTGCTGTTCAAAGGCGTCGTTGATGAGCTGGGTCTCGCGCAGGTCCTTGTTGGCCTGGTGCATCTCGTAGAACGCCTGGGTCATCCGCAGCATCTGATTCATGATCAGCGCCTGCGCCGTGGGCGACGGCGCGCGCGTGGCCGCCAACAAAAAGGCCGTGGTGCCGCTGGTACGCAGCGGCGCCTCCAACGGGGTGGTGATCTTCACCCCGGAGCGGTGCGCGGACCGGGCCAGCACCCGGGCGGTACGCCCCAGCGGCCCCTGGCCGTCCTCGGTCGCATGAGACCACGCCGCGAACACACCGGAGGCTTCCCTGGCCGCATGTGCCCACGACTGGTGATCGTCCGGAGCGATGGTGATCAGCCGCCGGCGCACCTCCTTCAACTCCCCGGCCAACCGCCGGGCGGTCTCCTCGTCCAAGACCGCACCGGGGGCGTCGGGGTGCACGATGCGGCGGTGCCGCTTGGCCGCCATCCACTCCTCGGATGCCTCCTGCGCCGAGACGGGGGTGTCGGGCCAGCGGGTCCGCAGGGACGGCAGGGTGAGGTCCTGGGCGAGCTTGCCGCCACCGAACCACAGCGGCCGCATCCCCTTCGGCGGGCGCTCCGCCACGGAGTACCCGGTGACCACCGAATCGGTGCCGGCCGCGTACCGGGGGTGCACGAGCAGCTTCGCCCGGCGCATCTGCCGCACGAACTGCGCCTCCGTCTCGGCGGCCACGGCGCAGGCCCGCACGGTGCGCTCGAGTGCGAACCGTGCCGGCTCCCGGGTGCTGTCCCGGTTGATCTCGCCCTGCTGCAGCCACCGTTCGGAGTGGTTGCCGAGCTGGATGAGATTGAAGTCCTTCTCGATCCCACGCGCAACTTTCTGCGCCCGGGAGAAGTCGTTACCCCAGTTCCATTTGGTGCCGTCCCCCCGGATGGTAGAGGCCACGATGTGGATGTGGTCGTTGCCCTTCGTCGAGCGCCCATGGTGCACCGCCACCCACTGGCACGGAGCCTTGGCCCCAGCGTCGGTGAAGTCCATCTCGTCCATGAACCGCTGGGCGATGTCAGCCCATTCCTGGTCGGTGACTTCACGGTCCTGGTACGGGATCGACAGCGAGCAGTGCCAGATGTGTTTGGCGTCCGCGTCCACCCCGAAGGACCGCCGGTTCAGGTCGATCTCGCGGGCAATGGACACCGCGGCTTCCTCGTTGAGCTGCACGTCGTCGTACCACGCCATGATGAGCGGGGAGCCGTTGATCAGGTGCGGGTCAGTGTGCTCATTGGCCCGGCCCGGACCCACGAGGTACTTCATCAGCCCGACCGGCTTGTCACCCTTGGTGATGTTCGGGATCACGGGATCAGCTCTTCGATCTTGGCCAGCACGTCCGCACCAAAGCGGCGAGCTTCCTGCAAGGTCTCGACCGTCTCGGGTAGCACCTCCCCGGTGCTGTTGGCGTGCCGAGCGATCTGGTTCACGTTATTCGCGATCGTGGCCATCAAGTGCCGCATCTGGATCAGCTCGGCCAGCTGATTCCGCCGCAACTGCACTGCCACCGGATCCGCCGAGCCGAACACCGCCTCAACCATCAGCGCCGACGGGGACAGCCCGGTCTGCTGCTCCAGCACCATCAACTGAGCACGCTCGGACTCGGACATGGACACCCGGACGTACTGGGTCTTGCCCTCGATCCGCTTACGCCTCGACTTCCACACCCGACGCGGATTCTCCTGCTCCACCACAGCACCTCCTCTCGTCTCGGCCCAGCGCAGCGCCCCCACCCTGGTGGGCCCCACACGACCAGTGTGCCACCGCAAAGCACCGCGGGCCAGCGGTGCACCCCTCTTATGGCACATAAAAGATAGCTTTCTCCGCCGGGGCACCACGGGTGCGAAGCGGTAGCGGAGCACCCGTGAAGTATGGAACGCACGGTGTGCGTCCGTTAAGTTGGGGGCATGGCGAAGCTCACCGACCCCCAGCAGGCCGAGGAAGCCGCTCAGCGGCTGCTCAACGACCGGATGGACTACGTCCGCCGGGCAATTACGGCACGTGGTGCCCTCGACGAGGCCCGCGAGGCACTCAAGGAGGCGGAGAAGAACGATGCCCAGGCGTTCCAGGCCGCCGTGAACAACGGCGGCTGGACCGAGGACGAGCTGCGCAAGATCGGACTGTCGGCACCCGAAAAGATGCAACGTGTACAGCGTCGGCGGAAGGCCGCGCAGTCCACCACGGACACGCCCACCTCGTCCGTGCAGAACGGTGACGGCACCGAGCCGCAGCAGTGACGCCCGGTCGCTGGGTTCTCGCCACGTGCTCCGCGGCGCTCTTGATCCTGTTCATCGTTCTGGTGGCCGGGGGCTCGAAGATCGGACTGATCTACGGCCTGATCCTCGTTGTGTCTTTGCTCGTCATCTGGCGCGGAGCACGCCCGGTGGGCGCGAAACGCGACCTGAACAACCGTGGCTGAGTTCCTAGCCCCGTGCCCACATGTGCACGGCAAAAGCTCCACCCGCTCCGCGGCTTTTCCCGCACCCATGTGGACACGGGGACCCCATCCGACCACCCGACCACAGCCGGCAGGTCACCTCACGCACGACCGCTCCAGATCCGTAACCGCCGACTGTGGACGGCTTCCTGACCCTGCAGTCACCGCACAAGAAACGGTGCCCGCTCCCCCTCAGGGAGCGGGCACCGTTCGTCGTGTGGGAGCCAGATTAAGTGCTCGTCTACAACCCTAGGCCGTCCTCCGTAGGACGCTGGTCATAGCGCACACGAGCTGGCTCCGGTGAGCGGCCGACCGTGGGAGTTTCACGCCCGGAAGCGCTACGTCCGGTGGTGGGAGCTCCGGGGAAGTTGATCCGCATCCACTTCTTCAACGCCTCCAGCTCCGGGTCCAAAGTCGGCTGCGGCGTCTGTTCTCCGCGCATTGCACGGTCGATGCGCTCCACCTCCCACCGGGCCGCATCCAGGGCCTCCTGGTGCTTGAACGGCACCTCCAGTGCCGCCCGGGCGTCGGCGACTTCCTGATGCGCGGCCGCCAATCGGGTCTCCCGTGTGGTCACTTCCTCGGGCAGCTTCAGCACCTGGTTCTCCAACCGTTGGATCATGCCCACACTCGGATTCAACGATGTCGCCCGGGTGACTTCCACCGCCACCCCGGGGGCATCCTCAATGCGCAGCTCCACCGGGGACGCACTCAGATCACCCAGGTTCCCTGACCGCTGCACCACCCGAATGTCGTGACAACCGATCCGCGCCGCGACCCCCAGGTCGACCTCCCCAGCACGGGGCGGCCGCGCGGTCGCGTGCACCCCCGCCCACCGTTGCCACGCCTCGGCGGCCTCAGTGCGCTTCTCCATGGTCGCCCCGTCGATGGTCATGCGGAACTTCTCCCCGCCCAACTCATCGGTGGTGCGCTGCGCGGCCGCACGCAGCACCGGAAGCTCACGCTCCAGTGCCTCAACACGCGAGAGAGCCGCGTCCTTACGGAACACCAACGAGGACTGATTGCGGTGCCACGCCCGGTTCAGCCGCTCCAACCGCGCCAGCTCCTGATCGGCCTTCGACTTCTCCAGGATCAACGGATTGCCACTGGAGATCGCCTTGACCTCCGCGAAGGACAACGTGTTGTCCCCGACGTCCTCGATCTCACGCACGTCCAACCGGCCGCGCATGATCTGGTCGATGAACTTCGACTTCCGCTCCAACGTCTGCCACATGAAGGTGTCGAACGACCCCTTCGTGACCACCTGCGAGATCGCGACCTCCGAGTTCTGATTACCCTGCCGGATGATGCGCCCGTGCCGCTGGGCGATGTCCGCCGGACGCCACGGGCCCAACCCATGAAGACTCCTCCTCGGGCCTGTGTCTGGTAGTCATAGGGGCCAGCAACGGGTCCAGGTCGCCCTCGGTCTCCAGGCGCCGGTGCTTGACGGGCAGCCGTTGCACGCCGATGAAGCACCCACCCAGGGTGAGCAGGCTGATGATCGCGTGGGAGAACCCGTGCCTGCTGGTGGCCACCAGCCAGTGCAGTGCGGCCTCGAGCAGCTCGTCGGCGACGATGAACCAGACCAGCCCCCACAAACAGCCACTTCCCGTCCTTATTCGGGGCGGAGGCCCTCACCGGTGGCCGGTGCCACAAAATCGGCTGTCCTTCCCCAGGGTCGTGGGCCCACCGCAGCCCAGCCCGGTCCACGTCCTACCGGCCCGGGGACACGTCGGGGCCAGGTCCCGGTGGTCGAGATTTCTTGAGCCGGTAACTCAGCACGGCGGCCGGGACGAGCAGGCCGGCGGCCAGGCGGGGCAAGATCTCCCTAAGACCTGGTCTCATAACTCTGTAGACCGGATTTGCAAGTTGGATTGCTTGTAGATGCCGACCTACTGCACCTGGTTGGCGCCGGTGATCTGATGATCGATTGCTCCCAGCAGTGCCCGCAGGTC